>NZ_JANIJY010000002.1:0-277730 GCF_024580695.1 Brevibacterium sp. 91QC2O2 | reverse complement strand
CTGCCAAGGGCATGGCTGGTTTGCTACGTTCGGGAGGGATAACCGCTGAAAGCATCTAAGTGGGAAGCCTGCTTCGAGATGAGGTCTCCTTTAAGGTGTCCTAGAGATGATGGGGTTGATAGGCCAGATGTGGAAGATGGGTAACCATTGGAGCTGACTGGTACTAATACACCGTTCACTCACCCAAACAACACGACTCATGTGGGTTTTGTGCCTGTGTGGGGTGTGTGGTGGGTTGGGTAACACAAGGTAAACAACGATTGAGCGTTTGAGAGTCGGGCCGTGGGGTCCGCGCGCACAGCCCTGTGTGGGGTTGGTGTTCACGTCTGCTAGTTTCACTGCACGATCCAGTCACGCATTTCTGTGTGTCCTGTGGTTTTGCGGTGGTGAGAGCGTTGGGGAAACGCCCGGTCCCTTTCCGAACCCGGAAGCTAAGCCCGATTGCGCTGATGGTACTGCATGCGGGAGTGTGTGGGAGAGTAGGTCACCGCCGCAATTAATTTAATATCTGATGGTCTTCTGGCTTGTAGCCACCCCGTGTGGATGTGCTCGCCAGGGGGCCATCAGTGCATTCACGGGCGGATAGAATCAAGGGGTGGCGTCTATGGAACCTGCGCGGAAACCGCTGCTCACCGAACGGGTAATGGATCACGTCCGGACCTCCGTCGTCGACGGCTCCATGGTCCCGGATCACATGTACAGCGTCTATCAGCTCTCCGAAGACCTGGGCATCTCCCGCACTCCGGTGCGCGATGCTCTGCTGCGACTGCAGGACGCCGGCCTGGTCGTGATCAAGAAGAATCGTGGGTTCCTCATCAAGCGCACCCGCCCGGAGGATGTGGCGGAGATCTTCGGCATCAGAATCGCCTTGGAAGTGCCGGCTGCGCGCCGGGCGGCACTGTGGCGCGCAGACGAATTCACCCAGGTCGCGGACGAACTCCGTGCCGGCATGGTGGCTGCGGCCGAACTGGACGACGAGAAGCTCTTCTTCGCCTACGATCAACGGCTGCACGGGCTGATCCTGGACACGGCTCTGATGGGCCGCGGGCGTACCGTCATCGACAATCTACGGACCAATACCCGGCTGTTGGGCGCATCCACAGCCGGCGATGCCCGAGACTATTCGAGCATTCTGACCGAACACGACCCGATCATCGGGGCAGTCGTGGCGGGGGACCCGGCAGGAGCAGGGGAGGCCATGCGGGCTCATCTGGAGACCACTGCGGTGCTCCTGATCGAACAGGCACTGCACCGCGCCGGTGAGGACGGCGACCCGCAGGGCCTCTGGGCGGCACTGGGCACGGGCTTCATCGCCGGCTAGAACGCACCCGGAACCGCATCCGGCCCGGATAAGCCCATCAGCTCTGGGGCCCCAGGGCCCTGCGCAGTACCTGGGCCAGGTGCATTCCCTGTTTATCCTGATGCTCGGTGCCGGCGACTCCCTCGCGGATCTGGGTCCGGCAGGAATAGCCGTCGGCCAGGACCATCGAACTCGACTCCAATTCGCGGACGCGCGGCAGCAGCTCGCGTTCGCCCAGCTCACGTGACATGTCCGCGTGGCCGGGTTCGAATCCCCAATTGCCCGCCAGTCCGCAGCAGCCGGTCTGGATCTCCGCCTCGTCGACGCCCAGGGCGTTGAGGACCTCGGCGGTCCCACCGTGGGCCCGGCGGGAGCGTTCATGGCAGTGCACCTGCGATAGCGCGGGAACGGGCAGCTCACCGAACGGCCAGGAATCCTTTCCGACGTGCTCGGCGACGACCTCGCCCAGGGTGCGGATCTGCCCGGCCAGGCGGGCTGACCGAGGATCGTCGGCCAGCAGTTCGGGAGCTTCCTCGGCCAGCATCGAGGCACAGGAGGGTTCGAGCACGACCACCGGTGTGCGCCCGTCGACCAGATCGCCCAGCCGGTCGTAGGTCTGCGTGATGACCCGCTGTGCCTGCGTCAGCTGCCCGGTGGAGTGCCACGTTAAGCCACAGCACACGAAGCCCTGCGGCACGATCACCTCATAGCCCAGCGCGGTGAGGACCGTGTACGCATCCTGCGCGACCCCGGCCTCCAGATGATTGGTGAAACTGTCGGGCCACAGGACGATCCGTCCACTGCCGCTATGCGACGCCGAGGTCCCGGATCGTGTGCCGCGGCCGGCCGGCTGCCCGGCCGGCTGGGGCCTGGCGGCGCGTCGGCCGGCCCGCTTCGCCCAGGATTGGAAACTGCGCGGGGCGAACCTCACCATGGAGCGGCTGGCGTCCACGCCGCCCAGCTTCATGACGGTCCACTCGATTGGGCGCACCGACATGGCGGCACTCACGAGTGAGGCCAGGCCGGGGATCTTGTGCAGGATGTTCGACGTCCACGGCAGCCAGCCCATCGAGTAGTGCGACATGGGGCGCATCCGCCCGGAGAAGTGCTGGTTGAGGAACTCCGACTTGTAGGTGGACATGTCGACGTTGACCGGGCATTCGCTGGCGCACGCGTGGCAGGACAGGCACAGGTCGAGCGCGTCCTTGACCTGCTCGGACTTCACCCCGTCGGGGTAGGTCTCGCCGCGGAATAGTTCGGACAGGACTCTGGCGCGTCCCCGGGTCGAATGGACCTCGTCGTGGGTGATCTGGAAGGACGGACACATGGCCCCGTCCATGGAACGGCAGGAGCCAACACCGACACAGCGGTTGACCGCATTGACGATCGACCCCTGATCGCGGCTCAGCGCGTGCAGCGGGATGAACTCCCGAGTACGCCCGCCCGGGCCCGGCCGGATGCCCTGGGTGACGGGTTCGGGATCGACCAGCACGCCCGGGTTGAGGGAGCCATCCGGGTCGAACATCGCCTTGAAGCCGGCGAACAGGGCCAGCATGTCAGCGGAGTACATGGCCGGCAGCAGGGCGGAGCGGGCCCTGCCGTCGCCGTGCTCACCCGACAGGGAGCCGCCCAGCCGGCCGATCGTAGCGGCGGCATCGTGCATGAAGGCGTTGAAGACCTCGACGCCGGCGGGCGTTCCCAGATCGAAGGAAATGCGGATGTGCACGCAGCCCTCGCCGAAGTGGCCGAAGGGGATGCCGCGCAGGCCGTGCGTGTCGAGCAGCCGGTAGAGTTCGCGCAGGTAGTCGGCGAGGTTCTCCGGGGGAACCGCGGAGTCCTCCCAGTTCGGCCAGGCGGCACCGCCATCGGGCAGGCGGGTGACCAGTCCGGCGGCGGATTCACGGATCTTCCACAGGGCGCGCATCTCGGTCGGGTCGGTCACGATGGTGGATGCGACGATGCCGGAGTCCCCGCCGGAGAACCGGGCGACCAGGTCCCGGGCCCGGCGGTCGGCCTCGGCTGCGGTGACACCGGTGGTCTCGCAGTAGAGCCAGCCACCGGCAGGGCGGTCACCGCCGGGGACCTCGGCGGTGCCGCCTGGCAGGATGTCGCCGGCGTGCTCGCCCTGGCTGATCTTGAGCACATCGAGCAGATCCCCGCCCATGCCCTCGGACGTGGCCACGCCCGGGGCCCTGGTCAGGGGAGCCG
This sequence comes from Brevibacterium sp. 91QC2O2, assembly GCF_024580695.1. Taxonomy (NCBI): domain Bacteria; kingdom Bacillati; phylum Actinomycetota; class Actinomycetes; order Micrococcales; family Brevibacteriaceae; genus Brevibacterium; species Brevibacterium sp. 91QC2O2. The sequence goes on along the minus strand of NZ_JANIJY010000002.1, from coordinate 274,222 downwards.
CCGCGGCGGCGTCGAATACGGTGGGGAAGGCCAGCACGGCCAGGGCCTTGGCCGCGGGCACTTCGACCAACCGGACCACGGCCTCGACGATGATGCCCAGGGTGCCCTCGGACCCGGCGAAGGCCTTGGCCACATCGAAGCCGTTCTCCGGCAGCAGGTAGTGCAGGCCGTAGCCGGAGACCTGCCGGGGGAAGCGTCCAAGTTCGGTGCGCAGCCGGGCCAGGTTCGCATCGACCAGGGCGTGTAGTTCGGCGTCCAGGTCCGGGTCCGTGGTCCCGCCCTTGAACAGGGTGACGGGTCTGCCGTCGGGTCGCAGCACGGTCAGTTCGACGACGTTCTGCGCAGCGGTGCCCCAGGCCAGGGAGTGCGAGCCGCAGGCGTTGTTCGCGATCATCCCGCCGACCGTCGCCCGATTGTGGGTGGACGGGTCGGGCCCGTAGGTCAGGCCGAATTCCGCTGCGGCCTCGCGCAGGTCGTCGCACACGATGCCCGGTTGGATGCGGGCGGTGCGCGCCTGCGGGTTGATCTCGATGACCCGGTTGAAGTTGCGGGAGAGGTCGATGATGAGTCCATCGCCAATGGCATTTCCCGCCACCGAGGTTCCGCCCCCGCGCACGGTCACCGGCCAGTTCTGTTCACCGGCGTAGGCCACGGCCTCGCGGATATCCGCCATCGAGTCCGGTTCGAAGACGGCCCTGGGCCGGCGCCGGAAGATAGAGGCGTCTGAGACGTAGGCGCCGAGGGTCATCTCATCGTTGCGGAACCGCTGGGCCACGTCGAGCGTGGTAGTCAAATCACAACCTGCTTTCCAATAGGATTCGTGCGGCCCAGCGGCCGTTTACCACTCTGGGGGTCCGGATTATTCCGGGCTCACCGCGGTGGTGGGCTCCTTGCCTTCGAGCACATCGCGGACGATCTGCGCTGCCATCACGTAGTTTGCGTGTGCCGCCTTCTTGCTGATGCCCAGCATGTGCGGGGTCAGGACGGTGTTCGGATGCTGGTACAGGCCGTGGTCGGCCGGCGGTTCGGACTCGAAGACGTCCAGGCCGACACCGGCCAAATGGCCCGACTCGAGGGCGGCCAGGGCCGCGTCCTCGTCGATCAGGCCGCCACGGCTGACGTTGAGCAGGATCGCTCCCGGCTTCATCGCCTGCAGTGCCGTGGCATCGATGATATTGCGGGTCGACTCCAACAGCGGCAGGTGCAGCGAGACGATATCGGACTGCGCGTAGATCGTCTCCAGGCTCGCGTCGAGTTCGGCCGGGACCTCGGCCACGGGATCGTAGGCCAGGACCTTCATATCGAAGACCTCCGCCATCTGGGCGACCAGCCTGCCGATCCGCCCGAAGCCGATGATGCCCAGGGTCGCGCCGTCCAGGTCGCCCATCGGGATCGTGGTGCGCTCATCCCAGCGGCCCTCGCGGACCAGCGCGGTGAACGGCGCCAGGTTCTTCACCAGGTGCAGCATATGGGCGAAGGCGCCCTCGGCCACGGCCCTGGTGTTGCTGCCGGGGGTAATGCACACGGGAATGCCGTGTGCGGTGGCGGCGGCCACGTCGATGTTGTTGTAGCCGACTCCGTTGCGGGCCATGACCTGCAGCGCCGGCAGCTGTGCGATCGCCGCCTCGTCGATCTGGGCCGAGGCGCGCACGATGGCGCCCTGGGCGCCGGCCAGGTCGGCCGGCCCCGGATTGGGCTCGAAGCGGATGCCGGAGCCCAGAGTGGGTTCGACCTCGGCCGGCGGGACGGGGCCCAGGCCGATGACGAGGGGGCGGTTGTCCGGAGCGGAATCGGTAGCGTTCACGGGTATGCCTTTCAAATGGTGGGGTCCGCCGGCGACCGGGTGCAGCCGCCGGCGGAAATGGGGCCTGTCAGTGGACGGCCGGTCTACGGATAGACGACCATGCCGATGAAGACCGCTGCGATGATCAGGATGAAGGCCAGCGGCAGGCCGATCTTGACGTAGTCGGTGTACCTCATCCCGGCGACCATGGTCTGGGTCATACACGGGGTGCCGACCGGAGTGAAGATCGCGATGGAGCAGGCGATGGTCAGGATGACGGCCCAGCTGGTGGGATTCTGTCCCAGGGAGCCGGCCACCGACATGGAGATCGGGACGAACATCGCGGTCAGCGCGGTGTTGGAGGCGAAGCTGGTCAGGATCATGGCGACGACGCTGAGGACCAGCAGCACAAGCCACGGACCTGCGGTTTTGCCCAGGGTGCCGGAGACCCAGTCGGCGATGAGCTGGCCGCCGCCGGACTTCGTCAGACCGCCGCCGAAGGCCTGCGCGGCGCTGAGGATGATGATGGTGTTCCAGTCGATCGACTTGAGAGCATCCGGCAGTGGCAGGCAGCGGGTCAGGACCATGACGACCGCGCCGATCATGGCGACGATCGCGATGTCCGCGCCCATTGCGAAGGCCACGATGATGACGACCAGCGCGAGTGCGGAGAACGGCATCCGCCAGTTGACGCCCTTGGTCGGCTTATCGTCGGACGGCTTGTCCTCACCCATCGCGGAGAAGGTGCTGGGGATGGGGCTGGTCAGCACCTTGCTGCCGATGTTGTAGCCGATGGTGGACATGTAGAGCACCGTGATCGCGACCAGGGGAGCGCCCACCGCGGTCAGGGTGAACAGGTGCATCGGCGTAGCGCCCTCGGTCTCCTGCAGGATGCCCTGCGTGACGACCTGCGAGGACGAACCGGCCAGGGTGGCCAGGCCGCCGATGGCGGCGCCGATCCCGGCGGACAGCACGAGCAACTGGACGTTCATCTTGCGCGTCGACCGCGCCGCCAGGACCGCGATGAGCGGCAGGAAGATCGCGATGACGGCGCTGTTGGACAGGAATGCGGACAGGAAGGACGTCACCAGGGTGATGGCCGCGACCAGCAGGCGGGGGCGTTTTTCGATCCCGCTCTTCTGGAACCAGCCGACGACGATGTCGATGGCGCCGGTATTGAATAGTGCACTGCCGACGATCATCATGGCGGCCACGAAGATGGTGACCTGACTGCCGAAGGGCGCGTAGACGTCCTTGACGTCGAGGGCGCCGATCGCCCACATGAGCAGGGATGCGCCGACAGCGGTGATGGCGATCGGGATTTTTTCAAAGACGAAGAGGATCATCGCGGCGGCGACGATCAGGACTCCGAGAATGGCCTGAATTTCCATTCGCTAGTGTCTCCTTTGACCAGAAGCGGATTCTGTGTGGATTCGAAGGGGTGGGGCCGCCTGCCCGGGATCGCCCGGGCAGGCGCCGCTCGCTGAGCGGGGAGGGGATCAGCCGCGTGCGGACAGTTCGCCGTCCACGCGCCGGGGCACGTGCAGGGGATTGTCCTCGCGCAGTTGCTCCGGCAGCAGCCGGTCGGGGAAGCCCTGGTAGGCCACGGGCCGCAGGAACCTCTCGATGGCCGCGGTGCCCACCGATGTCGTGGTCACCGCGGTGGTCGCCGGGTAGGGTCCGCCGTGCTGCTGGGCATAGGTGACCGACAGTCCGGTGGACCACTGGTTCCACAACACGCGCCCGGCGATCCGGGACAGGACGGCGACGAGTTCGGTGACCTCGTCATCGTCGGTGCCCTGGATGGACGAGGTGAGCTGTCCGGCGAAGGTCGCGGCCAGTTCGACGAGTTCGCTCTCATCGTCGTATTCCACGATCAGCGAGGCCGGCCCGAAGCACTCCTCCTGGAGCGTCGCGGGATCGGCCAGCACCGCGGCGGAGTCCGTGTGCAGCAGCGTGGGTGTGGGCGGGTCGGCGTAGGCGTCGGCGTCCTGGTGCAGGACCCGGACATCGGCGTGATTCTGCAGCGCGGTCAGGGCGGCGACGTAGCCGTCCTGGATTCGGCCGTTGAGCAGCGCGGCCGCCGGCGGATAGGACTTCGTGCGCAGCAGTTCGACGATCGTCGATTCCCGCGGGACGATGAGCATCCCCGGCTTCGTGCACAGCTGCCCGGCGCTGCCGGTGAAGGATCCGATGAACCCGTCGACGATCTCCTCGGCCCGTTCCCCGGCGGCCGCCTTGGTGACGAAGACCGGATTGTCACTGCCCAGCTCACCGTAGAACGGGATGGGCTCGGGCCGGGAGACGGCGATATCGAACAGCGCCCGGCCGCCGGGGATGGAACCGGTGAAGGCACCGGCTTTGATCCGCGGATCCTGCAGCACGGTAACACCGGCCTGGGTGCCGTAGACCACCGATAGAAGCCCCGCCGGCGCCCCCTGCCCGGCGATCGCCTCGGCGGCGATCTCACCGGTCAGGGCGGACAGCTCCGGATGTCCTGAGTGCGCCTTGACGATGACGGGATTGCCCGCGGCCAGGGCCGAGGCGGTATCCCCGCCTGCGACCGAGAAGGCGAACGGGAAGTTGCTGGCCGAGAACACGGCGACCGGTCCCAGCGGGATCAGCGTGCGCCGGACGTCGGGCCGCGGGGCACCCATCGGCCAGTCCGCGTCGGCGTGGTCGATGCGCGCGTCGAAGAAGCCGCCCTCGCGCAGGACCTCGCCGAAGATGCGCAGCTGGAAGGTGGTGCGCTTGAGCTCACCGGATAGACGGTCCGTGGTGAGATTGGTTTCGGCCACGGCGACGGGAATCAACCTGTCCGCCGCGGCGTCGAGGGCATCGGCGATGGCCTCGAGGACCTCGGCGCGGCGAGCCGGGGCGTATGCGCCCCAGACGGTCGCGGCGTCCTGGGCCAGGTCGAGGGTCTGTGCGATCTCCGCTGCAGTACTGGGAACGACGCTCACGGGACCAGCACCTCGATCAGGCGCAGGCCGGAGGCAGTACCCAGTTCGTTCAGTGCGGTGCGGAACTCCTCGGGAGTGCGCACCTGGGTCGACTGTGCGCCGTAGGCCAGTGCCAGCTGGGCGAAATCGGGGTTGTGCAGATCGGTGCCGCTGACCCTGCCGGGGAATTCGCGGTCCTGATGGGCGCGGATGGTGCCGTAGCGGCTGTTGTTGACCACGACGACCAGCAGATCGGCGTTCTCACCGGCTGCGGTGGCCAGTTCCTGGCCGGTCATCATGAAGCAGCCGTCGCCGGCGAAGGTCGCGACCGTGCGGTTCGGGTACTGGATCGCCGCGGCGACACCGGCGGGAATGCCGTAACCCATTGAGCCGCTCTGCGTGGCCAGCTGTGCGGGATAGGTGGTGAAGGAACGGTGGCGCTGGGCCCAGGCGGTGTAGTTGCCGGCGCCGCACGTCATGATCGTGTCCTCGGGCATGACCTCGTTGAACACGGCCATGAAGTCGCGCGCAACCGCATCGTCGTCGTTCAGCGGCTGGTAGTTCCGGCGCACATCCGCGGTCAGCGTGAGCCAGGCGGCGCGGTCGCCGGCCGGCTCGACGCGGGCCGGGAGGGCCGCGAGGAATTCCTCAGGGGACACCGGCAGGGCGATGTCGGCGGCGTAGACACGCCCCAGCGCGTTGCCGTCGGAGTAGACGTGGACGATGGTGGCGGCCGGACGCGGCGGCGTGAGGAGCGAGAAATCGCCCATGGTCTGGGCATCCGGTCGCGAGCCGAGGAAGACGACGAGGTCCGCCTGTTCGACCACGGCGGGCAGACCCGGCGTGGTGTTCAGACCCAGGGTTCCGATATAGGCCGCAGACCGGTTGTCGATGACGTCCTGGCAGCGCAGGGCCGTGGCCACGGGAATCTGCGAGGCCTCGGCGAAGGAGGCCAGGGCGGTCCTGGTGGTTTCATTCCAGTTGTTGCGCCCGGCGACGATCACGGGGCGCTCGGCGGCGGCAAGGGCCGCGACGACGCGCTCGACGTCGGCGGGGGCGGGGATCGGGCGGCTGACCGCTGCGGTCCTGACCACCGGCGCCGAGGTCTCGGTCATCAGCATGTCCTCGGGCAGGACGACGACCACGGGGCCGGGCTCGCCCGCGGTGGTCGCGGCGATGGCACGGGACATCTGTTCGGGGACGCGGTTCGGATCGTGGATTTCGACGACTTCCTTGGCGATGGTGCCGAACATCGCGGCGTAGTCGATCTCCTGGAAGGCGCGGCGCTCGCGGTTGTGCTCAGGGACCTGGCCCACCAGCAGGAGCATGGGGCTGGCGTCCTGGGAGGCGACGTGTACGCCGATGCTGGCATTGGTGGCGCCGGGGCCGCGGGTGACCAGGCAGGCGGCGGGCCGGCCCGTGGCACGGCCGTAGGCGGCGGCCATCATCGAGGCGCCGCCCTCCTGCCGGGCCGTGACGAGGCGGATCTCGTCGGCGTGTTCGTACATTCCGTCCAACACGGCCAGGTAGCTCTCACCGGGGACCGCATAGGCGGTGTCGACGCCGTACTCGACGAGTTGTTCGACGACGGCGTGGCCGGCGAGGCGGGGTGCGTCATGGGCGGTTTGCGTGCGAGATGTCATAGCTCATTCCCTCATTGGTGTAGCCGTACTTTCTTGTGGCCGCCCCTCCGCGCTGCTCACCGATTCGTCGTCGTCCCTGTGAATCGTCGGGTGGGGAACCGACGAAGCAAGAGTAGCATGCTACTGAGCGTGATAGTGATCCGCTCGACATCCGGCGTGGTCCGTCCAGCGAGACCGGGGCTTCCAGGCGGCAAGCGACCCGGCGAGCCGTGAGCCGCCTCGGTAGGCTGGCCGCATGGCCGTCAACGACACCGCCCATGCATCCGTTACCGACCCGACCCTGCTCGAAGCCGAGGCTGTCGCGACCGCGTTTCACGTGAAACGCGATGCTGGCCTGTCGGGTGATCGAGCCGCCGCATTGCTGGCCGAACACGGCCCCAATGAACTCAGATCGGCCGGCCGGACGCCCCTGATCAAACGGATTCTGGCGCAGCTGAAGGACCCCCTGGTCATCCTCCTGCTCATCGCCGCGGTCATCTCGGTGGGGGCCTGGGCGCTCGAGGGCGCTCACGGTGCGCCGATCGAGGCGCTGGTCGTGGTCCTCGTGGTCGTGTTCAACGTGGTCATCGGGCTGGTCCAGGAATCCAAGGCGGCGGATGCCGTCGCGGCCCTGGCCTCGATGACCGAGGCCCGTGCGACCGTGCTGCGCGACGGCCGGCGTCAGACCATTCCCGGTCACGATGTGGTGCCGGGCGATGTGTTGTGCCTGGCCGAGGGCGACCAGGTGGCCGCTGATGCCCGACTGTTCCACGCCTCGGCGCTGCGGGTTGCCGAGGCCGCTCTGACCGGCGAATCCGCGCCGGTGGAGAAGTCCACCGCCGTCCTGGCCGAACCCGCTGATCTGGGTGACCGGACGAATATGGTCTTCCGCGGCACCGGGGTGTCCAGCGGTACCGGGCTGGCAATCGTCACCGCCACTGGGATGGACACCGAAATGGGTCATGTGGCCGGCCTGCTCGACCAGACGGAGCAGACCGAATCCCCGCTGACCGGCGAGATCAACCACGTCAGCGGGCTACTGGGTCGGATCGTCGTCATCATCGCCATCGTCATCATGCTCACGATCGCGATCGTGCAGACCCCGCATTCGGCGACTGACTGGGTGACGATCTTGCTGCTGGGCGTGTCCCTGGCCGTGGCCGCGGTGCCCGAGGGCCTGCCCGCCATCCTGTCGGTTGTCCTGGCGCTGGGTGTGCAGCGGATGGCCAAGCGCAATGCCGTGGTGAAGAACCTGAACTCGGCGGAGACCCTGGGCAGTGCCTCGGTCATCTGCACCGATAAGACGGGCACGCTAACGCAGAACGCGATGACGATCGCCCGCGTCGTCACGGCCTCGGGCACCACGGAGTTCACCGGGGTGGGCTACGACCCCGCGGGCGGGGCCATTGCGACGCCCGCTGAGCCGGCCGGGTTTGCTGGTGTGTCCGGCTCGGCCGGTTCAGTCGGCGCCCCGGGCGCGAGTGGTTCAGAGGGGACCGTGGGCGGGGCGGGAGCCGCCCGGGCCCTGCGCGAGGCGGCCCTGGCCGTGGGCGCGGGCGCCCTGGCCAATGACTCGCAACTGGTCCACACGGCCGCCGGCTGGGACATCACCGGTGACCCCACCGATGCGGCCTTCCTGGTGGCCGTGCACAAGGTGCCGCAACTGCGGGCGGCCGCCCGTGAGAGTGCATCGGGCCTGCCCGCCACCCGACTCGACGACATCCCATTCTCCTCCGAGCGCAAGATGATGACGACCCTGCACCATGTGGACGAGGCCGTCGGCCAGGTGGCGGCCGCGGAACAGAGCGGGACCGCTTCCGGTGGACACGGTGCCGTGGCAGGCGCGGCCAGTGATCCGGGAGCTGGCGACGACCCGCTGCTGCACTGGCTGTCAGGGCGCCGCGTCATCCTGTCCAAGGGCGCCCCGGACGTGCTGCTGGACCGGTGCACCGCCGAGCAGGTCGGCGATGATGCGGTGGTGCTGGACAAGGCCAGGCGCCGCGAGCTCCTGGCCGGGATCGAGGCCCTGTCCGCCCAGGGTTACCGCGCGATCGGCGTGGCTGCCAAACCTGCTGCGGTTGCGCCTGCGAGTAACCCGGCCGGCACCTCGGCTGCGAGAAAATCAGCCGGCGGGGACCTCGGCCACGGCGCCGGAACGGTCTCCGAACTGACCGAGGCCGACGAATCAGACCTGTGCTATCTGGGCACCGTCGCGATCATCGACCCACCGCGGCCCGAGGTCCGCGACGCGATCGGGCAGGCCCACCGGGCCGGCATCCGGGTCGTCATGATCACCGGCGACCACCCGGCCACGGCCAGGGCGATCGGCTCGCAGCTGGGCATCGTCGCCCCCGATGCGCCGGCCCTGACCGGCCGGGAACTCGACGCCCTGGACGATGCCGGCTGGGCCCAGGCGGTCGAGGACGTGTCCGTCTACGCCCGCGTCGCGCCCGAACACAAGCTCAAGATCGTCTCCGCCCTGCAGGCCCAGGGCCAGATCGTCGCGATGACCGGCGACGGGGTGAACGACGCGCCCGCGCTCAAGGCCGCCGACATCGGCGTGGCAATGGGCATCACCGGCACCGAGGTGTCGAAGGAGGCCGCCCGGATGGTGCTGGCCGATGACAACTTCGCGACCATCGTGCGCGCGGTGCACGAGGGCAGGACGATCTTCGACAACATCAAGAAGTTCCTGCGCTACCTGCTGTGCGCCAATATGGGCGAGGTGCTGGGCATGTTCTTCGGCGTGGTGCTGATGGGCGTGATCGGCCTGACCGCCGCCGCCGAGGAAACCGGCGCGGCCCTGGCGGTGCCGCTGCTGGCCACGCAGATCCTGTGGCTCAACCTGGTCACAGACACGCTGCCGGCCCTGGCCGTGGGCGTGGACCCCGAGCTTGACGACGTGATGGGCCGGCCCCCGCGCAAGCGGAGTGAGCGCGTGATCGACAGGAACATGTGGGTCGCGATCTTCACCACCGGATTCACCATGGCCTTCGGCCTGCTGCTGGTGATGGACCTGTGCCTGCCGGGCGGCCTGATCCCGGCCATCGGGCCCTTCGGCGTGGACGGCCTGGACGAGGCACGCACCACCGCATTCACCACCCTGGTGCTGGCCAATCTGTTCTCCGTGTTCAACGCCCGCTCCGGGGTGGGCAGTGCCTTCCACGGCCTGTTCCACAACCGGCTGCTGTGGGGCGCGATCGCGATCAGCGTGCTGCTGCAGATCGCGGTGGTCTACGTGCCGTTCCTGCAGGTGGCCTTCGGCACCGCCGGGATGTCCGTGGCCGACTGGGTCGTGGCGACCCTGGGCGCCTCCCTGGTGCTGTGGGCCGAGGAACTGCGCAAGATCTGGGTGCGGGCGCGTTCCGCGGTAAAGTGATCCGGACGACATCTGCAAAGGAGCAAAATGGACATTTCGACCCTGTTCTCACTGGAGGGCCGCTGCGCCCTCATCACCGGCGGTTCGCGCGGCATCGGCAAGATGATCGCCGAGGGCTTCGTACGCGCCGGGGTGCGGGTCTACATCACCGCGCGCAAGGCCGAGGCCTGTGATGCGACAGCCGCCGAACTGTCCGAACTGGGCACCTGCGTTTCGATCCCCGGGGACATCTCGACCACGGCCGGCCGCGCCGAGGTCGTGGCGAAGTTCCGCGAACACGAATCGGCCCTCGACATCCTGGTCAACAACGCCGGTGCCGCCTGGGGCGCGCCCTTCGACGAGTTCCCCGAATCCGGCTGGGACAAGGTCATGGACCTCAACGTCAAGGCCCTGTTCTTCCTGATCCAGGATCTCGCGCCCGAACTGCGCGCCGTGGGCCGGGCAGGGGACCACCTGGCCAAGGTCATCAACATCGGCTCGATCGACGGGATGAGCATCAACCCGGTGGACAATTACAGCTACGTCGCGGCCAAGGCCGGGGTCATCCACCTGACGAAGAAACTGGCGCTGAACCTGATCGACGACGGCATCGTGGTCAACGGGATCGCACCCGGTGCCTTCCCCTCGAGCATGAACCGCGAGGCCCGCGATCAGTCAGAGGCCGTGGCCCAGGGCATTCCCTCCGGGCGGATCGGCACTCCCGAGGACATGGCCGGGGTCGCGATCTACCTGGCTTCGCGCGCCGGCGACTATGTGGTGGGCACGACCGTCGCCGTGGACGGCGGAGTCACCTGGGCCCGGTGAGGGGCGCCCTGGACATCTGAGCGCATAGACACCATCCTGGCGCGGAAACGACTTGTTGTAGCAGGTCGTTTCCGCGCCAGGATGGTGTTTGCCGGTATGCGCTTAAACGAAACTGCACCCCACGGTGCCCAGGCCCGTGAAGTCCGCACTCAGGGCCTCTCCGGGTTTCACCGGCACCGGCGCACAGCAGGTGCCGGTGGTGACGAACTGGCCGGCGTGCAGGGGATGGCCCAGGGCGGACAGCTCGTTGACCAGCCAGCGGAGGGCCTCGACCGGGTCGCCCATGACGTTCTCGCCGATCCCGTAGGAGACCCGGGGCTCGCCGGGCTGTGCTGATTCGGTGCCGGCCGGTGTGGCCTGAGCGCCGGCCGCGTCCTCGCCCCGCCCGGCGGCCACGCCGCTCACGGTGACGGTGACGCGGGTCTGCGGCAGGACCTCGGGCTCCCAGCCTGCGGCCACGACCGGCCCCAGGACGAACTCGCCGGTGCACGCATTGTCGGCGATGAGGCCCAGCTCCCCGACCGTGGCGGGGTCGACGAACCGGCTGCTGGGCAGCTCGATCCCCAGGCGCAGCTCGCCGATCGCCGCGAGCACTTCCTCACGCGTGTACTCCTCAGGCCGTGCCGCCAGGTCCTGGGCGAAGACGAAGACGAACTCCAGTTCCGCCAGCCACATGGCGTTGTTGCCCAGATCGACGGTCTCGCCATCGCCGTAGACCTCTGAGGTCAGCAGGCGCCCGCCGAGGGGGCCGGGGACGTTGATGTGCCGCTGCCCGTCGATGCTGGTCGCCGCGATCTTCCACCCTGCGGTGTCCTCGGCCCGTGCCTGGGCGATCAGCACCTGAGCCGCATAGGCATCCGCCTTGTCCCCGGGCTTGGCCTCCGCGGGCAGGGCGTCCAACTTATCGCCGGCGGTGCGGGCGCGCACGAGCAGGCCGGCTGCGGCCTCGGCCCGGGGGTTCGGCGATTCGCCGCCTCCCAGCGGCGTTGCGGCGGAGTCTGTGACGGGTGTGTGCGACATGGTGGACGACCTCTTCTTTGGAGCCTTCTTTGGAGCCGGATGCGCGTGGTGCGGAATGTGCCGCGGCGTGCGATGCTGGTCCAAGCCTCTCGCAGCCGCGGGGGCCAGGCGAATATGGAACACGATGTGAGATCGCGGGAGGAAGACGAAGGTGGACCGGATGCAGCAGGTGATCATCGGCGAATACGGCGGGCCCGAGGTGCTCCGCTTTGAGACCGTGGACGTCCCGGAACCGGTCCCCACCGAGGTGCAGGTGCGGGTCGACTACGCCGGGATCAACCCCGTGGACGGTAAGACCCGGCAGGGCGGCAAAATGGGCGCTGTGGCCGGTGGCCCGCCGCTGCCCCTGGGCTGGGACGTGGCCGGGATCGTGACCGCGGTGGGTATGGGAGTCACGCGCTTTGACGTGGGCGACCGCGTCTATGGGATGCCGCGCTTCCCCTATCCGGCCGCGGCCTATTCGGAATACCTCACCGCGCCCGCCAGACAGCTGGTCGAGGTTCCGGCAGGGTTGTCGCTGAGCACGGCCGCAGCCGTGCCGCTGCCGGCGACCACCGCCTATCAGATCGTCGTCGACGTGGCCGAGGTGCGGGCCGGGCAGCGGGTGCTGGTGCTGGGTGCCAGCGGAGCCGTGGGTCGGTTCGCAGTACAGCTGGCGAAGAGCCGGGGCGCGTACGTGATCGGCACGGCCTCCACGGGCAAGCTCGCGGGACTGATGGACCTTGGGATCGACCAGGCGATCGACTACACCCGGCAGCGCTTCGAGGACGCGGTCGATTCGGCGGACGTGGTCATCGACCTGGTCGGTGGCGAATACAGTGAGCGCGCGATCGGGGTGACAGCTCCGGGTGGATTGGTCGTCAGCGTGCCCTCGGGGGACAAGAGCGAACTGGTAGAGCGGGCGGCAGCGGCCGGGATCCGACTCACGGGCATGATCGTCGAACCCGATCATGTGGCCCTGGAAGCGGTTTCGGCCGGGATTACAGCCGGGACGATCAGCGTGGCCGAGCCGGAGGTCCTACCCTTCGCCGAGGTCGTCGCCGCGCACCGGAAACTCGACGCGGGCGCGGGCCGGATGGTGCTCAGGGTTCGGGGGTAGGTGCGGGAGCAGGCATAGACACCACCTGAGCGCGGAAACGACGTGCTGCAACAGGTCGTTTCCGCGCTGGGATGGTGTCTATGAAGAATCGCGTGGAGGTGCGGGAGCCTCGCGCCGGTAGGATGGACGCGGTCGCCGCCGGGCCCGGTGGTGACCGCACGAACCCTGGGAGGAAAGCAATGGGATCCGCGTTCTTCGCCGACGATGACCCCACCGCGGCAGTCGACCCCACCGCGGCAGTCGACCCCACCGCGGCAGTCGACGCGGTGGTCGCCGGGCTGCCGGCCGAACAGCGCACTGCCCTGGTCGAGACCGCCATGGCCGATATGCGCACCCGGGTGGGCGACCGCCTGGCCGAGGGGCTGAGCGAGCACGACGCCGAGGCATTCGACCGGATGAACCAGGGTGACCGCGCCGCGATCCTGGCCTGGCTCGAATCCGAGGGGATGGGAACGGTCGAGGACTATGCGCAGACCGCCACCCCGGAGCTCCAGACCTTCGCCCTCAAACTGTTCATGCGGCTCAAAACCCCCGACCGCGCCCGGATCATGAACGAAGAGCTGACCCGTGCAGTCAAGCGCCTGGCCGCCACCGTCGACGGACTGGGCTGAACCCTGCGACTCTGCACACCGCAACTTTGAACACCACGCGCAGAAACGCCGTGGAACTCATCGCCACCTGCGCATATAAACATTGGTTTACTACCGATGTGGGGGCATACCTTATCGGGTATGCGATTGAAATCAATACTGCCGGCGCTCGCCGTCGCCCTCCTGCTCTGCGGCTGTTCCGGTGGAGCGGACAAGGATCCCGACGGCCAGACGCCCTCGGCTCCCAAAACCTCCGGGGCCACCGCCTATCCGTTGAAGTACACGAACTGTGGCACCGATGTCACCGTTGAGCGCTCACCGCAGAGGGCCGTGTCCCTCAACCAATCGGCCACGGAACTCATGTTGCGCCTGGGATTGGGAGACCGCCTGGCCGGCACCGCCTACCAGACGAACCCGATCCCCGCTGATCTTGCCGCGGCATATAAGAGGGTCCCTCTGCTGTCCGATGGGATCGTCAAGCACGAAACTCTGCTGAACACCCAACCGGACTTCGTCTATTCGTCCTACGCCTCCTTCTTCAAAGAGGAGAACGCCGGCACCCGTCAGGAATTGCAGGACCTGGGCGTGCCCACTTATCTGACCGAGTTCGACTGCACTTACCACGAGTCCGTCAAGGGTGGTGCCGACTTCGACATGCTCTTCGACGAGGTCGGGCAGATCTCGCGGATCTTCGATGTGCAGCGGGCCGGTGAAGATCTGGTGGCCCAGCAACGGAAGATCATCGATGAATCCGTGGCCAAGGCGAAGAGGATCACCGGTACACCCAAACTCGTATGGTTCTACTCGACCGCGGCGTCGAAGGCGACTCCGTCCGTAGCGGGGCCCGGCGGACTGCCGCAGACGGTCACCCAGATGGTGGGAGCGAAGAACCTGTTCGACGACGGTGACACCAAATGGCCGGAGGTCAGCTGGGACGAAGTCGCCGACCGGAACCCCGATGTCATCATCCTGGGCGACCTGACGCGTGGATACCCGGGTGACACTGCCAAGGAGAAGATCGACTTCCTCAAGAACGATCCGTTGACCAAGCAGATGGATGCGGTGAAACACAATCGGTTCATCACCATTTCGGGACCGGAGATGGACCCGGGGCTCGACAGTGTCCAGGCGGTCAAGCACGTGTCCGAGGGGCTGCTGAAGATCCAAGATGAGGAGGGTCGATGATATCCGGCGCTTTTGATCCCACCGGGGCCGATCCCACCGAAGCGGACAGGGGCCCCACCTCGGCTGCGGCCCGCCTGGTCGCAGCTTGGGACGCCCAGCAGGCGGCCCTGGTCAACCGGCGCGAGGACCGCTTCTCCACCGTTGTCGCTCTGGTGGTGCGCATGCTCACCAGTCGGGCAGAGGCTCCGACCGCATCCGCCCTGACAGTGCTCGATCTGGGCTGCGGACCGGGCAGCCTGTCCGCGCGCGTGCTCGAGCGGCTGCCCGGAGTCCACGTGATCGGCGTGGACTACGACCCGGCTCTGTTGCACCTGGCCGCGACTCACCTGGCCGAGGCGTATCCGAGACGGTTCCATCCGCTCGACTCGGACCTCGCCGGCTGCGGCTGGGCCGAGGCGGTGTCCGCGCTTCTCTCCGCCGAGGCCCTGCCCCCGATCGGAGCGGTCGTGTCCTCGACCGCTCTGCACTGGCTGCACCCGGCCCAGCTGGTCGACGTCTACACCCGTGCAGCCGGGCTTCTGCCCGCCGGCGGTCTGCTGCTCGACGCCGACCACCTGCGGTACGACTCCGTAGCCGAACCCTTCCTGTCAGCCGCCGCAGCGGCCGATGACCTGGCGACGCAGACTCGCGATCAGGCCGCGGGTGCCCTGACCTGGGACCAATGGTGGGAGGAACTGGCCGGGGTGCCGGAGTTCGCATGTCACCTGGCAGAGCGGGCCCGTCGCTTCGCAGACCGCCCACCCACGCCCCCGGCCCCGCTCGATTTCCATCTGGCGGCGCTGACCTGCGCCGGCTTCTCAGAGGCCGCCCCCGTCTGGAGGTACCTTGACGATGTCATCGTCTGTGGTGTCCGCTGATGCCGCCGCCGGCTCCGAGGCGCCGCGCACTGCAGCCCCGGCCCGCATGGGCACAGCCTTCTGGATCCCCATCTTCGCCGTGGCCCTGTTGGTGTCCATCCCCGCTGCCTGCCTCATCGGTACGGCGGATATCCGCTATTCCCAGGTAGTCGCGATTCTGGCCCGTCATCTGGGCCTGGGCGCTCTGGTGCCGGACCCCGGTGCCGCCTCCTCACTCATCGACGCACTGATCTGGGAGTCCCGGCTGCCGCGGGTACTCCTGGCAGTCGTCGTGGGAGTCGGCTTGTCTTTGTCCGGTGCCGTCCTGCAGGCGGTGACCCGCAACCCGCTGGCCGAACCGTACCTGCTGGGAGTGTCCTCGGGCGCGTCGACCGGTGCGGTCGCGGTGCTGTTGCTGGGGGTCGGCGCAGGCGCGGTGTCCCTGTCCACCGGCGCATTCGCAGGTGCCCTGCTGGCCTTCGGAATCGTGCTGGTCCTGATCGGCGGTGGCCGCGCGTCCAATCCCTCCCGGGTCGTGCTCACCGGTGTGCTGGTCTCCCAGTTCTTCTCCGCCCTGACCTCGCTCATTCTCATGCTCTCCGGTGACGCGGATGCCACCCGGGGTTTCACCTACTGGCTGCTTGGCTCCCTCGGCGGAGCGCGTTGGCAGCCTCTGGCGGTGGCCGCCATCGTCATCGTGCCCGCGGCGTTCGCGGTCGTATGGTGTGCGGGTGCGCTGGACGCTTTCACCTTCGGGTGGGACACCGCCGCTTCGCTGGGCATTCCAGTGGCTCGGATGCGGGGGCTCCTCATGGTCCTGGCCGCGCTGATGACCGCGGCGGCCGTCGCAGCCTCCGGCGCGATCGGGTTCATCGGTCTGCTGGTACCACACATCGTGCGCCTGCTGGCGGGCTCCGGACACAGGATCATGTTGCCGCTGACCGCTTTGGGCGGTGCGGTGTTCCTCATCTGGGTCGACGCACTGGCCCGCTGGGCCCTGGCCCCGCACGAGATCCCGGTGGGAGTCATCACCGCACTATTGGGTGCGCCGGTCTTCGCCCTGGTGCTGAAGAAGGAGGGGACACGATGAACGGGGAAGAGCTCCGAGCGCCCACCGGAGCGCCCACCGGAGTGGCCACGGACGAGGCGGCGGTCACTCCGGCACCGGCGCTGTCCGCTCGGGGAGTCGTCTGGGGCAGCGGGGGCAACCGGATCCTGCACGGCATCGATCTGAGCGCCCGCCCCGGCCGCATGCTGGGAATCTTGGGACCGAACGGGGCGGGCAAGACCTCGCTGTTGCGAATCCTGGCAGGACTGCGTGCGCCTTCGGCGGGCATCGTCGAATTGGCGGGAGTGCCGCTGGCCGAACTATCGCGTCGCGCGGTCGCCCGCCGTCTGGCGATTGTCGAACAGAGTCCCAGCGCCCATCTCGATGTCACGGTCGAACAGGCCGTGGCGATCGGCCGAACACCCTATCGCGGGGCATTCAGCGCGTTGACCGGATACGACTCCCAGGTCGTCGAGGCGGCTCTCGAGCGAGTCGACCTGGTCGGAATGCGGCACCGGTCCTGGGCACGGTTGTCCGGCGGGGAACAGCAGCGGGTCCAGGTGGCACGCGCCCTGGCCCAGGAACCGGAGGTGATCTTGCTCGACGAGCCGACGAATCACCTAGACATCCGCTTCCAGCTCGAGGTTCTGTCCCTACTGCGCGACTCCGGTCTGACTGTTGTCACCGCCCTGCACGATCTGAACCTGGCAGCCCGATACTGTCACGATGCGATCGTCCTGCAGGATGGGCGGGTGCGGGCCGTCGGCACTCCGGAGCGGGTACTGACCACCGAGCTGATCGCCCGGGTCTACGGGGTGCAGGCCGTGGTGGAGGGCTCCCGACACCACGCGGGTGTCCAGATCTCGTACCTGCGTGCGGGCCGGTCGGTTGACCGGCCCCCGAGCCCGAGGGGAACATCGCCCTCGTAATATACGGATATGAGTGTATCCCGCACCACATCCCCGCAGTCCGCACCCACCGCCCAAGCGGCCGAATCCGCCTTCCTGTCCCAGGCCTCGGCCCAACCGGAGGCCGTCGCCCCCGTGCCCGCCGACGCCTATGCGAGCCTGCCCGACGACCCGTATTCGCGCGCCACCCTGGCAGACCCCTACCCCTTCCTGATCCGCCTGCGCGAGGCCGGAGCCGCGGTCTGGTTGGAGCGCTACGGGGTCTACGCCTTCGGCCGCGACGCCGAGGTCCGCGCGATCCTCGACGACTGGCAGACCTTCATCTCCGGGGCCGGGGTGGGGCCGGCGAACTACGCGGTCAACCGCCCGGCCTTCTGGCGCCCGGGCATCCTGGAGGTCGACCCGCCCATCCACACCCGGATGCGCCAGGCCATGTCGGCGGTCATCAGCCCCGGCCGGCTGCGGGCCCGCCGCGCCGACTTCGACGCCTATGCGCGAGAACTGTTAGACGAGGTGCTGGGGTCTGCAGAGGCCGCGGCCGCCGTGGACCTCGACGTGTTCGACCTGGCCAAACGGTTCACCCTGCGCGTCTTCGGCGATGCAGTGGGCATCCCGCGGGCCGACCGCGACCCCAAGCTGATCCTGCAGGGCGCCATGAACTTCTCCCGGATGGGGCCGATGAACGAGGTCGCCCGGGAACACTTCGAGGCCGCCGACGGAGTGGTCGAATGGGTGATGGAGGCCTGCGCTCGCGATCGCCTGGCGCCCGGGGGCATGGGCGCGCAGATCTGGGAGTTCGCGGACTCCGGGGACATCCTCGACGAGGAGGCGACCCTGTTGGTGCGCGCGATGCTCTCCGCCGGCCTGGACACCACGGTGCTGGCGATCGTCAACACCCTGGTCGCCCTGTCGCGCCACCCCGCGCAGTACGCCCGGCTGCGCGCCGACCCGGGGCTGATGAAGTACGCGATCGACGAGTGCTTCCGCTTCGACTCGCCCTTCCAGTCCTTCTTCCGCACCACCAGCCGGGACGTGGAGATCGGCGGGGTGACGATCCCCGCGGGCTCCAAGCTCATCGTCTTCCCCGGTGCTGCGAACCGCGATCCCGCGCGCTGGGGCGACGACGCGGATTCCTTCGATATGGAGCGCGATGCCTCCGGCCATCTGACCTTCGGCATGGGCATCCACATGTGCGTGGGCCAACCGATCAGCCGGATGGAGATGGACTCCTTCTTCGCCGAGTTCCTGCGCCGCGTGTCCTCCCTGGAGCCCCTGGCCCCGGCCGAGCCCTACATCCACACGACCCTGCGCTCCTATGCCAGCGCCCCCATGCGCCTGCATCTGGGGTGAGTGGGAGGTCTGCGCGCGGGCCCGGTGGCCGCGCGCAGGACTGTTTCCTATAGGTCCAGTTTCAGCACCGGATCGCAGCTGCGGGACACGCAGATCATCATGGTCTCGTTCGCCTCCTGCTCCGCGGCGTCGAGGACATGGTCACGGTGGTCGGCACGGCCGGCCAGGATGCGGGTCTCGCAGGTGCCGCAGGTTCCGCGCTGACAGCTCGAGAGCACGCGCACTCCCGCGCCGGTCAGCGCCTGCAGGATCGACTCGCCCTCTCCCACCGGCACGGTGCGCCCATCGGCCAGTTCAACGGTGAAGGGCAGATTTCCGCCCGCCGAGGCCCCACCGCCCGTAGTGCCGACGGCACCCTGCACGGCCGGTTGGGACGCCGGTGCGGCGGCGTCGCCCTGCACGGTGCCGCCTGACCCTGCCCCTGCGGATACGGCCTGCGGGCCCTCGGCTGCCGGATCGAACAGTTCGGATTCGACGATCGTCTGCGCGGTCTCCGGGCGCGCCGCGAGCCCTGCCCGCAGCGCGTCCGCGAATCCCGCGGGACCACAGGTGTAGACGAGCGCCTGTGGGTGCCCGCCCAGCCAGGCTGCGGCCTCGGCGGCCAGATCGGGGCGCCCTCTCTTCGCTGTGTCCCAGATCGTCACGTGCTCGGGGCCGAAGGCGGTGAGGAGTTCGCCGGCATAGGCCAGGGGGTCCATAGCGCTGGAGTCCCCGGCACTGGAGCCTGCGCCGCGGCCCACGTAGAGCAGGTGCCAGTTCAGTTCGAGGCCCGCGGCGAAGGTCAGCATCGAGCGCAGCGGGGTGATGCCGATGCCGCCTGCGACGAAGTACGCGGGCCGCGCCGTGCGGAAGTGGAAGTTATTGCGCGGGCCGCGGATGAACAACTCGCGCAGCTGCGCAATGGTGTGCAGGGTATGCGACAGGCTGGGGGCGGCGCTTCCGGAGGGGACGGCCGGTTGCGCGGTGTCGCCCTGCACGGTTGAGTCCTGGACCGCGATGGTCCAGGGCGTGGCCCCGGTCGGATCCGAGCTCAGGGAGTAGTGGCGGATCAGCGGGACCGCTGTGGTGCCCGCGGCCTCGCGCCGGCCTGTGGCGGGGATGGGCTCAGTAGCTAGGGCGACCTCGATATGGGAACCGGGGGAGAAGGGCTCGCGTCGGTCCAGGGTGAGTTCGAGGACGCGCGGGCCCAGCCGGCGCAGGCCGGTGACGGCGACCGGGGTGAAGCCTGCGCGCAGGAGCAGCTCGGTGTGAGGGGAGGCGGGGGATTCGACACTCATGCGCTCACTCTAACCATGAGGGGACAGTCGATGCCCAGGCGAATCATCCAGTGACCGGTTCATGCGGTTTCTGAGGCGCAGAGCTACATGAACCGGCCACTGGGTGACCCCCGGCATCATCGAGTGGGAAACGCGGGCGCCCGCTCATTCGGTGGGGATGGTCTCGGTGTGCCCTCGGAACCCGTTCGTTCGGTTCCGCAGGCCTGCTCAGTCCTCGTACATGGCGACGAGGCGCCCGCGCACCCCGCCGTCGTGCAGCCGCTGGATCCCTTCGGGGATGCCGGCGAAGTCCGTGTGCTCCACGGCCGGCTTGAGGTCGCCGGAGGCCATGAACTTCATGACATTGGCGATCGCATCGCGCGAACCGCCATTGTTGCCCAGCAGCTTCAGGCGCTTGGTGATGAGCGGGTACATGTTGAGCGTGGCCTCGAGGCGGCCCATGCCGACCTGCACCAGGCGCCCGTTCGGCGCCAGGGTCTCGATCGCGCCGGCGGTGGTGGTGCCGAAGCCCGCATAGTCGACGATGAGCGTCAGGCCCACATCCTTGAGCTCCGTGATGTCCTTGACGACCTTCTTGGCGCCGGCGGCGTAGGCGGCGTCCCACACGGCCTCGTTGACCTCGGCCACGTAGAGTTCGCCACCGGACAGGTGGGCGACGCGGGCGCCGATCTGGCCCAGGCCGCCGAAGCCGATCACGCCGACCTTCTCGCCCGGCTGCAGGCCGCCGGTCTCCATCATGGCGCCGTAGGAGGTCATGCCGGCGTCGGTTGCGGCGGCGGCCATGTCGAAGGGCACCTCGTCGGGGATCGCGATGACATCCTCTTTGTCCGCCACGACGTATTCTCCCCAGCCGCCGGGCCGGGCGTAGCCGTAGGTGTCGCCCTTATTGCCCAGCGGCCACACTGCGACGCGGTCGCCCACCGAGTAGCCGGTGTCCGGATCGCCGACGGCGTCGACCACGCCTGCGATCTCGTGGCCGGGGATGGCAGGGACCTTCATGAGCTCCATCCATTTGGGGTCCTCGAGGATGCCGACGTCGGAGTGGCATAGGCCGGCGGCCTTCATGACTATCTCCCTTGATGGTGGATCCGTTCGTGCACCTTCACAGCACCCGGAGATTCTGGACGCCTGTCAAGGTCTTGGGCCACAGGGTCTCAGGGCCTCCGGGGGCGCCCAAGACCTTTCTGCCCCCGGGGCTCCCGGCGGCCGGTGCCGGTGCCCACAAGAACAGCAGGCGCTTTGGTCCGAAACCCACGCGGGGGTTCGTACCAAAGCGCCTGCTGTCGCGTGTTATCGAGGGACGGAGCTGATCCCGCCGGGACGGATCCCGGCGGGATCAGCCGACTATGCCCGGTCCGCCGCCTCGTCTTCCAGGGTGTTGTGCGTCGAAAGGTCCTTGCCCTTGGTCTCGGGCAGGAACAGGACGGTGATGGCGGAGACCACCAACAGGATGATCGAGTACCAGGCGAATTTATCCGAGCCCATGGCGGTGAGCACATACGGGGCGGTACCGCCGAACACGGCGATCACGATCGCGTAGTAGATGCCGAAGCCCGCGGTGCGCTGCGAGGTCGGGAACATCTCCGAATAGGTGGCCGGGGCGTGGGACAGGAAGCCCGCGAGCAGGACCAGCTGCAGCGAGATCGCCAGGGCCAGTTCCCACATGTGACCGCCGTTCATGACCAGCTTCATCATCGGGATGTAGAGGATGGCCGTGCCGATCAGGGCGATGAGCATCGAGGGCTTGCGCCCGATCTTGTCCGACAGGAAGCCCCAGGCGGGCAGCACCACGATGAAGACGACATTGCCGATCAGCGAGGCGGTGAAGGAATCGTCGGCGGTGTAGCCGAAGGACGACTTCGCCACTGATGCCATGGACACCGACCAGATGTAGTAGGCGACGGTCAGACCGCAGGTCATGCCGATGACCTTGAGGCCCACGCGCCAGTTGCGGCCGACCTCGGCGAAGATGTTCTTCTCCTTCTCACCGGCATCCTTGACGGCCGCGCGGTGCTCTTCGAAGACCTCGGACTCCTCCATCGAGGAGCGGATCCACAGGGCGCCCAGGCCCATCACCGCGCCCACGGCGAAGGGAATGCGCCAGCCCCAGGCGTCCATCTGCGCCTCGTCGAGCGTGCTCTGCAGGATCAGGCCGAGTGCCAGCCCGACCAGCAGGCCGATGGTGCCGGTGACGTAGATCGAGGAGGCGAACAGGCCGCGCTTGTCCTGCGGGGAGTGCTCCGCCAGGTAGGTCTGCGCGCTGGGCAGCTCGCCGCCGTGGGCCAGGCCCTGCAGCAGGCGGGCGAAGACCAGCAGCGCCGAGGCGCCCCAGCCCCACTTGTCGTAGGTCGGGCAGATGGCGATGAGCAGGGAGCCCAGGGAGGCGGCGATCACGGCCAGGGTCAGCGAGTGCTTGCGGCCCACGCGGTCGCCCAGCCAGCCGAAGACGAAGCCACCGAAGGGGCGGGCCACGAAGCCCACGGCGAAGACGGCCATGGTGTTGAGGAAGGCCGACTGGGGATTGCTGTTGTCGAAGACCTGTGTGGAGAAGTAGACGGCGAAGCTGGCGTAGACGTTCCAGTCGTACCATTCCAGCGCATTGCCCACGCTGGTGCCCATCAGGGTTTTGAACTTCGACTGCGGTTTGTGATCGCCCGGGCTGCTGTGGGGAGCAGCCGTGGTGGATGCGCTCATGCGGAGGGGCTCCTATTCCAGGTCCCATGCGCGGCCCTAGCCGGGCTTGCGCACGGCCTTGTGGTGTGTTGAACACGTCAATGCTACGTCCGGCGGCGGACCGGAATGTGACGCGACACCCACGAATGACGGTGTATATCGACGAAACCTCAGGGAAAACACACGCGCATCACGGAAAGAAGCAGCGAAAGAGTGGTATAAGTCACCGTACAAGATGTCTTGAATGGTGAGATATACCGTTCCTCGCCGGGCTCAGTACCGGATCGGGTTGTGCACGTGTTCCGCCCAGGCCAGGATCCCGCCGCGCAGCGAGGCGACGGCCGGGTGGGCGACTGGAGTGGCCTCGGCGGCCAGGAGCCGCGCCGCGGTCGCCGAGCGCACACCCGTCTTGCACATGAACACGAGGGTGCCGGGGCCTGTGCTCTGCGCGAGGACCCCGTCCAGGGCCTCCCAGCCGCGCGCCTCGATCTCGCCCAGCGGGACGGCGTGCGCGCTCGGGTGGGCGATGACCTCGCGCTCCCAGTCCTCGCGCACGTCGACCAGCGTCACGGGACCGGCCTGGTTCAGCCGTGCCGAACCCAGCTGCGCCGGATCGACCTCGGTCACCGGGTCGGGGGCACAGACATCGGCGAAGGTCTCGATCGCGGTGACCGGCGGCCGGTCGGGATCGGCCTCGAAGTGCAGTTCGCTCATCCGCGAGCCCAGCGCGTCCACACGGGCCAGCCGGCCCAGCAGCGGATCGCCGATGCCGCAGATCAGCTTGATCGCCTCGGTGGCCATGAGCGATCCGACCCAGCCGCACAGTGCGCCGAACACCCCGCCCAGAGCGCAACTGGGGACGGAGTCGGCCTCGGGCACATCGGGGAACAGGTCGCGCAGCATGGGGCCGCGGCCCGGCCAGAAGGTCGAGACCTGGCCCGAGAACTGGAACAACGTGCCCCACACCAGGGGAGTGCCCGTGAGTTCGGCGGCGTCATTGCAGACATAGCGGGTGGCGAAATTGTCCGCCCCGTCGACCACCAGATCGTGGCCGTTGAACAGGTCCACGGCATTGGCGGCGGTGATCCGCTCGCGCAGCGCATTGACCCGGGTGCCAGGCGCGGTCTCGGCCAGGCGGGCGGCGGCGGAATCGACCTTGGGTGTGCCGATCGCGGGCGTCGAGTGGATGACCTGGCGCTGTAGGTTCGAATCCTCCACCGTGTCCGCGTCGATCACGGTCAGTGTGCCGACGCCGGCGGCCGCCAGGTATTGCAGTACTGGAGAGCCCAGGCCGCCCGCGCCGATCACCAGCACCCGCGCATTGCGCAGTCGGCGCTGCCCGGTTACGCCCACCTGGGGCAGCGGCAGATGCCGGGCGAAACGCGAGATATCGGCGGGGCTCAGCTCGGGCCCCTGCGCGACCAGCGGCGGCAGGGCACCTGCTCCGGCGCGCATATCCACGTCCATCAGATCGCGGCCTCGAGCCCGGTGGCGACCATGCCCTCGGTCGGCGATGAGGCCAGGGCCAGGGAGCGCTGCGGGATCCGGCCGGCCAGCCGCGCGGCCCGCCCGCCCTCGACGGCGCGCGCCATCGCCAGGCCCATCAGCGCCGGGTCGTGGGCGCGGGTCACCGCCGAGGCCAGCAGCACCGCGTCACAGCCCAACTCCATGGCCAGCGCGGCATCGCTGGCCGTGCCGACCCCGGCGTCGAGGACCACGGGCACGTTCGCGCGCGCCACGATCGTCTCGATATTGTGCGGGTTGAGGATGCCCAGGCCCGTGCCGATCGGCGCTCCGGCGGGCATCACCGCGGCCACCCCGGCGTCCTCCAGGCGGCGGGCCAGCACCGGGTCGTCGTTCGTATAGGCCAGCACGGTGAAGCCATCGGCCACCAGCTCCTCGGCCGCGGCGAACAGTTCGATCGCATCCGGCAGCAGGGTCTCCTCGTCGGCGATGACCTCGAGCTTGATCCAGTTCGTGTCCAGCGCCTCGCGCGCCAGCTGCGCGGTGAGCACCGCATCGCGCGCGGTGAAACAGCCGGCGGTATTGGGCAGGGGCCGGATGTCCAGCTTGCCCAGCAGGTCGAAGATGCCCGTGCCCGTGGCCGAATACCGGCGCATCGCCACGGTGGTCAGCTGCGTGCCGCTGGCCACCAGCGCATCCTCCAGGCTGGCCAGGCTCGTCGCCCCGCCGGTGCCCATGATGAGCCGCGAGTCCAGCTGCACCCCGTCGATGACGAGCGGGCGCGGATCGGTGAAAGTGTCTGCTGATGTCATGGTGTCTCCTCCTCAGCCGCCCTGTGCGGCGGTGACGACCTCGATCGCGCTGCCTGCGGCCAGCACGTGCCCGTCCCATTTGCCCCGCGGCACGACCCGGCCGTCGACGGCCACGGCCACGCCCAGGCGCTTGCCCGAGGCGGCGGTTCCCTCCGCTGTGATCTCCTGTCCCAGCAGTTCGGCGACGAGTGCCCGGACCGAGGTGCCCTGCACCAAGGTGCGCGGCGTCCCGTCGACGCTCACGGTGATGGTGTCGGTCGTCGTGTCGGATGTCGTCGTATCAGGTGTTTCGGTGTTCATGAGTGGCCTTTCCGATAGTGCGGTGAGGTCAGGGTTCTGATTGTGTGCGGGGTGCTCAGGCCCGGGTCGGTGCCGCCTGCAGGGGCTCGGCCTGCGGCGCCGCCGCCGAAGCCTGCAGCGGCGCTGTGGCCAGCGGGTCGGCCGCCAGGGCCGCGGCGGCCTCGGCTCCGGTCGTCGTCGACAGTGAACTCGTCGCGCTCGCGGCCAGCTCCTCCGGGGTCAGCGGCGCCCGGGTGCCGGCGCCATCGGGCAGCGCGGCCTCGGCGACGTCGGCGGTGACGGCCGCGCCCCACGGGCTGAGCAGGATGCCGTGGCGCGAGAAGCCGGTCGAGGCGATGATGCCCGGCGCCAGCCGGCCGATGATCGGCAGGCCGTCGTGCGTGCCGGGGCGCGAACGCGCGACCACGTCGTCGATCGTCGTGTCCACGATGCCCGGCACGATGCGGCGGGCGTCGTCGAGCAGCTGCCAGACGCCCTCGGTGCTGGGTGCCTCGAGGTCGTCCTCGCGGGTGGTCGCGCCGATCACCAGCGAGTTGTCGAAGCGCGGCACCAGGTAGATCGGCCGGCCTGCGACCTGACCGCGGACCACTCGTGAGACCAGCGGCGGGTGGCCGGCGGGAATGCGCACGCGGATCACATCGCCGCGCTGCGGGCGGACGTTGAGCTCTTCGACTCCGGGGACCTGCCACACGGCGGTGGCCAGGATGATCTCATCGGCCTCGAGGCGGGTGCCCTCGGCGCCGATCCGGTGTTCGGCCGCCGGATGGATGTAGCCGGTCGCGGGGGAGGACGGGGCCGTTTCGGGGGACGCTGTCGCGCCGGCAGATGCTGTGCCGGCCGGCGATGTGTCCCCGTCGTCGAGGATCGCGGTGGCCGAACCCCCGGCGGGGGCCTCGACTACGCGGGCCACATTCGCGCGCACGAAGGTCGCGCCCTTGGCCAGCAGTGCCGCCTGCAGCGCGACCGCATAGGTGCGCGGGTCGATCTGGTGGTCGCCCGGATGGCTCACCCCGCCCACGATCCGCGGGCCCAGGGCGGGCTCCAGGCGGCGCGCCTGGGAGCCGGTCAGTCGTTCGGTGGGGTTGCCGGCGGCGCGCTGGGCCTCGATGAGTTCCCAGATCCGCTGGGCGTCGGAGCGTTCCGCGCCGATCACCAGGGTGCCCTCGGTCTTGCGGTGTGCGTCGATGCCCGAGGCCAGGCGGACCGAGGCCTCGAAATCGGGGTAGAGGCGGGCGGCGCGGGCCATGATGGGGGCGAGTTCGTCCTCGCCCCAGACCATTTCGGCCGCCGGTGCCAACATTCCGGCCGCGGCGTGCGAGGCGCCGTTGCCGGGGGTGGCGTCGCAGACGGTGACCTGGTGTCCGCGATTGAGAAGCTCCCAGGCGATGCTGAGGCCCACGACCCCGGCGCCTGCGACGATGATGCGCATGAACGTCCTTCCTACGACGGCATGATCCGTATCAGGTATAGCGGTCGGCTTTCGCCCTCTCAGTCCTGCTGCGTGCTGCATGTGCTGTGTGCGCAGCACTCGCGGGACTCCCGCGGATTTCCGCCTTCCATTCTACGCCGGGGTCATTCGATGGCGGAGGGCCTCATCGAGTGGCCGGTTCATGCAGTCGAACGCACGGCAGCGCTGCTGTGAAGTCTCGGGACATCGTGACCACAGATGTCTCACAACATCATGACCACCATGTCTCACCACATCATGACCATACCCATGGTCACGTGGACTCATGACCCGTGACTACAAGCCCACACAAGACCCGAACATCCGCCTGAAAGTCGCACAATTCCCCGACCCCGCCCCACACGGCGCGATCGGGGAATTCTGCACCCGCTACGGCGTCTCCCGATCCTGGTTCAAAAAAATCAGAACACGCGCGAAAACCCACGGCATCAACGCCACCATCGAACCCGCCTCACGCGCACCGAAAACCCGACCGGGCACAACCGACCAAACCACCATCGACCTGCTCCTGGCCAAACGCGAACACCTGAAAAAAGAAGGCTGGGACCACGGACCCCTGGCCGTCCTCGACCGATTGCAACGCGAAGGCATCACCGACCTGCCCTCACGCGCGACCGTCGCCCGAATCTTCACCCGCTCCGGCGTCATCACACCAGCCCCGAAGAAACGCCCCAGAGCCTCCTACCACCGATTCGTCTGGCCCCGCTTCAACGACCTCTGGCAAATCGACGGGATGGACCACACCCTCGCCGACGGCACCCACGCCTGCATCATCGTCATCATCGACGACTGCACCCGCATGATCCTGGCCTCCCACGTCGCCGAAGGCGAAACCTCCGAAGCAGCCCTGACCACGGTCAAAACCGCCATCGACCGCTACGGGACACCCCAACGCTTCCTCTCCGACAACGGCACCGCGTTCAACGTCTCCCGCCGCGGACGCATCGGACAGCTCACCACATTCCTGCAATCCCTGGGAGTGACGTGCATGACCGGCAAACCCGGCCACCCCACCACACAGGGGAAGAACGAACGCTCCCACCAGACCCTGCAGAAATACCTCGCCGCCCGACCAACGGCCAAAGCCCTCTTCACACTCCAGGAACACGTCGACGCGTTCGACGCCGAATACAACCACCACCGCGGACACCAGGGCCTGGCAGGACTCACCCCGGCCGAACGGCACGCCGAAGTCCCCACCGCCGACCCTCCCACACCACCGGAACCCATGGACGCCGACGACTGGATCCAGCTGAGAAAAGTCATCCCGAAAACGGCAGCGATCCTCATCGACCGCGTCCGCTACCGGATCGGCAAGGACCACATCGGCACAACGGTCATCATCATGCACAACCTCCGCCACGTCCACGTCTACGACGAGGCGGGAACGCAGATCCTGTCATTCATCAAACCCACCGACCCGCAGACCCACTACGTTGGAAACGGACGCCCCAGAGGATTCCTCAACGATCCGAAATACACGCATCGACCCGAGATGGACACGAAGTCATGAGACATCAATGGACACACCTGGTTGAGACATCACGTGGCCCCGATGTCCTGAGACATGACACACGGCAGCGCTGCATGAACCGGCCACTCGATGCGAACGTGGAACATCGAGTGTTCCCGCGCTATTCGCGCTGCGCATCGGGCAGTTGCGTCCCGCGCAGCGAGGCCCCCGTGGTCTCCTTCATGAAGACGGTGGCCACCAGCCCGATCAGGCAGGCGCCCATCATGTAGAAGGCCGGGACCAGGGGATTGCCCGTGGCCGAGATCAACGCGTCGTTGGCGGCCGGCGCGGTGCCGCCGAACACCGCGGTCGACACGTTGTAGGAGATCGCGAAGCCCGCGAACCTGACCTGCGCGGGGAACATGGCGGGGAAGGTCGCCGAGATCGTCGACAGCTGCGGGATGTAGAGCAGCCCCAGTACCGCGAAGCCCAACAGTGCGAACCAGAAGCCCTGCGCGATCAACAGGTACATGGGCACGGAGAAGACGAACAGCCCGATCAGCGAGAAGTACCAGACCGGCTTGCGCCCGACGCGGTCGGAGAGCCTCCCGCCGAAGGGGATCACGACCATCATCGCCGCCTGGGCCAGGAACATGACCGTCAGGGAGGTCTGGGTCGACATCCCCACCTGGTTCTCCAGATAGGTGGGCATATAGGTCAGCAGGGTGTAGTTGACGACGTTGACGGCCACCACCATTCCGGCCAGGATCAGCAGCTGCCGCCAGTGCTGGGTGAACAGGATCCGGAACACTCCGCCGACCTTCTCGTCCGCGCCGGCCTCCGTGAGCTCCTGGAACACCGGTGATTCGTCCAGGCGCAGCCGCAGGTACAGGCCGATCAGGCCCAGCACACCGGCCAGCAGGAAGGGCACGCGCCAGCCCCAGGCCATCATCGCCTCGTTGCCGATCGTCAGCTCGCCGAGCAGCACGATGAGCGAGCCCAGGGCCATCCCGGCCAGGGTGCCGAACTCCAGGAAACTGCCGAAGAAGCCGCGGCGCCGCTTCGGGGCGTATTCGGCCATGAAGGTCGCGGCGCCCCCGTATTCCCCGCCCGAGGAGAAGCCCTGGACGATGCGCAGGACGACCAGCAGGATGGGCGCCCAGATGCCGACCGTGTCGTGGGTCGGCAGCAGGCCGATGCAGAAGGTGGAGCCGGCCATCAGCAGGATGGTCAGCGACAGTACGTGTCGCCGCCCGATCCTATCGCCCATCGGGCCCCAGAACACGCCGCCCAGGGGACGGACGACGAAGGAGAATGCAAAGGTCAACAGGGTCAGGACGGTGCCGTAGGCCCCGGGGAAGAAGTGCGGGGTGATGTAGGCGACGGACACCGCGAACAGGCTGTAGTCGAACCACTCCGTGGCGTTTCCGATGGCCGAGGCGGCAGTCGCCTTGCGCACCGTGGCCGGATCGGGTCCGGTGGGTGGCGCGGGTGCGGGCCCTGTTGGGTTGTGGGGACCGGGTGAGGTCTGTGAAGCCGATGTCATTGTGTCCGAACCTCCTGTCGTGGAGTTCGAACCCGGGCGGGGCCGACGCGGGGCGACCGTGTCCAGGCGATCGCCAGGAGCCGGCCGTGGCACGGGTCCTGCGTGCTGAAACGCCATCCACGCTAACAAGGCGTCTTGTCGGTGTCCACCGCCGCGTTCAGCCGTCCCGCTCGGTTCTTCAGCTCAGTCGTTCGACCTCGACGAAGACGACGTCCGGATCGCCCGGCCCGCCGGGGTTCGCGCACATGTGTTCCTGGCCGGCGGTCCGCGTGTAGCTCACGCCGGGTTCCATCACGGCGTCCAGTTCGGTGCCGTCGGCCTGGGTGACGTGCATGGTGGCGGCGTTGACGGGCACCACGACGTAGTCGAACTCGTGCAGGTGCATGGGGATGTGCCCGCCCGGTTCGATCGTCCAGCGCGTGGCGCGGAACCTCTCATTGTCGATCTGGACCTCGCCGGTCGAGCCGGTTCCCGCATCGATGATCTCGCTCATGGACCCATCCTCGCGCACCCGCCCTCAGAGACCGAGGTGGGGGGTGGGGAGGTGGTAGTCGTGCTCCAGCGCGGACAGGGCCGCGTACCAACCGGGCAGGCCCGTCACCCCGGGGCCCGGGGGCGTGGCCGAGGATCCCAGGTAGATACCCGCGCCCGAACTCGCGCCCAAGCCACCACCCCGGGCAGGTATGCGCCAGGGGTCCCCGGAGAGCACCGGACGGGCCAGCAGTTGGCGCATGGTCACGGCACCGGCGCTGAAGTCCCCGCCCACGTAGTTCTCGTTATAGGCCTCGAGCTCGGCGGCGGTCGTCACCCGCATGTCCACGATGCGGTCGGTGAACCCGGGGGCGAAGCGCTCGATCTGCGCCACCACCTGCCGCGACACGTCCACCATGGACCCGGCCGGCACGTGCGTATAGCTCCATACCGCGTGCACCCCGGCCGGATTGCGCCCCGGATCGAAGGCCGTTGGCTGGGCCAGCAGCACATAGGGCCGGCCCGGGTGGCGGCCGCGGGCCACGGTGCGCTCGGCCGTGGCGGCCTCGGCGCGGGTGCCGCCCAGGTGCACCGTGGGCGCCTGGTGCACCCGCTCATCGGCCCAGGGGATCGGCCCGTCGAGCACGAAGTCGACCTTCGTCGCCCCGTTGCCGAAGCGCTGGCGCCGCAGCGCGCGCCGGTAGCCGGCCGGCAGCGCGTCCCCGGCGATGGCCTCGAGCCCGGCGGCCGAGGTGTCGAACACCTTGACGTGGAAACCGGCCAGTTCGTCCAATCCGGTCACCTGGTGGCCGGTCTCGATCACCCCGCCGTGGGCCAGCAGGTCGGCGGCCAGGGCGTCGGTGATCGCGCGGGAGCCGCCGATGGGCACCGGCCAGCCGCTCGCGTGCCCCAGTGCGCCGAGCATCACGCCCACGGCCGCGGTGGCCAGGGACGGCATGGTCCCGATGCTGTGGGTCGCGACTCCGGAGATCAGCGCCGGCGCCGCGTCCTCGGCGAAGCGCAGGTTCCACAGGTGGGTGCCCTGTTCGAGCGTGCGCAGCCCGGTCGCCAGGGTTCCGGCCGCGGCCCCGCGGATGCCGGACCCAAGGTTCACGGCAGCAGCGCCGAGCCCTCCGCCCACGCTCGGGTCCGAGCCCTCCGTCCCGGGCAGGCGGAGGTGTGCGGGGCCGGGCCCGGTGCCCGGGATCCGCAGCATCGAGCCGCCCAGTCCGAAGTCCAGCACTTCTTCCAGATGTTCCAGCAGGGGCCGGTAATAGCGGGCGTAGGAGGGGCCGTCGACGCCCAGTTCCGCCACCGTGCGGCCGAGGTCCCGGTAGGCGATCGCGGCGGGCCGACCCGCCCCGCGCGCCGCGGCTCGGCCCGGGCTATCGTCCAGGGGATTGGCGTAGGAGGCGACGGGGACCGCGAAGTCCATCCGGCGGGTCAGCTCGAAGGCGCGGAAGAATCCTGTGGCCAGCGCCATCGGGTGGATCGCCGAGCACACATCGTGGAGCACCCCCGGTGCCACGAGCTCCCTGGTCCGGGTGCCGCCGCCGATCGTGTCGGCGGTTTCGAAGACGGTCACCGGCACCCCGGCGCGGGCCAGGGTGACGGCGGCTGCCAGGCCATTGGGCCCGGCGCCGACGACCGCGGCGTTATCTACCATGGTGTCTAACCTAGTGGATGCCGGGCCCCGGAGCGCGAAGTTCACCCGGCCTGCGTCTGACCCTCGTCCGGTCCGCGTCCCGCGTCCGCGCCGGGGTGCCACCGGGCCGTGTAACGTGCAAGCCGATGGCGTCCAGTGTTCATCACATGTCCTTGAGGAGAAGCGCAGTGAACTCAGAACAGCCGGAGTCCGCTCGGCCCGGTGAGTCCAGCGGGGCCCAGACTGCAGCGGCTGCAGATGACACGGCCGAAGCGACTGCGACTGCGACCGCAGTCGCAACCGCGACTGCGACCGCGGCAGATGGTCCCGGCGACCCGGCCCCGCGCCGCAAGACCTGGGTCCGCATCGTCGCCTGGCTCGCGGTGCTTCTGACGGCCTGGCACATCCTGGCGTCCTTCCTGTGGATCGCCCCCTATTCCTCCAGCGCGCGCGAGGTCGTCCCTGGCAATACGCTGAGCAAGTACATGCTGCCGTTCTTCGGGCAGTCCTGGTCGGTCTTCGCCCCCGAGCCGATCAACGGCGACTATCACTTCAACGTCCGCGCGATCGTCCCCGGCGCCGATGGCAAGGACACCACCACCGGTTGGGTCAGCGCCACCGACGTGGAGATCTCCATGATCCGCTACAACCTGGCTCCGCCGCGGGCCGGTATCCAGTCCAATGAGCTGGCCTCGGCGTACAAGGATTCCTTCGACGGGCTGACGGACAGGGAGAAGGCGATTGTGCGCGGGGACTTCACCGCCTCGAACTGGGAAGTGGGGCTGGAGGCGGCGCTGGCAGCCAAACCGGGCGCGGCCCCTGCGGCCGACAGTGGAAAATCCACCCGCCAGTCCCCGGCCGCCAAGCGCACAGAACTGGCCGCGCAGGAGCACCGCTCCACCGCCTATGCCACGCAGGTGGCCAGGGCGATCTGGGGCGAGGACGTCAAGCGTGTGCAGTACCGGGTGTCACGGCAGAACGTGGTGCCCTTCGAGAAGCGGCACGATCCGGATGCCAAGCGGCCAGATCCCGTGGTGGTGCTGCCCGGCTGGAGGGCACCGGTCGTCGAGCAGGGACAGAATGACGAGAACTTCCGCAAGACCTTCGTGCGTGCCTACGAGAGGATGTCGAAGTGAACCTGTTGTCATCCATCGCGACCTTCATCGGCAGTCTGATCGCAGGACTCTGGCGGGCCTTCCGTGAGACCGTGGGCCGGATCGTGGCCTTCGTCGAGGATTGGCTCTTCACCGGTAAGAAGGCCCTGTACGGCCTGGCCGTGACCCGTATCCTGTTCGGCCTGACGGCCCTGGGGATCCTGGCGACGAACTGGAACACCCGGCTCTACACCTTCGGCTCCGGCTCGGCCTGGAACGGCGAAATGCGCCAGCCGGTCAGTGATTTCCCCAAGATCTGGCTGTTCAGTCTGTTCCACAATGTTGCTGGCTCGGACTTCTGGCTGACCTTCTGGTATCTGGTCCTGACGGTTCTAGCCGTGCTGTTCGTACTGGGCTGGCGCTTCCGGATCGTGCACCCGATCTTCTTCGTACTGTGGATCGGCTTCATCGAGATGAACGATATGGTCGGCGATCAGGGTGACAATATGTTCCGCATCGCGCTGATCCTGTTGTTCTTCGCAGACCCGGCCGCCCGCTGGTCGCTCGATGCCCGGCGCCGGGCGCGCGAGGCCGCGGACCGCTCCCGGGTTCCCGCCTGGCGGCGCGCCTGGAGCGACGAGGGGAGTTCCGGAAACCAGATCGGCACGGTTCTGCACAATCTGACCTTGGTGGCGCTGACCCTGCAGGTGGCCTTCGTCTACGCCTCGGGTGCCCTGTACAAGGCCGAGGGCGCGCCGTGGCAGCAGGGCTATGCCGTGTACAACCCGCTACACACCGCGCGGTTCGGC
This sequence comes from Brevibacterium sp. 91QC2O2, assembly GCF_024580695.1. NCBI lineage: Bacteria > Bacillati > Actinomycetota > Actinomycetes > Micrococcales > Brevibacteriaceae > Brevibacterium > Brevibacterium sp. 91QC2O2. The sequence continues at coordinate 240,644 of NZ_JANIJY010000002.1, read as the reverse complement.
ACCTGGCCGGTGCTGTCCGATCTGGCCACCGCCTGGGGACCCGCGGTGGCGGCGGCGACCTGGGGCTCGATCATCCTGCAGATGACCTTCCTGCTGGCACTGCTCTCGCGCCCCACTCGGCTGGTCGGATTGGCGGGCATCATGTTCTTCCATGTGGCCATCGGCGTGCTCATGGGTCTGCCCTGGTTCTCCCTGGCGATGATCGCGATCGACTCGATCTTCATCCGCGACGTCAGCTGGCGGCGGGTGGCCGCCGGCGTGGCCACCCGCTGGCGCGCGGCGCGCGGGTAACGGCCCCGCATCTTGTACCCCCAGTCCCTTAACACCCCTGAACTCAGCGGTGATATGGGACTGGGGGTACAACATGCGTTTCGGCCAGGTGTGCATCCAGGGCTTGCAGGGTGCGGGCGGTGGTCAGGAGGTCGGTGGGGCTGGGTCCGGCACCTGCGCCTTCACCTGTTCCCAGCAGGTGTTGCCAGGCTGCTTGGATGCGGCGCAGATTGGTCCGCGCCTTGTCCGTCAGCTCCAGCCCGATCCTCCGGCCGTCCTGCGGATCCCTGGCCCGCACGACCAGGCCCAGCTCTTCGAGTCTGCGCACGGCCACCGAGGTGTTCGAGCGCTGGATCCGCAGATTCTGGGCCAGGGCCGAGGGCGCGATGCCCGGGTTGCGCTGAATGCTCTGCAGCACCAGGGTCTCCAGGGGCGTCAGCGGGTCCAGTCCGTCGTCGGCCGGCACCCGGGCGGAGAGTTTGCGCGCCAGGTGCTGCACGGCCTCGGCGATGTCGACCAGAGCAGAGGCGTCCTCAGCCGACTCTGCGTGAGGGGCCGAGGCGGTCCCAGCTCCCGTTGCTCCCGTGGCGTCGGCTGGGTCACTTCCGCTTACGCGCTGCGTGTTCATGTGTTAGATTCTAAGCTTGAATTGGTTGTTAAACCATAACCATCTAGCGTGATTCCCACTGCCGACTCCTGCAGTGGCTCCCACGCGCTCTCTCATCCGCCGCATCCGACGGAACACCGTCGAAAGGCATCATGAACCACCCCACCACGGCGTCCGGGACTGTGACCCGGCTCAGCGTCATCGGCCTGATCACCCTGGCCGTCCTCAACGCGGCCGCGCCCCTGAGCACCGACCTCTACCTGTCCGCCCTGCCGGATATGGTCACCGATCTGCACACCACCACGACTGGCGCGCAGCTGTCCCTGACCGCATTCCTGCTGGGCTCCGGCGTGGGCCAGGTGATCTTCGGACCGTGGTCGGACCGCAAGGGCAGGATGGTCCCGCTGGTCTCCGGCCTGGTGCTCTACCTGGTCGCCAGCATCGTGTCGGTGTGCGCGCCCAGCGTGGCCGTGCTCGTCATCGCGCGCCTCCTGCAGGGCATCGGCGCCTCGTCCGGCATGGTGATCGGCCGTGCGATGATCCTCGACCTCCAGACCGGTGCTGCCGCTGCCAAGGCGCTCAACGTCATGGTCCTGATCGGCGGGGTGGCCCCCGTCATCGCCCCGCTGCTGGGGTCCACCCTGGCCGCTTCCCTGGGCTGGCGCGGCCTGCTGGCGATCGTCGCGGCGCTGGCCGCCGTCGTGCTCATCATGACCTTCGCGTTCCTGCGCGAATCCCTGCCGGCCGAGGTCCGGGCCGAGCGCCTGGCGAACAAGCAGCCGGGCGCCTCGAAGGCCCTGGGTCGGCGTCACTTCGTGGGCAATCTGCTGTCCTTCGGCTTCGCGATGGGCGTGCTCATGGGCTATATCTCCGCCTCCCCGTTCATCTACCAGCAGATGATCGGCATGGGGCATGTCGCCTACGGCCTGATGTTCGCGGTCAACGCTGTGGGCATGATGATCGGCGGGGCGATCGCCGGCAAGCTGGCCGGGAAGTTCCCGTTGCGCCGCGTCACGCTGATCGGCGAGCTCATCAGCGCCGTGGGCATCCTGGCCGTCGTCGTTCTGACAGTGGTGGGTGCGCCGGCCGTGACGCTCATCGTCCCGCTGTTCGTCGCAATCGCTCCGCTGGGTCTGGTGCTGGGCAACTCCACGGCACTGGCCATGGGAGAGGTCCCCGCCGGGTCCACTGGAATGGCCTCGGCCCTGTTGGGGCTGCTGCAGTTCGTCATCGCCGGTGTGGCATCAGGCCTGGTGGGCATCGCCGGCGAATCCACCCTGCCGCTGGCCATCATCATGGCCGTCTCCATCATCGTGGCGCTGACGGGGCTGCTGTCCGGCCGCCACGCGAAGGGCGAGTTCGATCCGGGCACCGTGGTGGAGCGTCCGGCGACCCGCGAGACCCTGGCGGACTGAGGCGGGCGGACTGAAGCACGTCCATAGACACCACCTTGGCGCGCGGATTACCTGCTGCAGCAAGTCATTCGCGCGCTGAAGTGGTGTTTACGGTGTCCGGGCGCTGTCTGTGCCGCGCTGCGTAGCGGTACCCGCCAGGGCCGCCTGTGATGAAGGCCTCTTGGACAGCCGCAGGGAGGGTTCAGGGCCGGTGCGTACACTGGGACAGTTGAAGAACCAGTCGTCTGTCGCCCTGGGCTCGGGCCCAGACCGCAGTTGGAAGGAAAGGGCCGGATGGGGTCGGATATGCAAGCGGAGGGACGCGCTGTGCCCGCAGACCCGTCGGCGGCTCCGCCGGCTGCCACCGGGTTCACCGGCTCCGACCCGGCTCGGACCTCGGTCCTGCAGGGCGATCTGCTGCACTTTCCCGCGCGCGGCCGCGCGCACGCCAAGGCCATTCTGTTCGGCGAACACGCCGTGAACTACGGGGCGCCGGCCATCGCCATCCCCGTGCGCGCCCTGGCGGCCACCGCCAGCATCACCTCGCGCGAGCCCGGGGCCGGCCTGGCCCTGGAATGCGAGCTCTACACCGGCGAGGCCAAGGACGCCCCCGAGCGTCTGGCCCCGGTGCTCACCGCCCTGCGGATCGCGGGCAAGCGCCTGGCACCGAACACCGCTTCCCGCCACGTGTCGGTGCTGGATGCGGATATGACTCTACGGATCGACTCCTCAGTGCCCTATGAGCGCGGATTGGGGTCCTCGGCGGCGGTGGGGGCCGCGATCGTGCGCGCCTTCATGGACTTGACGGAGACCTCCGAGGACTCCCTGGACCGGCCCGAGTTCCTCGAGATCATCCGCCAGGCCGAATGCGTGGCGCACGGCTCGTCCTCGGGCCTGGACCCCAACACCGTGGTGTCCGAGGGTCCCATCAGCTTCCAGAACCGCGTCGCCTCGCCACTGCGGGTGGGCAGGCCGCTGACCTTCGTGCTGGCCGACTCCGGCGTGCCCGGCTCCACCTCCACCGCGGTCGCCCAGGTACGCGCCCGCCACGATGCCGACCCGTCGTTCTTCGACAAGACTCTGGGTGCACTGACCGAACACGCGTACGCCGCAGCTGGGGACCTGGGCCAGGGCAATGACGTCCGCCTGGGTACCCGGATGACCCGGGTGCACTCCCTGTTGGCGGGTCTGGGTATCAGCACCCCGGGCCTTGACACCCTGGTCGGCTGCGCGCAGGACGCCGGTGCGCTGGGCGCCAAGCTGACCGGCGGGGGCCGCGGCGGCTGCATTGTCGCGTTGGCAGCCGGGGACACGGATGCCGCGCAGGACGATTCCGCCCGCACGATCGAAACCGCATTGCTGCGCGCCGGCGCCGCACGAACCTGGAAGACGACGGTGAACGCGATATGACGAGCACGACGACTGCGGCCGGGCACGCGGTACCGGGAGACTCCGCGGCGGAAAAGGCTGCGCCGGGAGATGTCGCGCCGGAAAAGGCTGCGCCGGGAGACGCGACGCCGGGCCACGCGATCGCACGGGCGCATCCGAACATCGCACTCATCAAGTACTGGGGTAAGCGCGACGAGGCCTGGATGCTGCCGGTGGCCGGCTCAATGTCGCTGACTCTGGACGGTTTCGCCACCACGACCGAGGTGACGCTCGCCGACGCTGTGCCCACAGCCGCTGTGCCCGACGGCACCTCCTCCTCGCCCGCCGACACCTTCGAACTGGGCGGGGCGCCCGCCGACGCCAAGGCGACCGCCCGCGTCACCGCGTTCCTCGACGTGGTGCGCGCCCTGGCCGCCGAGGCCGGACTGCCCACCGCCGGCCGCGCCGCCCGGGTGCGCAGCCACAATGAGGCGCCCACCGGTGCCGGACTCGCGTCCTCGGCCGCCGGATTCGCAGCCCTGGCCACCGCCGCCTCGGCCGCCTATGGCCTCGAGCTGGACTCCGCGGCACTGTCCCGCCTGGCCCGCCGCGGCTCCGGCTCGGCGAGCCGCTCGATCATCCCCGGCACCGCGATCTGGCACGCGGGCGAGGGCATGGGTCGGGCCGCCGACGCCGGCTGCTTCGCCGAGGTCCTGGCCGCTCCGGATATGCGCCTGGTCATCGTCACGGTCGATGGGCGAACCAAGGCCGTGTCGAGCCGCACCGCGATGCGCGCGACCGCTGCGACCAGCCCGTTCTACCCCGCCTGGATCACCTCGACCGAACAGAGCCTGCAGGATATGCAGGCCGCCTGCGCCGCCGGAGACTTCGAACGCATCGGAGCGCTCACGGAAACCCACGCGATGCGCATGCACGCGCTCATCCAGTCCTGCGAACCGCCGATCCGCTACCTGCAGCCGGCGTCCATCGCGCTGTTCGACGAGTGCGCTCGCCTGCGCGCGGCCGGGCTGCAGGCCTGGGGCACCGCTGACGCGGGCCCGAACGTCGCGATCCTGACCACCCCGGAGGATGCCGCTGCCGTGGCCGAGGCCGCGACCGCCGTGATCGGCGACGCCGGGGCAGTGCGCGTGGTGGGCCCCGGCCCCGGCGCAGCGCTGGTCGGCGCCACGACGCTGGAGGAGGCGCTGGCCGCGGGTGCCGCTGAGACCGGTGCTGCCGCTGAGGCGACCGCAGCCCCGGGCGCGGGCAGCGCGGGAGCGGCCGCCCCGGGAATGGGGGCAAGCGCGCAAGCGACGACCTCGGAAGCGACTGCGGAGGGAACGAAATGAGCTCGGCCGTGATCGAGACCCGTGCGCCGGGCAAACTGTACATCGCAGGCGAATACGCCGTGGTGGAACCGGGCCACACCGCTCTGCTGGTGGCCGTCAACCGCTACCTGACCGTGCGCCTGACCCCTGGCACGGCCGACCAGGGCCGCGTCATCTCCAGCGAGTACGGCCGTGCGCCGCTGGTGTGGGAGCGCGACCCCAACGGCGACGGGATCATCCTCGAACACAATCCCTATGACTATGTGGTCGCGGCGATCAACCTGATGGAGCGGCTGCGCGCGGAGCTGAACCTCGAGCCGCGCTACTTCGACATCGCGATCGAAAGCGAACTGGACGACAAGTCCGGGCGGAAGTTCGGCCTGGGGTCCTCGGCCGCCGTGGCCGTCGCGGTGATCGCCGCGATCGAGGAGTTCTACGAAATGGGCCTGTCCCGCGTGGAGCGCTTCAAACTGGCGATGCTCACCACGATCCAGGTGGCCCCGGCGGCCAGCGGCGGGGACGTCGCGACCAGCACCTTCGGCGGCTGGATCGCCTACACCTCGCCCGACCGCGAGGCCCTGCGCCTGCGCGCAGCGGTGTCCACCGTGCGCGAGGCCCTGACAGCTTCGGAATGGGACCTGTGCAAGGTGCGCCGCCTGCCGCATCCGCCCGGCCTGCGCCTGCTGGTGGGCTGGACCGGGTCGCCGGCCTCGACCGAGCGCCTGGTCACGCGGGTGAAGAAGGCCGAACCCGAATTCGCCGCGAGCTACGCGACCTTCCTCGACGAGACCCGCGCCTGCGTCGCGGACCTGATCGCCGCCTGGGAGGCCGGGGATACCGCCGGCACCGCCGAGGTCCTGGCCGGCATCCGCCGCGCCCGCCTGCTGCTGCAGGGCCTGGGCAAGGCGGCCGGTTCGAGCATCGAGACGGCCGAACTCGAGGCCCTGTGCGAGACCGCGGAACGCCACGGTGGGGCGGCCAAGCCGTCCGGCGCCGGCGGCGGGGACTGCGGCATCGTGCTGTTGGGCGATGACGCGGACACCGCGGAGATCTTCAAGGAGTGGGAGCTGGGCGGGATCCGTAGGCTCTCGGTCTCGGCCGTCGCCCCGGAGGGTTCGCCCGAGGGGTTGTGAGGCGTGGCGGTGAAGCGTTGGTTCACAGCGGTCGGAAGTCCTGTTTCATCGCCGGTCGCCCGCCCGTCTGTGCTGCACTGCGAGGACGATGATTCCGGTCAGAGCGACCGCCGGGAAGACGACGACCAGCAGTATCACCCGCGGACCGAAGCCGGGTCCGGACGTGCCCGCCAGCACGCTGCAGGCGAAACCGATGCCCAGGGCGAATGCGAGGATGATATCCCGCATGGTGTCCTCCCAACATGTCCTTTACGGCAGGATTCCTTGTATCCTACAGCGAGGCCCCACCCGCGAACAGGGGCCGTTTCCTGAGACCCAGGACACGCGGAGTACCCGCTGCAGGCCCCGGTTACCGGGTCCGTTACCGAAATATCCCCATGTGGACGTTCGGCGCATTTCCGGGCCCCGGGTGCCACCATGGCAGGGAACATCGAACCGGTCGGTGGGCCGTTCGGGGCACCTACGCCCCGGCGGGGCCCACCGACAGTATGCGAGAAGGTCCCCATGGCGATTGCGCCCGATTATGTCGATTCCCTCCTGGCCCAGTACGCGGGCCCCGACGCCAATGCCGCGTACCTCATGTGCGACCGGCACGATCCGGCCACCGTCGCCTTCACCCTGGTCGACGACGATCTGTCCAGCCGCGAGATGACCTTCGGCGAACTCCACGACCGCTCGGCCCGGCTGGCCACCACCCTGCACGAGCGCGGGATCGGGGTCGGTGACCGGGTGGGCGTGCTGCTGACCAAGCGCGCGGAACTGCCCGTGACCCTGCTGGCCCTGGCCCGGGTCGGCGCGGTCTACATCCCCCTGTTCACCGCCTTCGCCCACGGTGCGGTCGAGATGCGGATGCAGGCCGCCGGCGCCAAGCTCGTCGTCACCGAACCCGGCCAGGTGGAGAAGCTCGCCGGTCTGCCGGACATCCAGAAACTCGTGGCCGGCCCGGATTTCGCAGCCGCGGAGGCCGCGGAACCGCTGGAGACCTCGGCGTCGCTGGGGCCCGATGCCCCGTTCCTGCAGCTCTACACCTCCGGCACGACCGGCAGCCCGAAGGGCGTGCCGGTGCCGATCCGCGCGATGGCCGCCTTCCACGCCTATCACGAGGTCAGCCTGGACCAGCGGGCCGACGACGTGTTCTGGAACAACGCCGATCCCGGCTGGGCCTACGGCCTGTACTACGGGATCGTCGGCCCACTGATCCGCGGGCTGAAGAACATCCTGCACCATATGCACTTCACCCCCGAATCGACCTTCGCGGTGATGGAGAAGTTCCAGGTGACGAACTTCGCCTCGGCGCCCACGGTGTACCGAGCGCTGTCGAAGTCGGGCCTGCCGACCACCGCCCGGCTGCGGGTCGCGTCCTCGGCCGGTGAGCCGCTGACGGCCGATGTGACCGAATGGTCGCAGCGCGTCCTCGGGTCCGAGGTGCGCGATCACTACGGCCAGACCGAGACCGGCATGCTCATCTGCACGCACTGGAACCCGGTCGCCGAAACCCAGGTCAAGCCGATGTCCATGGGCACGCCGCTGCCCGGTATCGAGGGCACGATCCGCGACGGGGTCATCTCATTCGCCGCCGACAGCCCCATGCTGTGGTTCATGGGTTACGCCGACGACCCGGCCAAGACCGCCACGCGCTACACCGCGGACGGCCAGTGGTACTTGACCGGCGACCTGGGCCGGACGGACGAGGACGGCTACTTCTACTACATCAGCCGCAATGACGACATCATCCTGATGGCCGGCTACCGGATCGGGCCCTTCGACGTCGAAAGCGTCATCATCAACCATCCCGCGGTGGCCGATGTGGCGGTGGTTGGCCGTCCCGACCCCTCGGGCGTGCGCGGCGAACTGGCCGAGGCCTTCGTCGTCTTGGCCCCGGGGGTCGCCGGCTCGGACGCCCTGGCCACCGAGCTCAAGCTGCTGGTCAAGGAGAACTACTCGGCCCACGCCTATCCGCGCTGCGTGCACTTCGTCGACCAGCTGCCCAAGACCGAATCGGGCAAGGTCCAGCGCGGCGTCCTGCGCAAACTGGAGCTCTAACCCGTCATCCCTCCAGGGTGCGCGCGCTTTGCCGGAGTGGCTCCACAAATGCATCAGTGGCTCGAAAAGTCGTGAGTTTTCGAGCCACACGTGCATTTGTGGAGCCACCGCGGGTTCAGGCCTCCAGGGTGCGCGAGGCGGGGGAGCGGGTCAGGGCCTCGGCCGCCTGTTGGAAGGCCTGGCGCACCGCCAACAGTGCCGGATGGGACTGCCGGCCTGCGCGCACCTCGGTGAACAGGGTGCGCGCAGGATGTCCCGGCAGGTCCAGGGGCACCACCCCGGCCAGGTGCACATCGCCCAGCAATGCCGGGACGAAGGCGACCGCGTGGCCGCGGCGCACCAACTGCAGGTGCAGCAGCGGATCCGGGGTTTCGAACAGCACCCGGGGATGGAACCCTGCGGTGCGGCACTGCGTTGCCGCCCACTCGTAGATCCGCGTGCCCGGCGGCTCGAAGGCCCAGGCCGCCTGCGCCAGATCCGCCAGGGTCCGCGGCGCATCCGGGACGGCATCCTCTCCGTCGCCGAGGTCCTGGCCGGCTTCGTCCGCGGGCGCGGGCCCCGGGATGCCGCGGGCCGGCACGACCAAACGCAGTGGGTCGGTGTAGAAGTCCTCGCGGTGCACGCCCGGCTGCGCGGGTACCGGCAGGCCGGGGTACTCCTCGCCCAGGACCAGGTCGAAGTCGTGGGCCAAGAGCCCGGCGTGCCCGGCCTCGACCTCCTGGTGGATCAGCTGGACGTCGAGCTCCGGTGCGGACCTGGCCAGCTTCGACAGGGCCAGCGGGGCGATCTCCAGGAGCACGGTGTGGAAGGACGCTACGCGGATCTTGCCGCGTGGGCGGTCCTGCGCTGCGGCGAGTTCGGACTCGGCCAGGGCCAAACGGTCGAACACGGCCTGGGTGTGCTCCACCAACTGCTGGGCCGCCGGCGTCAGCTGCACTCGGCGGCCGACATGTTCCAGCAGCGGCACCCCGGCCTCGCGCTGCAGGGCGGAGAGCTGTTGGGACACCGCGGACGGCGTGAAGTGCAGGGACTGGGCGGTCTTGGCCAAGGTGCCCTGCCGGGCCAGTTCGTGGAGCACCCGCAGGTGTTTGAGGTTGAGCACGGGGCCTCCTGGAAACATTAGTGAAGATCACCTATTCGCATCATAAACGTTAACTAGATTTATCCGTTTACGAGCGCGAATATTGATTCGTGACCACCTCCTCTTTTGAAGTCCCCGGGCCCTCTACGGCCTCTTTGCCCATCGTTCCCGCCGGCGCCGGAAACACTGGAATCGTCGGTGCCAGTGGTGTCTCTGGTGCGTCCGGTACTGCGCTGGGCACCGCTCCGGGCCCCGGCGCGCTCGGCCCCCGCCACCGCCCCGTACAGGGTGCGCTGTTCGTCCTTGGGTCGTGTCTGTCCCTGCAGTTCGGCGCGGCCTTCGCCGTGCAACTGTTCCCGGTGCTGGGCAGCTGGGGGACCACAGGGCTGCGGCTGGGCCTGGCCGGGCTGATCCTGTTGCTGGTCTTCCGGCCCAAGTTCTGGCGATTCACCGGGCAACAGTGGCGTGCGGTCGTCCTCTACGGCCTGGTGCTGGCGGGGATGAATGGCTTCTTCTACGCGGCCCTGGCCCGTTTGGACCTGGGTGTGGCCGTGGCGATCGAATTCCTGGGTCCCCTGGTCCTGGCGGCCTGCCTGTCCCGCAGGGCCGCCGACTTCGCCTGGACCGGCCTGGCCCTGGCGGGTATCGCCTTGTTCTTCGTGCGCGACCTGCTGGCCGTCTCCGGGGTGCACGCGGGCGCAGGCAAGGCGCTGGACCCGATCGGCGTCGTCTTGGTGCTGGTGGCCGGCGGCTTCTGGGCGATGTACGTGCTGGTGGGGGAGAAGACATCCCGCGTGGTGCCCGGCAAGGCGGGTCTGGCGGTGGGCGTGAGCATCGGCGGGGCGCTCAGCCTGCCGTTCGTGCCCGCCACCGTGCCCCATCTGAGCGCCGATCCGAAATTGCTGCTCATGGCCCTGGCCGTGGCGGTGATGAGTTCGGTGCTGCCCTATTCGCTCGAGTTCTCCGCCATGCGCAGGCTGCCCAAGGCCGCGTTCGGGGTGCTGCTGAGCGTGGAACCCGCGATCGCGGCCCTGGCCGGTTGGTTGTTGCTGGGCCAGAGCATCGGCGTACTGGGTCTGGCCGCGATCGCCCTGGTGGTGGGCGCCAGCGTAGGTTCGACGGCGACCGCGCGCCGATGAGTCGCTGATGCACTGAGCTATCCGGGCGGACCGGCCGGGTCGTCCTCGACTTCTCGACATCGCATGCGCAAACCTGCAACACATACGCGTATGTCCGTATGTGTTGCAGGTTTGCGCATGCGATGCGGTCAGGAACGGAGGAATGGCCCTACCGGAGACCGCCGGTCGCCTTGGGTGCCTGCGCCATGCCGGAGTGGCTCCACAAATGTATCTGTGGCTCGAAAAATCGTGAGTTTTCAAGCCACGCGTGCATTTTTGGAGCCACCGTCCGTGACCGTCTTAGAACGTCGCGGCGTCGATCACGAAGCGGTAGCGTACATCGGAGGCGACGACCCTGTCGTAGGCCTCGTTGATCTGGTCGGCGTTGATCAGTTCGATCTCCGCGGTGACCCCGTGGGCGGCGCAGAAGTCGATCATCTCCTGGGTCTCCTTGATCCCGCCGATGTTCGAGCCCGCCAGGACCTTCGAACCGCCGGTCAGGGATCCGGCCGGCACCGGCAGGTCCTCCGGGGGCAGCCCTACCAGCACCATCGCGCCATTGGGCCCCAGCATCCGCATATAGTCGGCCGGTTCGAACTGTGCGGAGATCGTGTTGATGATGAGGTCGAACTCCGATGGGTGCGCCCGCAGGGCCGCGGGGTCGTCCCCGGTGTGGATCAGGCCCGCCGCCCCGAACCGCAGCGCATCGTCGTCCTTGGCATGGGAGTGGGAGACGACCCAGACCTCGGCGCCCATGGCGACGGCCAGCTTGAGCGCCACATGGCCCAGCCCTCCCAGGCCCACCACCGCGACCCGCTTGCCCGGTCCCGCGCCCCAGCGCGCCAGCGGCTTGTACGTGGTGATCCCGGCGCACAGCAGGGGAGTCGCGGCTGCGGGGTCCAGCGATTCCGGGATGCGGATGAGGAAGTCGTCCTTGACCGGGATGTGGGTGGAGTAGCCGCCCTGGGTGATCGAGCCGTCGACCAGGTCCACCGAGTTGTAGGTGCCGGCCTTGCCGCCCGAGCAGTTCTCCTCCTGCCCGGCCAGGCAGAACTCGCACTCCCCGCACGAGTCGACCAGGCAGCCGACGCCCACCCTGTCGCCCACCGCGAAATCGGTGACGGCCGGGCCGATTTCGCTGATCCGGCCGACGATCTCGTGGCCCGGCGTCATGGGATAGCGGCAGCCGCCCCATTCGTCGCGCACGGTGTGGATGTCGGAGTGGCAGATGCCGGAGTACTCGATGGCGATCATGACATCGTGGGCGCGCAGGTCGCGGCGGTCCACGGTGGACTTCTCGAGCGGGCGGTCGGGGGCGAATGCGGTCATGCTGGCTACGGTCTTCATGCAGGCCAGGCTACCGGGTGCGGGTAACGGATGGGTGACAGCGCCGGGCGGTGGCAGGGGCGAGTGCGCGGGTGGTACCACTTGCGCACAGTGGCAGCAGATGCGCGCGCATCTCGTGCCACCGAGCGCAAGTGGTACCACCGTCAGGCTCGGGCGCTCGCCTCGACGGCGGTCCGGACCTCGCTCCCGGTCGCCTGAGCGGGGGCTGGGCCGGCGCGGATCAGTGCCCGGCCTTGCCCTCGATCCAGTAGTACTGCGTGAAGTAGGTGCCGCGCGGCATGCCCCAGGTCTCCTTGGCGTGCTGCTTGACCGCGCGGACCAGGGCGCGTTCCCCGGCGCCCCACACATAGGTGTCCGGCTGCGGGGTCGGCAGGGTGCGCAGCCACGCTGCCAGTTCTGTGCCCTTGGGCTCGTTCGCGGCCGGTTCGATCCAGTGCAGGTCGAGGCGCGGGTGAGTGGCGATGGGCAGGCCGGTGCGATCGGCGTGATCGTCCTCGATCGCCACCGTGATCGCCTGGTCGGCCGGGGTATCCGCGATCCACGTGTTGATCGCCGGCAGCGCAGTCAGGTCTCCCACCAGCACATACGCCGAGGTCCCCGCCGGGACCTTGGGCTGTGCCGGGGTGAGTGCCACAAGGGACTCCTGGCCCGGTTGGGCGTGCTTGGCCCAGTCGGTGGCCGCACCGGTGGCGTGCAGCACGAAGTCGGCGTCGAAGGTGCCGGCGGCCCGGTCCACCGCGGAGAAGGTATAGGCGCGCATCGTGTCCTGGCTGGTGTCCTCCTGTCGTGGGGCCCAGAGGCGGAACCAGGCGGTGGGGAACACGTCGAGGTCCGCCACGAGGTCCGGCGCGTGGAATCGGATGCGCAGGTAGTAGTCGTTGAGGTACTCGATGGACTCCACCACGACGGGGTGGTCTTTGATCCGCCACAGCTTCGTGATTACGCGATCGACATTCACCATGCAGCACAGGCTACCCTGAATCTGCGGTTCTGTGGAGCACGGCTGAGCCCTGGTCGCGAGATTCAGGGGCGAGCTCCGGTCCTGAGCGCCGGACACGGCCTACCGGAAATTTCATATCTCGCTTATATTTGCCATATGTGGCTTCTGGCAATGGTGCTGGGCACCCTTGGAATCATCTTCAATGTCTTTCTGGCCTGGCCCCAGGTGTGGCGCGCCGCGCGCGTGGGCGCCGAGGGCGTTGCGATCGGCACCGTGCTGATCGGCTTCCTGGCGCGCGCCCTGTGGTCGGCCTATGCGGTGCGCCTGCACGACCCGACCCTGTTCATCGGCCAGGCGCCGGCCGGTCTGGGACTGCTGGCCGTCGCATTCTTCGTCTCCCGGGATCGGCGCCATGTCTCCCGCCGGGCGGCCTGGACCATGTGGACGGGCCTGGTGGTGGCCGTCGCGGTGTCCTCGGTGATCGTCATGATCAGCCCCGTGATCTTCACCGTGCTGGCCGTGGGGATCGCGGCCATCGCCTCCCTGCCGCAGCTGTTCCGCGTGCTGGCCGCCCCCGAGCGCTCCAGCGGGGTGTCGGTGGCAATGCAGTGGTTCACCGCCGCGGCCAGCACCTGCTGGTTGACCTACGGGCTGGTCACTGGCAACTGGGTGATCTCCCTGCCGCACCTGGTGCTGCTGCCGGCCGCGGTCATCACCGCCTGCGTGGTGCTGCGCGCCCGCCGCAGCCCGGCCCCGCGCATGGCCGTCGCATTTCCCTGAGGTCGCGCCCCTGGAATCTCTGGGCCATGTGTTTCAGATTGGGCCATTCGTCCGGCCCAATCTGAAACACATGGCCCAAAGATCTCCGACGTGATGATCGCAGTACTGCTGCACCGTTATCGGCCGCCTGCTGCCATCGCGCTACCGTGGTGTCATGGCAGTCCGCGTATCCGTCGAACAGGTAATCGCCCATCGCCTGCGCGCGCACCATCTGGACGAGCGCCTGGGCGAGCCGGCGGGCCCCATGACGGCCTTGGGTTGTGCTGCGGGGGCGTGCGGCGTCCAGGACAGCCCGCCCGGGTCGGCCCTGCTGTCCCTGCACGCCCGGGTCCGCGGCGTCACCCGGGAGCGCTTCGACGCAGCCCTCGGCACGGAGAAGTCACTGCTGGGCAGCTGGTGCATGCGCGGCGCTCCGTACTTCTTCCCCACAGCCGACCTCGCGGTGTTCACCGCCGGCGTGCTGCCGGCAGACGAGGCCGCCCTGCGGCATTTCCTTCCGGGCGCGGTTCCCAGCGTGGACCGGCTGGGCATGAGCCTGGACGCTCTCGCCGACCTGGCCGCCGCCGAGGTCCCCGCCGTGCTGCGCGGGCGTCGGCTGGCGATCGGGGATCTGGGCCGGGAACTGGCCGAGCGCCTGGCCGAACACCTCACCGCCGACCAGCAGAGGGTCTGGTGGCAGGAGGGCCCGCACGCCGCCGGACAGCCCGTCGGCGAGGCCCTCGTGCATTTCTGCGTTCGGATCCTCACGTGTCGTGGAATCGTGTGTTTCGCTCCCCGCCAAGACAAGACGCAGCCGTTCATCCTGGTCGAGGACTGGCTGGGCGCCGACGGGTGCCGGGCCCAGCGCGATGCTGTCGGCGCCGATGACTTCGCGGCTGCGCGCACCGAACTCGCCCGGCGCTACCTGCACTGTTACGGGCCATCGACGCGGGCGGATTTCGCATCCTGGCTGGGGGTGCGCACGGGCGACGTGGGTCCGTGGTGGGACGGCCTGTCCGATGAACTGACCCAGGTGGACTTCGGACGCCGGACTTGGATGCTCGAGGCCGATGTGGAGGCACTCGCCGCGGCGTCCCTTCCGGAACCGGGGACCGGTGGGGTGCGCCTGCTGCCGCCGCACGATCCCTACACTCAGGCGCGGGATCGGAGCACGATCCTCGACAAGGGGTTCCATCGGCAGATGTGGAAACCGGTGGGGGATCCGGGTGCTGTTCTGGTCGATGGGCGGATCGTGGGCATATGGCGTCCGCGCAAGGCCGGTAGACGGTTGCAGCTGAAGGTCTCGGAGTTCGCGCCTCTTTCTCCGGAGGCCCGCCAAGCGCTCCGCACGGAGGCGGAGTGCATCGCGGTCCTGCGGGGAGCCTCGGCCGTAGGGGTCGAATTCGACGCATGATGCGCCGTTTCTCGTGTCCCCGAAATCTGTGGGCCATTTGTTTCAGATTGGGCCATTCGTCCGGCCCAATCTGAAATAGATGACCCAGAGATCTCCGGTGTGCTGCTTACTTCGCGTTATTGCCGGCCCAGCGCGTCGACCAAGTCCTCGACGTCCGGGGCGAGCATGATCCGACCCTGATAGAAGAAGACGGGTGGGACGTACCAGATTTGCACGGCCCAGGAATTGAGTTCGGCCAGGTGCCGGACGTCCTCGGCGTCCAATTCGGCGCCCGAGCGCAGCCTGCGGAGCGCGTCACCGGCTGAAGCGACCTCGCACGCGGTATGGAAGTTGTGTTCCCGGACGATGGAAGGTTCTGTGTCGTCCGGCTTCCACGACCGCAGCTCCTCACCGGGTCGAAAGTTCGACGACTCGAAGAACTCCACGGACACACCAGCCTCCCTCGGTACCTTGGAACGCCCATTGTAGGGACGTTTGACAATCCTCGCAGGCGGGAGAAACGTGTGTGCAAATGAGAGCCGTATGAGGGAGGCATCACATGAGCGACGATGAGTTGAAGCCCGAATCGGAAGCTGTGCCGAAGGCTGCACAGGCCGGTGTGGCACCGCAAAGTCCCGCGCAGGAGGGAATGGCGCAGCCCACGACCGGCCCGACCAAACCGAAGAGCAAGGAGTGGCTGGTGTGGGCGGCGCTCGCCGATATGATGGCCGCCTTCATCGGCGGATTCGTGCTCGTCGGCATATCGCCCGATGAGCACTTCGCGGCGGTTCCAGCCGCATGGATCGTGGTCACGGGCCTGCTGCTCATCCTCTTCATCGCCATGGGAGCTTCAGGCGAATCGGGGAATGGTCGCCTGAGCCTGGTCATCCTCGGCATAGTGGTCGTCATCGGAACCATCGTCCTGGCCATCATTGCCTTTTATGCGGCCGTCTTCATGGGCTACGGGCACACAGTAGAAGGCTGACCGTGGTAGCCCTACCGCCCGTCGGCTCCCGGGTAGAACTGCGCGGCGTTGTCCCAGAACACCTTGGGGACCTCATCGGGCTGCAGAGCCGCGCGGACGATGTCGAAGTCGGCTTCCTGGAAGGGGCGCCGGGCCCGAGTCGACGGAAGATCGGTGCCGATCATCAGCGCACTGGGGTCGATGTCCATGATCGCGCGGATCGCCTTGGCCGGATCGATGTCGATCCGGCCGAACCCGGTGGCCTTGACCCTCACCCCGCGTTCGACCAGGCGCAACAGGTTCCCCAGTCCTGCTGCGCTCATCCCCAGATGGTCGATGCTGACCGCCGGAAGGCTCGCAATACGATCGCATAACCCGGCATCCAGCCCCGCGGCGTCGATGTAGATCTCCGCATGCCACCCCACCAGGTCGTATACCCGGCGGGCGAAGGGCTCGAGGTCGGCCAGCACGGCCGTGCCACCTCGGGCCACGTTGAAGCGCACCGCACGCACCCCGGCCGCGTGCAGTTCGCGGATCCTCCGGTCAGTAGTGTCGGCGGGCAGCTGGGTGACGCCCACGAACCCGGGGCCCAGGTCGGCCAGCGCAGCCACTAAGTAGTCCTGGTCGAAGCCCTGGAACGAACCCGATACGACCGCGCCGCCGGCGATCGGCAGGTCCGCGATGCGCGTCCGGTAGTCGGCGACCGTGAAGGGTTCGGGCAGGTAGCCGTTGTTGACGATGAGCGGGTGGGCCGGATCGATGATGTGCAGATGAGCGTCGAACACGGGCTGGGCCGCGTCGCACTCCGGCCGGGGTGCGACGGCGGTTTGCGGACCTGCTGGTGGGTGGGCGGGGGAGTGGTTCATCGGGTGATCTCCAATATCCTGTCGTCGGTCGGATTCTCGCGCCCGCGCGATCCTTGGACCAGCTGTTTCAGATTTGACTGTTCGAACAGCCAAATCTGAGATAAACAGTCCAGAGAAGGATTGTCGAGCCCGGGCTGAGGGTAGATCACACCAGCGACCGCCGCGGAGCGACGCCGAGCGCGGTATACTCGAGGTAAGTTTTCCACGATAGTAAGTGTGCTGATTATAAGTATCTCAGGTCGACTGCGTCAGGTTGTCCACCCACTGTCCTCCGACTGACAGTCGCATCGCGCGGGTCCACGTGCTTCCACACGCCTCCCAGCGCCATCGCGCACTTTCACTTTTCACATCCGTGGCGGCACTTCTGTGGCCACGTACTCGTCATCAATTCCAGAAGGTCTTGACACATGCCCGGTGACACCGGCTCCCCATCCACGATCGAACACCATTCCATTGACTACATTCCAGAGTCCGAGCGGTACGGCAAAGCCTGGCACCTGGGTCCACTGTGGTTCGCGGTCAACGCGAACCTGACCATTCTGGCCACGGGGGTTTTCGGTCTGCTGGCCGGCGCCAACCTCTTCTGGTCCATGGTCGCGGCCCTGACCGGGGTTTCGGTCGGCACGTTCTTCATGGCATCCCACTCGGCACAGGGACCGCAGCTGGGAATGCCCCAGATGGTGCAGTCACGCGCCCAGTTCGGGTACCGCGGAGCACTCGTGGTCGTTCCCGGCGTGTTGATCATGTACATCGGCTACAACATCCTCAACACCCAGCTCGCCGCCGAGGCGACCAATGTCGTGATCGGTGATTTCGGCGGAGGGGCCCTGCCGCCCAGCTTGCTCTACATCCTGCTCCTGGTCCTCGTCCTGATCGTGGCTGTGGTCGGCTACAACCTCATCCATGTGGTCCAGCGCGTGCTCACGGTGCTCTTCCTCATCGTGTTCGGCACCCTGACCATCGGAGCGCTCTTCACCATTCACCTGTCGGCCGGCGCTATGAATCCGAACAACGGGTTCGTCTGGCTGGCCTTCCTCTCCCAGTTCAGCATCGCAGCGGCCAGCCAGATGGGCTGGGCTCCCTATGTCGCGGACTACTCGCGCTACCTGCCCAAGCGGGTGGGCCTGCGAGCGACGTTCTGGTGGACCTACGCTGGTTCGCTTTTCGGTGCGGTTTGGATGATGTGGTTGGGCGCACTCCTGATGAGTGCGGTGGGCCTGGACGCCAGCCCCGTTACCGCGGTGCACTCCGCCGCGCAGCACCTCTTCGCAGGATTCGGCCCCATCGTGCTCATCGTCGCGATCCCCGGGTTGTTGGCAGTGACCACGGTCAACACCTACTGTGCCGGTCTGACACTGCTGACGGTGTCCGATTCGATCCGACCGTTGAAGGCCACGACGACCAAGCGGGTCCTGTCCAGTGCCATCATCGCCGTCGCCACCTTCGCGGGGGCCTCGTACGCCTCCGAGAACTTCCTGGCGACCTTCCAGAACCTCATCGTCATCATGCTGTACTGCTTCATCCCGTGGACCTCGATCAACCTGCTGGACTTCTACGTCATCCGGCGTGGTCGTTATGAGATCAAGGAGATGTTCAAGCCGGACGGCGTCTACGGTAAATGGAACTGGCGGGGCCTGGTGACATATGTGGCCACCATCGTGATCATGGTGCCGTTCTTCAGCATCGGCGACTGGTACACGGGCTCCGTGGCCGAACGGTTGGGCGGGATCGATATCGCCATGTTCGTCGGACTGCCCATTGGCGCCATCATCTACTACATCCTCAACCGGTACGGGTCCCGGCCCGACGGGATGCTCGATCAGGCGCAGGCCTCGGCCCCGGCGGCCAAACCCAAGTCGGCTCCGGCGCTCGCCTGACCGGGTGGGCGCACGGTCACGCTGCGGCTACTGTCCTCCGGGTTGAACCTCCAGGATCCGGTCGTCGCCTCGACCCGGGCTGCCGCGGCCGTCCGTATTGTTCGTCACCGCCCACAGCCCGCCAGCGGGAGCGCTCACCACATCGCGCAGGCGCCCGTGCTCGCCCACGAAGTATTCGTGTTGCTGCTTCGGGTCTGCCAACTCGACCGTGCGCAGGCGCTCGCCGCGCAGGTTCGCGATATAGGCGGTGCCGCCGGAGATCGCCATCCCGCTGGGACTGGCCTCGGACGGTTTCCACTGCGCGATCGGATCGGTGAACCCCTTCCGTTTGGCCGCGCCCTCGACGGTGGGCCAGCCGTAGTTGGCGCCGGCCTCGATCGCATTGAGCTCATCCCAGTCGTCCTGGCCGAACTCCGAGGCATACATCGCACCCTTGGCGTCCCAGGCGATGCCCTGCGGGTTGCGATGGCCGAGGGTGTAGACGAGCGAGTCGGCGAAGGGATTGTCCTTGGGCACGCCACCGTCCGGCGTCATCCGCAGGATCTTGCCCGCGAGCGATTCCCTGTTCTGAGCGTTGGGCCGATCGCCGGCGTCCCCGGTGGTCGCGTAGAGCATTCCGTCGGGCCCGAAGGCCAGCCGGCCGCCATTGTGATTGCCCGCCGCTGGGATCCCGTCGACCAGGGTGCTGGGCCGGCCGAGCCTGAAGCCGCCAGGCTCACCCGTGAGCGTGTAGCCGACGATCCGGTTGCCGTCGGCCGCGGTGTAATAGGCGTAGAGCCGCGAGCCCTGCACTGTGATGCCCAGCAGCCCGGCCTCGCCGGAGGCCTCGACCCCGTCGATCGTGCCGACGGTCCGCGTCCCGCCGTCTGCGCCCAATTCGAGGATGCGGCCCGAATCGCGCTCGCTGACCAGTGGTGTGTTCTGCGCGAAGGCCACCGACCAGGGCGCTTGCAGGCCCGAGGCGATGGTCTCGGGGCGTTCCGCGATCGGCCGGCCCGTGGCCGGTTTGGTGCCCGTGGCCGAGGTCGCCCCCGGTTCGGCGGTGGCCGATCCGGCCGCCGTTGCCCGGGTTCCGGAGGGAGGCGCCCGATGGCCTGCGGGGCCGTGTTGCCCCGTGCAACCGGCCAGTACGAGGCAGGCGGCCAATCCTGCACTGATGAGTGCCCGGTGTGGATGGTTCATAACGTCCTCCCGTCGGATTGGCCTTCCAGCCTAGAGCCGGCGGGTGGGGCAGGGGTGCGTGGATCCGACGACTTCGTCGTTTCACGTGGAACGGCCGGATATGTTCCTATCAGCATCCGGCACATCCTGCGCCACGGAAGTGCGCGCCGCCTCCTGTGCTGCCGCCCTGGCCCAGAGGAGCTCGCCGGGCTGGCGCAGCGTGAGCCATTCGGCGACCTCGCCGCCGTCGCACCGGCACAGTGCCACGCGCGCCACCCCGGGGCCGAGGCCCTCGATCCGCCAGGTGCCGCCCGCCCCCTCCCAGCGGTCTACCGCTGCGGGCATGGGTGGCGAGTGCGGGTCCGGGGAATCCGCACGGGAGTCTGTGCCGGGGGTCTCTGCCATGTTCCAACGGTACGGCACGGTCGTGTACGAGGCTCCTGTGGTTCACTCTGTATCCTGCAAGAATGAAGGCTGTGAAATGATCTGGCGGATCTTGGCTGCGACCGTCATTCCCCTGGGGATCATGACCGCGATCGGGCTGTACCTGCTGTCTCAGGGCGAGGTCGCCGATGGCCGCTCCGTGCTGTGCGTGGGTGTCATCGCCGGGGCCGTCGGGGGATCGGCATTCATTTATCAGATCGAACGGTGGAGCCTGTTGCGCCAGTCCCTTCTCCACCTGGGGATCATGCTGGTCACGGTCCTGCCGGCGCTGCTGTCCACCGGCTGGTACGACCTGGGCACGGCCGCCGGCTGGTGGGGTGCGGTGGTGACCTTCGCGATCTGGGGCATCGGACTCTGGTCGATCCTGTACTGCGTGTTCAAGCTGATCGACCGGCGCAGGGCACGGCGCGAGTCGCAGTACCCTGAGGGGTCGCAGCACTCCGAGGCCTGAGCGTGGCATAAACACGGCATAAGCGGCATGGCGACACCGGACCGAAGTGGTTGAACCCCGCGTCGCACCTACAGGTCTACACTGTAGACTCACGCACATGTTGGAGGGTCGGCCATGAGTCAACGCAAGGGTGCGCGGGACACCCTGCTGAGCCGCGAGCGGGTGGCCGAGGCCGCGCTGCGCCTGATCGACCGCGACGGCCTGGAGCGGTTGAGCATGCGCCGGCTGGGCGCGGAACTGGGCGTGGACGCGATGATGGTCTACCGCTTCTTCGCCAATAAGGCCGCGGTGCTCGATGGGGTGATGGGCACGATCTGGGCAGGCGTCCGGATCCCCGAACCCGAGTCCGGCACCGACTGGCGGGATCAGCTCGTCGCGACCATGCACGCGTTGCGCACCAGCCTGCTCGCCCACCCGAGGGCGCTGCCCGTGATCGGCACGCGGCCCGCCTCGGGAAACGCAACCTTCGACCTGATGGAGCAGCTGCTCACCCGGCTCATCGCAGCCGGCCTGCCGGTGCGCGCGCAGACTGCCGATCTGCTCAACGCCCTGGTCAACTACACCGTGGGCCATGTCCTGGCCGAGGCCGGGGAACCGGCGGGCGGGGACACGGACGAACACGGTGATCTCCAGGTGCTGCTCGCCCGTTACCCGCATCTTGCCTCGGTCTTCGCAGCCGGCTGGACCTACGATCCGCATCGGCAGTTCGACACTGCGTTGCGCGCCATGGTCGCCGGCTGGGCCAAAGGGGGAACCCCATGAAATCGCTCCTGCTGCGTTATCTGGGCAACGACCTGCGCCGCAACCGGGGCGTGACCATCGTGCTGCTGATCGTGCTCGTGGTCAGCGCCTTCCTCATGGCCAGCGGAGCGCTGGTGATGGAGCGCCTCGGCGGTTCGGTGGGCCGACTGAGCGCGGCGGCCCGTCCCCCGCACTTCCTGCAGATGCACCAGGGCGAATACGACCGCCGCGCCCTGGACGACTTCGCCGCAGCCCACCCGGAGATCGCCGACTGGCAGATCGAGCAGATGGCCGGCTTCGACGGACAGCAGATCACCTGGACGCGCCCGGGCACCGAGTCGCGCGGTGACCTCTCCGAGAGCCTCATCGACAATCTGTTCGTCAAGCAGTCCGCGGGCTTCGACCTGCTGCTCGACCGCGCCGACGCCCCTGCGCAGCCGGCCGCCGGCGAGGTGTACGCACCCGTCGGCTACGAACGGCTCTTCGATCTGCGGACCGGGGACGTGCTCACCGTGGGCGCCGCGGACACGGGCGTCCGCCTGCGGGTGGCGGGCTTCGTGCGCGACGCCCAAATGGCGTCCTCCCTGTCCTCGGCGACGCGC
Organism: Brevibacterium sp. 91QC2O2; assembly: GCF_024580695.1. Taxonomy (NCBI): domain Bacteria; kingdom Bacillati; phylum Actinomycetota; class Actinomycetes; order Micrococcales; family Brevibacteriaceae; genus Brevibacterium; species Brevibacterium sp. 91QC2O2. Next base: position 218,757 of record NZ_JANIJY010000002.1, on the reverse strand, counting down.
TTCGTCGTCGCGCCGCAGGACTTCGCCCGCTTGCAGCAGAGCACCTCAGCCCCCGAGGTCATCATCGCCTACCGGCTGCACGACACCGCGCAGATCGACGGGCTGCAGCGGGCCTACGAATCCGACTCCGCCCTGCCGAAGAACGGCCAGGCCGTCACCGAGGTGATGATCCGGCTGGTCAATATGCTCAGCGACGGACTGGTCGCCGTGGCTTTCGTCTTCGCAGGCCTCCTGCTCATCATCATCGCCCTGCTCAATGTGCGCTTCGTGATGCGCGGGACGATCGAGGACGAGATCCACGAGATCGGCGCGCTCAAGGCGATCGGCATCCCACAGCGCACCATCACGCTGCTCTACCTGGCGCGCTACGGCGCGATGGCGCTGCTCGCCTGCCTCATCGGCGGTGGGCTGGCGGTCGCCTCGCTGGGCGCCCTGACCTCGGGCATCCGGGCGAATTTCGCCGAGGCGCCGGTCACCTGGCTCACGGTGCTGGCCCCGATCCTGGCGCTCGCGGCGCTGCTGGCCCTGGTCCTGGGGATCTCGGCCCGCGCGATGCGCGCGGTGCGCCGGGTGGGCGTGGTCGAGGCGCTCGTGCAGGGGCGCACCACCCCGGCCAGGCATGCGCGGCCCGTCAGGCGGGCGAAGTCGACCAAGCGGGCCCGGACCTCGGCTCCGTCCGTCCCCGCCCGGAAATCCGCGGCGAGCCGGAAGTCCCATCTGGCCCCCAGCCGCGGGGGCCGGCTGAACCTGCGGCTGGCCCTGCTCGATCTGCGCGCCGAACGCCGCCGGTGGGGGCTGGTGCCCGCAGTGTTCTTCCTTGCGGCCCTGCTCATCACCCTGCCGATGAACCTGCTGAGCACCTTCGAAAGCCCCCGCTTCGTCACCTATATGGGCGCGCCCCAGAGCGATCTGCGCGCCGACATCCAGTTCGTCGACCCCGCCGCCGGCACCGGGGCCGAGGCGATGGCCAAGCTGCGGGGGCAGCTGGATCGGGACTCACGGGTGACCGATGTCAAGGCCTTCGCCACGGTGCTCGCCGAGACCCCCGGGGAGGAGGGGTGGGAGGCGCTGCGTGTGGGCATCGGCGACTATTCGGACGCCGGGCTGGTGTACCTGTCCGGCTCCGGGCCGCGGGACGGGCAGATCGCGCTGTCGGCCTTCAACGCCGAGAAATACGGCGTGGGACCGGGGGACTCGATCGAGCTGCGACAGGCCGGTGGCACCACACGGGCCCAGGTCAGCGGCGTCTACCAGGACGTGACCAGTGGCGGCTTCACCGCGAAACTGCAGGGCGAACCCCCTGCCGAAGCCGAAAGATGGACCCTCTTCGCCGATGTCGCCCCTGGTGCTGATCCGGCCGGGGTCTCCGCGGACCTGGATGCGGCGAATCCGGCGGCCACCGTCATCCCGATGCGCGAATACGTGCGGCAGACGCTGTCCTATGTCACGGATACGCTGCGCACCGCCGTCATCATCACCCTGGTCTTCGGGATCGGCTCCGCGGCACTTATCTCCACCCTGTTCCTGCGCCTGTGCATCGGGCGGGACCGGCAGAAGATGGGGGTGCTGTCCGTGCTCGGCTTCTCAACAAATGAGATCATCGGCCAGCTCCACCTCAAAATGCTCATCACGGTGGCGGCCGGCACCGTCCTAGGCACGCTGGTGGCGGCGACCCTGGGTGAGCGCCTGGTGGGAGCGCTCATCTCCCTGGCCGGACTGGGTCTGACCCAGCTGACCTTCATCCCGCAGCCGTGGATTGTCTACGCGCTGTTCCCCGTCCTGCTCATCGGCGCAGGAATGGGCGGGGCCGCACTCGTGGCGCACAGTCTGCGCGGGGCCGACCGCAGCGGGTGGCTGCGATGACGAAAGGAAGCGATATGACAGGCGGGAGCCAACCGCGTCTGCAGGTGCGCGATCTGTCCAAGACCTTCTTCACCACGGATCCGCCGGTCGAGGTGCTGCGCGGGATCGACCTGGACGTGGCAGCCGGCGAGTACCTGGCGATCATGGGGGCCTCGGGCTCGGGCAAGTCGACCCTGCTCTACGCCATGAGCGGGATGGACCATCCGACCGGCGGCAGCGTGCGCCTGGACGGGCGCGAGCTGACCGAGCTGGGCGAGGCCGAGATGAGCCGGGTCAGGCTGACCCGGATGGGCTTCGTGTTCCAGCAGTCGCACTTCCTCCGCAATCTCAATATCCGGGACAATGTGCTGCTCCCTGCGCTCAAGGCCGGCAACAGCGCCGAGCAGGCCGCCGCGGCGCAGCAGACGGTCGACCGGCTGCTGGAGCGCTTCGGCATCGCCGAGGTCGCCGACCACGAGGTCACCCAGGCTTCGGGCGGGCAGCTGCAGCGGGCCTCGCTGTGCCGGGCCCTGGCCACCGACCCGGCCGTATTGTTCGCCGATGAGCCCACCGGAGCGCTGAACAGCAGCGCCACCCAGGACGCGCTCGATGCGCTGACCGAGGCGAACCGGGCGGGCACGACCATCGTCATGGTGACCCACGATCCGGTCTGCGCGGCCCGGGCCGAACGGCTGGTCTACCTGGTCGACGGCCGGGTGGTCGACACCCTGCGGCAGGGACCCTGGAGCGCCGAGGCCGCGGCTCAGCGGGAGCGGGAGCTGCTGGCCTGGCTGGGCGGCCAGGGGTTCTGAGCGGGCGGAAACGACTGGCCATCATTGGTGATGGCCTGGCTGGTCATGCTGTTCAGTGACATCCAACCCCGGCATCCGTATCCTATGCACGCCCGCCGGCGCTGCCGCAGTTCACGAATACAGCCGGTTGGCCCCTTCCGATCCAGCTCGCCGTTCTCGGCGTGCTCTATGCGCTCATCGCCGGGACGGTTTACCTGCCGTTGGGGTATGCGGCTGATCGGGTGCTTGGAGCCCGCCCGGTTATCGTGTCCTGCTGAGAGAATCGACTCAGACCACTTCGAAGCCCCAGGCGTCGACGCTCATGCCGCGTCGCTGATCGGCATCGTGGGCGTGCTGATCGCGGGCGGCACTCCAGGCCTCGTAGGCCTCCCGGGTGTCCCAGCGGGTGACGACGAAATACTTGTCCTGGCCGCTGACCGGGCGCAGTAATTCGAAGCCCGCGAATCCCGGTGCCTGGTCCACCGCCTTCTTGCGCGCGGCGAAGCGCTTCTCGATCTCGGCCGCGGCGCCGGGAGGGAAGGTCAGTGCGGTGATGTTGACGAATGCCATGGTGGTCTCGCTTCCCCGCCCAGTTCCCGGGCGGTCGTCGGGGTTTGGAGATTGCGGATAAGCCCACCCTAACAACGTGGGCGCGGTGGGTGCTAGGCGAATGACGAAGATCGGCTGGTACCCTGGCCCGGCGTAACGATCCGATTTCGCAGGCGCGCAGAGGGTGATGAGATGTCCCATCCGAACGATCCCCGGCAACAGGGTTGGTATACCGGCGGTCCCGGTGGAGGGAATCCGCCGGTTCCGGGCTACCCTCCCGCCCCGGGGAATGCGCCTGTGAACCCGCCGGGGAACGCTGCGGGTGCCGGGTCCAAGAACGGTGTGGGCCTCTGGGCCATGATCCTGGGCATTGTCGGCTTCATCGTCTGGCCGGCCGGCGTGGTGGCGATCATCCTGGGGATCCTCGGCCTGCGCAACCTCAACCTGAACCGTGCCGACAACAAGGGGCAGACCGTCACGGGTCTGGTCCTGGGGATCTTCACGACGATCGTCGGGTTCATCGTGAGCGTGGCCATCGTGATCGCGTTGATCGTCGGCATCGGGGCGACTTCGCAGGATGACACCGGGGGGGATGCACGGTGACTCGGGGATGCAGGGTGATTCCCCGGCTGAGCCGGCACAGCCCGGCTCCGGAGGGGACGCAGGGGGTCAGAAGGCCTCCGGACAGGAACTGGTGCCGGGGGTGACCATGGAATTGGAGCCCGAGGCGTCCGGCAAGGCGTCCGAGCACGCCGCTCCCGACAGGATCCAGGGGCAGAACCCGGTCTTCCTGCGCGTGCACCTGCGCAATTCCTCGGATGCGGACTTCGCTCCACCGTACCCGCTCATCACGTGCACCTACGGTGGGGGAGCCGAATGTCCGGAGGTCTTCGACAGGAGTGTGTCTCCGACCATCGATGGGACCGACAAGGGATTCCACTCCTCTGTTCCCGCGGGCAAGGACCTGTCCTTCATCACCGCCTATGCCGTACCGGCCGAGCAGATGAAGTCATTGCACCTGAAGTACGAGTTCGCGATCGACGGGCAGGGCCGGCGTGCTCTGGACTTCTCGGCGGGGTGATTCGTCCGGGACACCGGGCGGACCACCCCGGGTGACCTGGGTCTATGGGTCGCAGAGGCGCAATGTGACCTGCGTGATACGTTTAGAAACATGAATAGGTTAAGGATTACATCAGGCGTTGTCGCCGTTGCCGCCACCATCGCCCTGGCCGGGTGTGGGGGAGGGGGCGCGGGGGAGGCCGAACAGGACTCCCAACCCTCGCAGGCGGCTGCCCAACCGGCCGAGGCCTCGGCCCCGGGTGCCGATGGGGGCGCTGCGGCGGGCGAGGACTCCGCCGCCGCGGGGCAGCAGGGCGGCGGCCCGGTTGCCGACGGTCAGGAGGTGACGGACAAGGAGTACACGTTCCGCCTGCCCGCCGACTGGACGGATGCCAAGACCGTCCCCGGCGCCTCGATTCCCGACGGAATGAAGGTGTATGCGCTCAAGGGCACCAAGGACGGTATCCCCAATATGAATATCGCGATGACCACCACGACGAGTGCTGATACGACGATCGATGATGTGGAGAAGGACGCGATATCCCAGATCAAGGACACCGGCGCCAAGAACCCGAAGGAATACGACAAGTTCACCGTCGACGGTGAACAGGCCCTGCACTTCTCGATGGAGAGCCAGAGCAACGGCCGGTCCTTCCTCGCCGACCAGTTCTACCTGCTGCACGGCACGAATGTCTACGTTCTGAGCTTCGGCAACGACCCGAAGGTCAAGCAGGGCGATCGCAACGACATGCTGGTCTCCGTGCTCAACAGCTGGAAGTGGAAGTAGAGCATGGGAAAACGCCGGATGGAGTCGGGGTGGTGGATCACCCCGGCCTGTGCCTTCGCGCTCGCGGCCTTCATGATCGTGCTGGGCGTGTGGGACCGGCAGATCAACCGGCACGAGGCGTCGACGATGACGTCCACGGTGACGGCGAGTGTGTTGGCCGGGTCGAGCGAATCGACGCACCGGGAATGCGGTTCGGAGCAGAAGACGTGCAGCACGACCTACACCTGCACGATCCGGTACGTCTTCACTCCGGACCCGGCCAGGCCCGAGGCCAGGGCCACCGGTGAGGCCGAAGAGTCCGGGCGCTGTGGTGAGCAGCAGGCCGAGGGGACTCAGCGCACCGTCTACTTCGATCCGGCGGATACGGCCCAGTCGACGGTGTCCGACCCCAATGCGGGGTTGAACCGGCACGGCTGGCTGCTGTGGGTGGGTATCGGGGTCCTCAGTCTGGCCTTCGGTTTCGCCGGCATCTGGTTCCACCGCTGGCTGGCGGGCCTCGGCGAGGCGAAGAATGAATCGCGGAAGCAGTCGGCCGGGCCCGCGAGGCCCGAAGGGGCAGGGTAGGCGGGCCCGGCGGGGAACGGCCCGATCCCGGGTGGGCCCGCCATACCGGGATCCTGGCCGCCGATCCCGGTGCGGGGGTCGTGGTCGAGGTGCAAGGTTGAGGGTGCGCGGCAGGTCGAGCTTGAGCGCGTTCGCGGATTGTGACTGGGTGGGCCGTGCTTGTTCGGGTCGCGCTTGTCCGGACTGTGTTTCCGAAGCCGGTGTGCGCATGGCGATCAGGCCTGGTCGTGCACCGTGACGGCGTAGCCGTCCGGGTCCGCGAAGGTGAAGGTCCGGCCGAAGGGGCTGGGCTTGGGCTCCGAGAGGATCGGGGCGCCCGCGGCGGTCAGCGAGTCGTAGAGCCCCTGCACATCGTCGCAGCACAGCCACAGCGCGACTCCCAGACCGGGCTGCTGGACCTGGTCGAGATTGACGCCGGGTAGCGGTTCGCGCACGGCGAAGGCGATCGGGGTGGTGGTGAAGACGATTGCGCCGGGAGGTGCGCTCGGCGCCCGGTGCAGGCCGAGGTGGGTCTCGTAGAACTTCGCCGAGCGCTGCAGGTCGCGTACCTGGAGGGCGATGAAATCGGGTCCGGTGACTGACATGGGGTGTTCCTTACTGTTCGACTGTCCTGGATCGACGATCCTGGACCGATTGTCCTGGTCCGTCCGGGGTTCGGTCCGAAGCCGGAGCGCGATGTCAGGATGCTGACGTAGTCCACTATATGTCAGAATACTTACATGATTCAAGAGGTGGACGCGCGCGCGGCAGCCGAATCCGGAACCGCCGATTCCGGACCCGAGGATTTGGGGACGCTGGTGGGCTACCGGCTCAAAGAAGTGCAGTCGATACTGCGCTCCCGGATGGACGAGACCCTGCGGCCACTGGGCCTGACGACCCCGCAATACGTCTGCCTGGAGGTGCTCAGTCGCACTCCGGGCGCCTCGAACGCGGAGCTGGCCCGCGGCGCCTTCGTCACCCGGCAGACCATGAACACCCTGCTGCGCGGCCTACAGGAGCGGGGCCTGATCGAACGCGCGGTGCGCGCATCCAGTGGCAGGGCACTGCCGATTTCACTCACCGCGGCCGGGCGCGAGCTGCTGGGGGCCGCCGTCGAGCGCACCCACCGGGTCGAGGCCCGCCTGGTCTCCCGGCTCACCGCCGTTCAGCGCGAAACGCTGCAGGAAGCGCTGGCGGCCTGCGTCGAGGGCCTGCGCGATTGAATGTGGACCGTTTGTTTCAGATTCCACTGTTCGAACAGTGGAATCTGAAACAAACGGTCCATGGATGGAGGGCGCGGACCCCTACCGCAGATTGTCGCGGTAGTTGTTCTTGTACATCCGGTTGCGCGGGGCCAGCCATAGCGCGGAGAGCACGGTGGCCAGCACACTGGCCAGCAGGATCGCGATCTTCGCGTCGTTCGCATGCTCTCCGGACACGCCGAAGCTCAGATCGGATACCAGCAGTGCAACCGTGAAGCCCACGCCCGCGACGATCGACACGCCGAACAGATCGGTCCAGGTCACCTGCCGGTCCAGGCGGCCCAGCGGGGTACGGGTGATCAGCCAGGTCGAGGCCATGATGCCGATCGGCTTGCCCAGCACCAGGCCCACCATGATCCCCCAGAACACGGGCGCCTGCAGGGCTGCGACGAAACCGGACCAGCCGCCGATCGCCACGCCGGCGGAGAAGAATGCGAAGATCGGAACGGCGATGGCCGAGGACAGCGGCGAGACCCGGTCGGACAGAATCATGGCCAGGGGGCGCTGCTCGGCCTCCACGCCCGAGGTCGCCGCCGGCGCGTCCTCATCCTCCTCCTCGAGTGCCACCTGGGACGCCGGCTTGGCGCCGTTGGCGGACATGGCCGCCGGCGTCACCAGCCCCAGCACCACGCCGGCAATCGTCGCGTGCACGCCGCTTTGGTACATGCACAGCCAGGCGATTGCGCCGATCGGCAACAGAATCAGCCACATCGCCCAGGCGTGCTTGGCGAAGAATCGGGGGGCGCCGCGGACCAGGAAGAAGTAGGCGAGGATCGGGACCAGCGCGCCCAACAGCCACAGGGGCTGGAGCCCCTGGGCGTAGAAGATCGCGATGATGACGATCGCGATGAGGTCGTCGACCACGGCCAGGGTCATCAGGAAGACCCGCAGTGGGCTGGGCAGCCAGCGACCCACCACCGCCAGGATCGCCAGGGCGAAGGCGATATCGGTGGCCGTCGGAGTGGCCCAGCCCTGTAGGCCCTCGGTCCCGCTGGAGGCCACGATGGCCGCGAAGATGAGTGCCGGCACGATGACCCCGCCGCAGGCCGCGACCATCGGCGTCAGCGCCTGGCGCCAGTCGCGCAGGGCTCCACCGGTGAACTCGAACTTCAGGTCGAGGCCCACGCAGAAGAAGAACACGGCCAGCAGTGCGTCCGCGCACCAGTGGGCCACGCTCAGGTGCAGGGTGGTGAAGCCCAGGGGTAGGTCGAGGTAGGTGTCGCGCACGGCGAAGAACCAGCCCGCCAGTGGGGAGTTCGCGCAGATCACGGCCAGCACCGCCGCGACGATGAGCATGATGCCGCCCAGGTGTTCCCCGCGCAGGGCATTCATGATGGTGGTGCCCAGCGACGGTTTCGCGGGCTTGAGTGTTGTCGGTGTACTGGACATTGGGGTCCTCTTCGGATCGACGGGGTCGCCGGGCACATGCGCAGCACGTGCTCTGACCCCGATTATTCACATGAGAGACCACCCGCGCCGTATACCGTGGGTACGCGCCGAGGTGTTCCCGCCGACCAGACTTCCCGGCACACCGGGGACAACCTTAGCGGCTCATGTCGCCCAGCGCACATTCTGTGTTTCGCCGCGGCCCCTTGCCAGGTGCGCGGGGTCGTGATGTGATGGATGTGTGACACGGGGTACCGCCCGTATGCGCCGGATGAAGATCGGGTGCGACGAGTGGCTGAGAAATACCCGTTGAACCTGATCCAGTTAGCACTGGCGAAGGGATTGTCCGGTGTTCACCGCCCACCGTGGGCCGGTGACAGTGTATGGTCGGCCGGCAGCAGGGTATCCACCCGCGGGCACGACCGGACGCGCACCGATCGCCTTCGCCTCCTATCGAGAGGCATGCATCATGACATCAACCGTTCTTCCGCTCGCCGAGCAGATCGTCCTGGTCACCGGTGGGGCCCGCGGCCTGGGCGCGGCCGTGTCCAGGGCATTCCTGGGCCAGGGCGCCCGCGTCGTCATCGACTATCGTGCTTCGCACGATGCCGCCGGGGCCCTGGCCCAGGAGTTCCCCGACCGGGCACTCGCGATCCAGGCGGACGTCCGGGACCGTGCCCAAGTCGATTCCCTTTTCGCCGAGGCATCCGCCACCTGGGGTGCCCCCGTCACCACGGTGGTCAATAACGCCCTGATCGACTTCTCATTCAACGGTGATGCCCGAGCGAAGGCGGACCGGATCACGTACCCGGAACTCGCCGCGCAGTTCGCCGGTTCCGTTCAGGGCCCACTGAATGTCATCCAGTCGGCGCTGCCCGGCATGACGCGGGCCGGTTTCGGGCGGGTCGTCAACATCGGGACCAATCTGTTCCAGAACCCTGTTGTGCCGTATCACGACTACACCGCCGCCAAGGCGGCACTGCTGTCCCTGACCAGGACGTTCGCCGACGATCTGGGGCCCCGGGGGATTACCGTCAATATGGTCTCCGGTGGACTCCTGCAGACCACCGATGCATCGGCGGCCACCCCGGAAGAGGTCTTCGCCGGGATCGCCGCGAGTACCCCGCTGCGCGCGGTCACAACGCCCGAACAGCTGGCCGACGCGGTGTTGTTCTTCGCCAGCCCCTGGGCGCGGGGCGTGACCGGACAGAATCTCATCGTGGACGGCGGCCTGGTCAAGGGGTGAGGGACGTGACGGTCAAGCAGGCCCATCTCAACCTGTTCATCCACGGTGTCGGCCACCACGCGGCCGCTTGGCGTGCACCGGATGCGCCAAGCGAACACCTCACCGATGTGGAGTACTACAAGGAACTGGCCAGGATCGCCGAACGCGGCAAACTGGACGCCGTGTTCTTCGCCGACGGACAGTCCCTCAGCGGGGACGCAGTGCAGGACGGGCCCGGTTGGGCCCTCGAACCCCTCACTCTGCTGGCCGCCATGAGCCAGGCGACGGATCGTATCGGACTGGTCAGTACTGTGTCGGCCACGTTCTACACGCCGTACCATGCGGCGCGGATGTTGGCCGGTCTGGACCATATTTCAGGAGGGCGCATCGGCTGGAACGTGGTGACCTCGATGTTCGATGCAGAAGCGCAGAACCACGGCATGCCGCACCTGCCGGATCATGCCACCCGTTACGCCAGGGCCGAAGAGTTCGTCGACGTCGTGTTGCGGCTGTTCGATTCCTGGCCGGCCGACTCCATCGTCGTCGAACGGGGAGAGGGGATTGGGGCTTCTGGAGTCCACCCCGGCCGGTATGTCGATGCCGCCATGCTCACCGAGCTCAACCACAGCGGTCGGAATTTCGCGGTGCGGGGCCCGCTCAACGTGCCGAGCCCTCCCCAGGGTCGGCCTGTGCTCTTCCAGGCCGGGGCCTCGGAACAGGGCCGCGACCTGGCCGCGCGCCGCGCGGAGGCAATATATGCGGTGGCCTACGACGCCGAGGCCGGACGTGCCTATCGTGGCGATGTGCGCCGTCGCATCGCCGCCGCCGGGCGCAATCCGGACGCAGTGGCGATTCTGCCCGGTTTGGTGACCTATGTGGGGTCGACCATGGAAGAGGCCCTGGCCAAACAGGCGGCACTCGACGGACTCCTCCCCGTGGAGAACTCGCTGCGGCAGCTCAGCGTGTTCATCGGACAGGACACCTCGGGATGGGACCTGGATGCACCCGTGCCGCCGCTGCCCCCGTTGGAGGAGTTCACGGGGCCCAAAGGCCGCTACGCCACGATTCTGCGCATCATCGCCACTCAACGGCCCACGGTGCGCCGGCTGCTGGGCCGGTTGGCGGCGGGTGGGGGCCATTGCACGATGGTGGGCACACCGGAGTCGATCGCCGACGAGATCGAGATGTGGCTCGATACCGGTGCCGCCGATGGGTTCAATCTGATGCCGCCCTCCCTGCCACAGGGTATCGAGGACTTCGTCGACCATGTCGTGCCCCAATTGCAGCGGCGCGGTAGATTCCGCACGGAATACGTGGGAAAGACCTTGAGAGCTCACCTGGGCCAGTCCTAAGTCGTCCCGCACGGCCCAGCGACATCCGTAACCTGTCCGTCGCAAATCTTCGCTAGACTTGGCAGCAGCCGTCATGACGCGCTCTGGGAGAGCCGCTGGACGAATCGGACCGATGATCGGACCAGTGGCGCCGTAGGTGCAATTCCCTCCCCGGGAAACTCTCAGGCCCAGTACCAGTGCGCGCAGGCAACTCTGGAGCGCACGCGCGCCCGCCTCGGACCCCTGGCCCGAGCAGCGCAAGCCGAGTGACAGAGCGGGGAGGACTGACCTGATCCAGCCGATCGAAGGAAGTTCATGACGGCCTCCACCACTCCGTCCTCCAGTACAGCGACGAACTCCGGGGCCCCGGGCACGTTCGCACACACCTCCGCGGCCTCGGGCGATGCCCCGCGGCCCTTCTCCGACCGCCACATCGGCCCGCGCGCAGCGGATGCAGCCGCGATGCTGGGCGCGCTGGGCTATGACTCCCTGGACTCCCTGGCCGCCGCGGCGATCCCCGACTCCATCGCCCAGGCCGAAGCCAACTCCCTGCCCGGTGCCCTGCGCGAAGAGGAAGTGCTGGCCGAACTGCGCGAACTGGCCGACCAGAACGTCACCCGCGTGCAGATGATCGGCCAGGGCTACTCCGATACGATCACGCCGGCGGTGATCCGCCGCAATGTGGTGGAGAACCCCGCTTGGTACACCGCCTACACCCCCTACCAGCCGGAGATCAGCCAGGGCCGCCTGGAGGCCCTGCTGAACTTCCAGCAGATGGTCGAGGACTTGACCGGCCTGGACATCGCCAACGCCTCCCTGCTCGACGAGGCGACCGCCGTGGCCGAGGCCGTGCTGCTGATGCGCCGCGCAACCCGCAAGGGCTCCGAGGTCGTGCTCGACAGCGAACTCCACCCGCAGATCATCGCGGTGGTCAACTCGCGCGCCCGCGCGATGGACTTCCGGGTCCGCGTCGAGGACCTGAGCCAGGGCCTCGTGGGCGAGGACGTGTTCGGCATCGTGTGCGCCCAGCCGGGGACCTCGGGTGCGGTGCGCACCTTCGAGGCCGCCGTGGCCGGCGCCAAGGAGCGCGGCGCGCTGGTCGCCTTCGCCGCGGACCTGCTGGCCCTGACTCTGCTGGAGACCCCCGCAGCACAGGGCGCCGATATCGCGGTGGGCTCCGCCCAGCGCTTCGGCGTGCCGCTGTTCTTCGGCGGTCCCCACGCCGGCTTCATGGCCGTGACCGAGAAGCTCAAGCGTCAGCTGCCCGGCCGCCTGGTGGGCGTGTCCAAGGACGTCGACGGCAAGCCGGCCTACCGCCTGGCCCTGCAGACCCGCGAACAGCACATCCGCCGGCAGAAGGCCACCAGCAACATCTGCACCGCCCAGGCCCTGCTGGCCAATGTCGCCAGCTTCTACGCCGTCTACCACGGTCCGGCCGGGCTGACCCGGATCGCCTCCCGGATCCACCGCCTGGCCCACGCCTTCGCCCGCCGCGTGGCCGAAGCCGCGGACCTCACCGTGTCCACACCGGAGTTCTTCGACACCCTCACCCTGGCCGTGCCCGATGCACACGCCTCGGTGGTGGCCGCCGATGCGGTGGGCATCAACATCCGCCTGATCGACGCCACCCACGTGGGCGTGTCCTTCGGCGAACCGCACACGGTCGCAGACGCCAACGCCCTGCTGGGTGCCCTGGGCGCCCCCAGTCAGATCGATCCCGAGGCCTTCGAGCGCGCGGGCCACGGCAGCTACGGCCCGGCCGGCGCGAACGTCGCCGAACCCCAGCTGCCGGCCGAGTTGATCCGCCACAGCGACTTCCTGAGCCACCCCGTGTTCAACACGCACGGCTCGGAAACCCTGCTGATGCGCTACCTGCGCACCCTGGCCGACCGCGACCTGGCGCTGGACCGCACCATGATCCCGCTGGGCTCGTGCACCATGAAGCTCAACGCGGCCGCGGAGATGGAGGCCATCACCTGGCCCGAATTCGCCTCGATCCACCCCTTCGCCCCGCTCGAGCAGTCGCGCGGCTGGCGCGAACTGCTGGCACGGACCGAACGGATGCTGGCCCAGGTCACCGGTTACGACCGGGTGTCCCTGCAGCCCAACGCCGGTTCCCAGGGTGAACTGGCGGGCCTGCTGGCGATCCGCGGCTACCATGTGGCCAATGGCCAGGAGCAGCGCCGCGTGGTGCTGGTCCCGGCCTCGGCCCACGGCACGAACGCCGCCTCCGCAGTGCTCGCCGGCCTGGAGGTCGTGGTCGTGGCGACCGCCGACGACGGCTCGATCGACCTGGCCGATCTGGACGCGAAGATCACCGCGCACGCGGACGTGCTGGCCGGCATCATGATCACCTACCCCTCGACCCACGGCGTCTACGAATCCGCCGTGACCGAGGTCTGCGCCAAGGTCCACGCGGCCGGCGGGCAGGTCTACATCGACGGCGCCAACCTCAACGCCCTGCTGGGCCTGGCCCGGCCCGGCGAGTTCGGCGGCGACGTCAGCCACCTGAACCTGCACAAGACCTTCTGCATCCCGCACGGCGGCGGCGGCCCCGGCGTGGGCCCGGTGGCGGTGCGCGAACACCTCGAACCGTTCCTGCCGGGCGATCCGCGCGACGCCCGCCTGGTCTCCGGCGACCGCGCTGTCACCGGCCTGCCCGTGTCCGCGAGCCTCTACGGCTCCGCCGGGGTCGTGCCGATCAGCTACGCCTACTTGCGCCTGATGGGTTCGGCCGGCCTGGCCGAGGCCACGAAGTCCGCGCTGTTGGGCGCGAACTACCTGGCCCATGAGCTCGACGCCTCCTTCCCCGTGCTCTACACGGGCAATGCCGGCCTGGTCGCCCACGAGTGCATCCTGGACCTGCGGGAGCTGACCGCGGCGACGGGCGTGAGCGCCGAGGACGTCGCCAAGCGGCTGGTCGACTTCGGCTTCCACGCCCCGACCCTGGCCTTCCCCGTGCCCGGCACCCTCATGGTCGAACCGACCGAATCGGAGGACAAGGGCGAACTGGACCGCTTCATCACCGCGATGCGCGCCATCCGTGCGGAGATCGACGCGATCGGGGACGCTTATTCCTATGAGGAATCGCCCCTGCACGCGGCCCCGCACACGGCGACCTGCGTGATGGACGACTGGACGGGCGCATATTCGCGCAAGCAGGCGGTGTTCCCCGTGCCCGGCCTGGAACTGACGAAGTACTTCCCGCCGGTGCGCCGCATCGACGGGGCCTACGGCGACCGCAACCTGGTGTGCTCCTGCCCGCCGCCGGAGGCCTTCGCGGTCGACCTGCCGGAAACCGCCTCGGCCACGGAAACCGCAACGGAGGGGAAGGCATGAGCCAGACCGCCCTGTACAACGTCCACAAGCAGCTGGGCGCTGCGTTCACCGACTTCGGCGGTTGGGACATGCCGCTGAAATACGGTTCGGAACTGGCCGAGCACCGCGCGGTGCGCCAGACGGCCGGACTGTTCGATCTGAGCCATATGGGTGAGGTCCGGGTGTCCGGCCCGGATGCCGCTGCCTATCTGGACTACGCCCTGCTGGCCCGCTACACCCCGATGGAGGTGGGCCGGGCCAAGTACGGCGTGATCCTGGACGCCGCCGGTCACACGATCGACGACCTCATCACCTACCGGCTGGCCGATGACGAATTCCTCGTCGTGCCCAATGCCGCGAACACCGCCGTGGTCTTCGCCGCCATGAGCGAACGCACCGGCGACTTCGAGGTGACGGTGGTCGACGAATCGGCCCAGACCTCGCTCGTTGCGGTGCAGGGGCCCGCCGCCGAGGCGATCCTGCTGGCCACGCAGGGTGAGGACACTGCGGCTGCCGAGGACGCTGCGATCGCCGTAGCCCGCGCGGCGATCACGGAGCTGCGCTACTATGCGTGGACCCGGGTGGAGATCCTGGGCGTGTCCGTGCTGCTGGCGCGCACCGGCTACACCGGTGAGGACGGCTTCGAGCTGTTCGTCGACAATGCGCACGCGGTGCTGCTGTGGAACTACCTGGAGAACGTGGGCGAGGACAAAGGGTTGGTCCCGTGCGGCCTGGCCAGCCGCGACTCCCTGCGCCTGGAGGCCGGGATGCCGCTGTTCGGCCACGAGATGGACTCCACCACCAGCCCCTTCGACGCGGGCCTGGGCGGAATGGTCCGCGGAGCGCTGAAACACAAGGGCGAGTTCTTCGCCCGCGCGGCACTCGAGGCGATGGGCGAACCGACGCGCGTGCTGGTGGGACTGAGCTCCGAGCAGCGCCGCGCCGCCCGTGCGGGAGCCACCGTGCTCGATGCTGCCGGGGCCGCGATCGGCACGGTCACCTCGGGCCAGCCGAGCCCCACCCTGGGCCACCCCATCGCACTGGCCTATGTGGACACGGCGGTTGCTGCCCCCGGCACACAGCTGAGCGTGGACGTGCGCGGCAAGGGCCTGCCGTTCACGGTGGTCGAACTGCCCTTCTACCGGCGGCAGTCCTAGGGCCGCGGGCCCAAGGCGTCGTGCTTAAGGCGTCGGGCCCGCGCATGGCGCGAGCGTTCTAGAGTTTTCATACACACATATTCAAAGGAGCATCATCATGGCCGAACTTCCCCCGCTGCCGCAGGACTTCCAGTACTCGGCGGACCACGAATGGGTCAACACGACCGCATCCGAACTGGTCGGCACGACCGTGCGCGTGGGCATCACCGCGGTTGCCGCCGACGCCCTCGGCGAGGTCGTCTTCGTCGAGCCCCCGGCCGTCGGTGATAGCATCACCGCAGGTCAGGCCTGTGGCGAGGTCGAATCGACGAAGTCGGTATCCGATATCGTGGCGCCCGTGTCCGGTACCGTGACCGCGGTCAACGAGGCCGCCACCGCGGACTCGAGCCTGCTGAACTCGGACCCCTACGGCGCCGGCTGGCTGTTCGAGGTCGAGGTCACCGCAGCGGGCGAGCTGCTGGACGCCGCCGCCTACGCCGCGGCCAACCACATCTGAGGAAACACCCCCTGACGATGAGCAGGCGATTCGGTCTGAGAAAAGTGCCTGCGAGCCGACCGAACCGCCTGCTCAGCGTGGGGATAGGAGAAGGGTAGTCATGGTCAGCGTCTTCGAACTGTTCACGGTGGGCATCGGCCCGTCGTCATCGCACACCGTCGGCCCGATGCGCGCGGGCCTGCGCTTCACGCACCTGGTGGCCGAGGCCGTGGCCGGGGACTGGTCCCGCCTGGCCGGGTTGCGGGTGGACGTATTCGGTTCGCTGGCCGCCACGGGTTCCGGCCATGGCACCTTCGATGCAATCCTGCTGGGCCTGCAGGGCTGCGACCCGGAGACCACCCTGCCGAATGAGGTCGACGCCCGGAACTCGCGCCTGGCCCAGACCGGGATGCTGCCGTTTGCCGACCGCCTGATCGGTGCGGGGGAGTTCCCCGGCGAGGTCCGCTGTCTGCCGTTCACCGAGGCGGACATGGTCAAGCGCCCGCTGACCGTGCTGCCGCGACACACGAACGCGCTGGAACTCACGGCCTTCGACCGGGACGGCGCCCAGCTGGCCCACGACACCTACTACTCCGTGGGCGGCGGTTTCATCGTCGCGGCCTCGGATGAGGAAGGCGAGGCGGCCGACGGCGCCGCGCAGGCGTCCCAGGGGGCACCCTCCGGGGCGCCGGCTGCGGTGCATGCGTTCGCCTCGGGCGCTGATCTGCTGGAACTGGCCGGGCACACCGGCAAGCCGTTCTGGCGGCTGGTGCTGGACAATGAGCTGACCAGCCGGACCGAATCGCAGATCCGCGCCGGCGTGTTGCACATCTACGAGGTGATGGAACAGTGCGCGGCGAACTCGATCGACCGCTCCGGCTTCCTGCCCGGCGGGCTCAATGTGCGCAGGCGCGCGCACGACTGGTTCCTCAAGCTCAAGGAGATGGACCCCGAGCGCAAACCGGAGTTCTACCAGGAATGGGTGAACCTGGTGGCGCTGGCCGTCAACGAGGAGAACGCCTCGGGCGGGCGGGTCGTCACCGCGCCCACGAATGGCGCGGCCGGGATCATCCCCGCCGTCATGCACTACGCCCTGAACTATGTGCCCGGAGTCGTGGCCGAGGGGCAGCGGGGGCGGGAGCGCGCGATCGTCGAATTCCTGCTCACCGCCACCGCGATCGGCACGCTCTACAAGCGCAACGCCTCGATCTCCGGGGCCGAGGTCGGCTGCCAGGGCGAGGTCGGATCCGCGTCCTCGATGGCAGCGGCCGGCCTGGCGCAGGTCCTCGGCGGGACCCCCAAGCAGGTGGAGAACGCCGCCGAGATCGCGATGGAGCACAATCTGGGCCTGACCTGCGATCCGATCGCCGGACTGGTCCAGGTGCCGTGCATCGAACGCAATGCGATCGCCGCGGGCAAGGCGATCAACGCCGCGAAGATGGCGCTGTGGGGCGATGGCGAGCACCGCGTGAGCCTGGACGAGGTGATCCAGACGATGAAGTCCACGGGCGAGGACATGAGCCACAAGTACAAGGAGACCGCAATGGGCGGGCTCGCGGTCAATGTGGTGGAGTGCTGAAACACCCGGTGCACATCAGTTCGGCCCCCACCCTCAGTGCATCGTCATGCCGCCGGTGACGTTGATGCCCTGGCCCGTCATATAGGACGCCAGGTCCGACACCAGGAACAGCGCCACATTGGCCACGTCCTGCGGATCGGCGGTCCGTCCCAGCGGGACCTGGGAGTTGTCCTCGGCCTCGACCTCGGCCGCGGTCATCCCGCGCAGCGCTCCGCCCTCGACGCGCTCGCGGTGCTTCATCGGGGTCTCGACGATTCCCGGGCAGATCGCATTGACCAGGATTCCGTCGGCGGCCAATTCGATCGCCATGGTCTTCGTCAGCCCCAGCACCGCGTGCTTCGATGCGACATAGGCGCCCATCGCACGGTAGCCGTTCTTGCCGGCCTGGCTGGCCAGCAGCACGATCCGTCCGGGCAGGCCCGCATCCTTGAGCCGGCGCGCCACGCCCCTGGCCACCAGATAGGTGCCGGTCGAGTTCACCCGGTTGGTCTTCTCCCAGTTCGCCAGGGTGGAATCGACGACGAAGTCCATCGTCGACATGCCCGCGACGTTGACCAGGACGCTCACGGGTCCCAACCCGCGCCAGGCCGCATCGAGCAGGGCCTCGACCCCGGCCTCGTCCGAGACGTCCAGGCGCGCCTCGAACAGGCGGCCGCCGGTCGCAGCCGCCGTTCCGCCTGCCGCCGAGGCCGCGGCTCCCACCGCGACCTCTGTGGGTTCCGCGCTCGGATGGGCCAGATCGGCGCTGATGACCGTGGCGCCCTGGGCTAGCAGGGTGTCGCGCACGGCGGCGCCGATGCCCTGGGCGCCGCCGGTGACGAGGGCGACCCGGCCGCGCAGTTCTGGGAAGCGGGGGAGTGGACTGCGTGCGGAAACCGTGCTCACGCGAGTACGGAACGGTCGAAGGCGTCGATGCTGATGCCCTGCTCCAGCACAGTCTTCGACCATTCCTGTGCGGAGAACAGGCTGTGGTCGCGGTAGTTGCCGCAGGTCTCGATCGTGGTGCCGGGCACATCGTCCCAGGTGATGGAGTGCGCGATCTGGTCCAGCGCGTCCTTCAGGGCCGCGGCGACCTCGGCGGCGGTGGGCTCACCCCAGACGATCAGGTGGAAGCCGGTGCGGCAGCCGAACGGCGAGCAGTCCACGATCCCGGGCAGGCGGTCGCGCAGCAGCCCGGCCAGCAGATGCTCGATCGTGTGCAGGCCGCCGGTGGGAATGGCCGTCTCGTTCGGCTGGGTCAGGCGCAGATCGAAGTTCGACAGCGCATCTCCGCCGGGGCCGTGCTCTACGGCGATCCGGCGCACATACGGCGCCTTGACGATGGTGTGGTCCAGTTCGAAGCTCTCGATCGTCGATTCGATCTTCTCGCCCATGGTTCCTCCTTGAGATGCGTGGTGTTTTGTTTTCGCTGCTCACAGGCTAGGCCCGAACCCGGCCGCGGCACCGTGGGCCTGTCATATGACACTGTGTGGAGCCACAGTCGACATTGTGGAGCCACTCTCGACACAGTGGAGCCACCGCCCGTTATTGTGACGTGGAGCATATTAGAGTGGTGCCATGAGCGAGCACACCGACTTCACCGATCCCACCGAGCTGGCCTATGCCTCTGCCACGGAATTGTTGACCGCTTTCCGTGCCGGAACCACCACCCCCACCGCGGTGCTCGAGGCGCAACTGGCGCGCATCGACGCATACGACGGGGCAGGCGGCACCCCCGACGGCGGTACCGACGGGCTGGGCGCGATCGTCGACCGCTACGACGACGAGGCCCGCGAACTGGCCGCTGCCGCCACGGAACGCTACCGCGCCGGCACCGCCAGGGCACTCGAGGGGATCACCGTGGCGGTCAAGGAGAAGCACGCGATGGCCGGGCGCCATATGACCGAGGGCTCGCTGGCCTGGGATGGCACCGTGCCGGACTTCGACCATCCCGTCGTCGAGCGGCTGCGCGCGGCCGGGGCGATCCTGCACGCGCGCACCGCCACCCCGGAGTTCTCCATCACCGGCTACACCCAGTCCCTGGCCTGGGGAGTGACCCGCAACCCCTGGAACCCGGATTTCTCACCTGGCGGTTCCTCCGGCGGGTCCGGTGCGGCCCTGGCCGCCGGGATGACGACCCTGGCAACGGCCTCGGACATCGGCGGTTCGACCCGCGGGCCCGCGAGCTACTGTGGACTGCTGGGTTATAAGGCGCCCTATGGCCGGGTGCCCGGTGCCGCACCCAACAGCCTCGACTACTACCGTGGCGACGGCCTACTGGCGCGCAGTGTGGAAGACGCATGCGTGGGCTTCAACCTGATCTCCGGGCAGCACTGGCGCGACCAGACCTCGCTGCCGGACGTCACGATCCGCGCTGATGAACCGGTGGCCGGGATGCGCATCGCCTACAGCGAGGACCTGGGCGGTTTCGCGGTGGACGCCGAGGTCAGGGCCAACACCCGCGCCCTGCTCGAGGCCCTGTCCGACGCCGGGGCCGAGGTCGAGCAGGTCGCCTTCCCCGACCTGCGGCGCGAGTTCGCGACCGCACTCATGGTGCACTTCGGGCAGTTGAATTCCCAGCTGGTCACGCGCACCACCGCCGGCCGCGAGGACGAACTGACCGATTACGGCCGTGACACCGTGGCGCTGGGCCGGCGGGTCGCCGCGGAGCACACGATGTACGACGCGGTGCAGGCCGAATGGGCGATTCAGCAGGCCCTGGCGCGGATCATGAAGGGCTTCGACGCGCTGGTGTGCCCGACCTCGGCGACGGTCGGACAGCCGGCGGGAGTCGACGTCAATGCGACGGGGATCGAGGTGGGCGGCCGGCAGGTCAGCGGGATCGAGGCCCTGCTGACCGCCCAGCTCAATGTCAACAACCGCTGTCCGGTGATGAGTGTGCCCAGTGGGTTCGCCTCCAACGGGGTGCCGACGGGTGCGCAGATCGTGGGCAGGCCCTATGCCGATGACACGGTGTTCTCCCTGGCGGCCGCCGTCGAATCGCTGGGCTATGTGCCCTTCACCCGCGGGGTGCGCCCGGAGCTGTAGGGCCCGGGCGCGACCCGCGGGCGTTGAGCCTCCCCGCGCGGTACAGGATCAGTATCCGCTCAGTACACGACGACCGGTTTGATCGTCGTGCCCGATTCGGAATCCGCGAAGGCCTGGTTGATGTCTTCGAAGGCGTAGGTCTTGACCAACTTGTCGAAGGGGAAGAGCCCCTTCTCATACATCGAGACCAGTTTCGGGATGTACTCGCGCGGCACTGCATCGCCCTCGACGACCATGGACACGTTGATCCCGCTGGTCAGCAGGGTGCCGATGTCGAAGGGCGCCTCGGTGCCCAGTTTGGCAGCACCCACCAGTGCCCCGTGCCCGCGCAGGGCCAGGGACTTCGTCATCTGGGAGAACACGGGCGGAACGCCGGTCGTGTCCAGGGCGTACTGGACGCCCTTGCCACCGGTGATCTCCCGGATCGCCTCGACGGGGTCGACCTCCTTGGAGTTCACCACATGGGTCGCGCCCAGCTCCTTGGCGAACTCCAGGCGGCTGGGGACGATGTCGACCATGATGATGGTCGTGGCGCCCGCGGCCACCGCGCCCATCATCCCGGACAGACCCACCGCGCCGGTGCCGAAGATG
The DNA here is from genome assembly GCF_024580695.1 of Brevibacterium sp. 91QC2O2. Lineage (NCBI taxonomy): Bacteria > Bacillati > Actinomycetota > Actinomycetes > Micrococcales > Brevibacteriaceae > Brevibacterium > Brevibacterium sp. 91QC2O2. Next base: position 197,835 of record NZ_JANIJY010000002.1, on the reverse strand, counting down.
GCGATCGACTCACCGGGGCCGGGCTTGAGGACGTTGAGGACCGCACCGGAGCCGGTCATGATGCCGCAGCCCAGGGGCCCGAGCTTCTCCAGCGGGGCGTCGTCGTCGACCTTGACCGCATTGCGGGCGCGGACATTGGTGCGGGTTGCGAACGAGGACTGCCCGAAGAAGTTCGAGGACACGGGTTCGCCTGCGGAATCGGTGAACATCTTCGAGCCGTCGGTCCTGGCCCCGCCGAAGTTCAGGTTGTAGAAGTCGACACAGTACTGCGGGTGGCCGGCGATGCAGTTCTCGCAGACGCCGCAGGATGCCGGGGCCAGCACCACCTTGTCGCCGACGGCCAGATCGACGACATCTGTGCCCACGGCCTCGACGACGCCCGAGCCCTCGTGGCCGAGCACCGCCGGCAGCGGGGTCGGGTACCACTGGTCGCGGACGATCGCGTCGGTGTGGCAGACGCCGCTGGCGACCAGGCGGACGGTGACCTCGTCGGGACGTGGGGTGTCGAGCTCCAGTTCGCGGATTTCCAGATCGGTCTTCGGTGCGGTGGCAACCGCTGCGTTCACCTTCATCGTGAACTCCTTCCGGGTAGATTCCGGAGCGCGCAGGATTAGCGCGGGTCCACCTTCCAACCTAACGCAGAACGCGGGTCCCGGCCGGGGTCACCCGCGACTTCCTGTGCTCAGGACCCCGCCGCCTCCGCGGTGTCGTCCCCGGTGTCGTCCCCTGGTTCGTCTGCGGGGGCCTCGGCTTCGATCTCGTTGAGGTAGTTGTAGATCGTGAAGCGGCTGACGTCCAGTGCCGAGGCGACCATCTCCACCCCGTCGCGCAGCAGGAACATGCCGCGGGACTTCAGGATCCGCACGGCCTCGACCTTGTGGGCCTTGCGCATCAGGTGCACGGGCACGCCCACCCGGGCGATCGCCCGCGAGAGCAGCAGGTCGGCCAGTTCGTTGACATCGCGGACGAACACCTCGGGGTCCGCGGGCGCCGGGGCGCCGGTCTCCTGTTCCCGGGTTTCCGCCCCGGCCGCCGGATCCCCGGGTGTCGCCGGGGCCGAGGCGGCAGCAGCCTCCGCGGTCGGGCGCAGGACCGCACCCGGCCCGGATTCGGGAACCGGCGCGTCGCCCCGCCCGGCGGGGGCCTCGGCGTCGGTGGTTCCCGTTTCAGAGGGCTCGTCCCCGGCCGTCTCCTGGCCCAGCATGCTCGCGGCGATGCGGGAGACCTGATTCCAGACGCTGGTATCGGAGTTGATGCACAGGGCCGCCACGGGGTTGCCCGCCACATCGTTGATCACCATGGTCGAGGACTTCAGCCTGCGCCCGTCGGGTAGCTGGGTCTCATAGCCGACCACCGTCTCCAATTGATGGGTGGCACTGCGGTGCAACAACAGGTCCGTGGCCGGGTCGCCGATCCTGCGATGGGTGACGTCGCCGTAGACGGCCACGATCGAATTGGGCAGCAGGCTCAGATCGTGCAGCACCACCTCGCTGGTGGCCGGCAGCGAACGGCCCAGGGGCTCGACCAGCTGTTTGAACACGACGATGAGGCGCTCACCGTCGATGGTGCGCGTGAACGGCGTCTCCTGGGGCGTCTCCTGGTTCGTTGCGCCTGGTGTCGGATCAGCGGCGATGGGAGTTGTCACACGCGCCTCCTTGGGATTCGGGTGTCGATGGTCGGGGTAGTGCCCGTCTGCATGGTTCTGGCGGCAACTCTACTCAAGACATCAAGGAGTTCAACAGGGTGTTGCATCTACTGGTGATGATTTGTAGGATCGCTATAGCCTCATTATGTCTCAGGTCACACGACAGGTGATGTTGTGCCCGCTGGAACACCTGATGAGACATGCGTGACAGTGATATATCGAGTGCTTAGTATGGCATGAACCTCCACCACGATTTCCGTGACGACACCGCGACGCCACCATGAGCAGACGAAGAGATTGAGACGATGACGACCCAACAGGCCACGCCCGTGAAACCCCGCAGTGCCCTGGCCCGCAATACGACCTTCCTGGCCCTGGGCCAGCTGTTCTCCGGAGTGGGCATCGCCTCGGGCATCGCGGTGGGCGGCCTGCTGGCCGAAGAACTTACCGGCTCGACCGAGTTCGCCGGCCTGTCGCAGACCGCCTCGATCCTGGGCGCTGCGATCGCGGCCATCCCGCTGGCCAATCTGGCGCGCAAGTACACGCGGCGCAGGGCACTGACCACCGGGTTCTCGCTGGCCGCAGTCGGCGCGCTCATCATCCTGGCCTCGACCACCCTGAACTTCGCGCCCGGCTACTTCATGGGCATGCTGTTCATCGGCGTGGCCACCGCGACCGGCCTGCAATCGCGCTACGCCGCCACCGACGACGCCCCCGACCACATCAAGGGCCGGATGATGTCCTTCGTGGTCTGGGCGACGACGATCGGGTCCGTGGCGGGGCCCAACCTGACCGAACCGGGTGCCCACGTGGGCCGGGCCCTGGGTCTGCACCCGCTGGCCGGCCCCTTCGTCCTGTCGGTCTGCGCCTTCGCGATCGCGGCCTTCTTCGCCTCGCGCGTGAAGTCCGAGCCCGTGCCCGGTGCGGTGGGGGAGGGGCCTGCGGCCGGCTCCCCGGGCCGGGCTGAGGACGTCGCCGTGGCCGAGGCCCCCGCCCCCGGCGTGCGCCAGGTGCTCGGTATCGTGTGCCGCAACAAGGTGGCCCTGTTCGGGCTGGTCACGGTCGCCACGGCGCAGATGATGATGTCATCGGTGATGGTGATGACCCCGGTTCACATGGCCCACGACGGGATGGCGCTGCACTTTGTAGGGATCGTCATCAGCCTGCACATCCTGGGCATGTACGGACTGTCGCCGTTGTTCGGTTGGATGGCAGATAAGTGGGGCGGGCAGACCGTGGCGATCCTGGGCTACGCGATCTTCGCGATCGCCTTCGCCCTGGGCATCTACGATGCGATCGCTGGCTCCCAGATGCCGCGCATCTCCACGGCCCTGACTCTGCTGGGCGTGGGCTGGTCGGCCTGTTTCATCGGCGGTTCGATGGTGCTCAACGGTTCGGTCCCGGCTGCGGCCAGGGTACCGCTGCAGGGCCTGTCCGATTCGATTATGAACTTCGGTGCGGCCATCATGGCGGCGGCCTCCGGCAGCCTGCTGGAGCTGGGCGGATTCCAGCTGATCAACATCGTGGCGGCGTGTCTGCTGGTGCTCACCCTGCTGGCGGGTGCTCGGGCGAAGTTCGGCTTCGGATCGGCGGCGCACCGGGTCGCCTGATTCCGTGGGGGTTTCCGGACGAGTAGTGAGCCCCCAGGTGACCCGTCACCTCTACTTCAAGTAGATGTTGAATTGAGTGATTGAGCTCACCCTTACTCATTTTGAATACTCGTGGATTATATAAAAAATCCGTGTAACAACTTCACAAGGAACGCGAAAAATATCAACTGAGAGTTGAGGCTTCGTGCTAATCTGAGTCGCACATCACACTTGTGATGCACGTCTCCTAGAACTGCACGGAGGAATGCATGGGTATCCGCATGCGTCGCCTGGCCGCACTGACAGCCGGTCTCACGGCCCTGGTCCTGGGCCTGAGCGCCTGCGGTTCGGCGGGTTCGGACTCCGATGACCCCGATACGGTCACCTACGCGATCGACACGGACTTCCTGGGGCTGGACCCCAACACCACCCCGCAGGCGCAGGACGCACGGGCCGCCAGGCAGATCTATGACAATCTGCTGGCCAAGGACGACAAGGGGAAGATCGTCGGCTGGCTGGCCACCGAGTTCGCGCAGCTGGACGGCGGTAAACGGTTCACCTTCACTCTGCGCGACGGGGTGAAGTTCCACGACGGCACTGATCTGGACGCCCAGGCGGTCTGCGACAACTTCGATCGGATCACCGATCCCAAAGCCGGTTCCCGCTATGCGATCTCGCTCCTGGGCCCCTATGAGTCCTGCAAGACGCACGGCAAACTGAAGTTCGAGGTGGACTTCAAGCACGCCTATAGCCCGTTCTTCGAATACCTGACTTCGCCCTTCCTGTCGATCACCTCGCCGACGGCCGTGAAGAAGTACGGTGATCAGTTCAATTTCCATCCGGTGGGCAGCGGCCCCTTCATGTTCGACAGCTACACCGTGAAGAACCAGCTGGTCCTCAAGGCGAATCCGGATTACAACTGGGGCCCGCCCACCTCCGCGCACACGGGGCCGCCGAAGATCAAGAAGCTGATCTTCCAGATCATCACCGACCCTACGGTCCGCGTGGGCTCGTTGCGTTCCGGAGGTGTGGATGCGATCGGCAATATCCCGGAGACCGATGCCGGCACGCTGCAACAGGATCCATCACTGGAGTTCTTCGCGAAGGCCCAGTCCGGGGCGCCCTATCAGCTGCACCTGAATACCAAGCGCGACCTCTTCAAGGACGTGAAGGTCCGGCAGGCCTTCGTCAAGTCGGTCAACGTTCCCAGTATCAACAAGGCGCTGTACTTCGGCGTCTACGATACGGCGATCGAGGCGATCTCCCCGACCACCGGTGGATTCGATGATTCCCTGCAGGGAACCATCTCCTATGATCCGGAGGGCGCCAAGAAGCTGCTGGACGAGGCCGGCTGGAAGCCGGGGCCGGACGGGGTACGGGTCAAGGACGGCAAGCGCCTGACCATTCACACCAATGACGTCGCTCCCAACCGGGAGAAACGCCAGGATGTGGCCCAGTTCGTCTACAGCTATGCGAAAAAGGTGGGCTTCGAGGTCAAGAGCGGCATGATCCAGACCGCGGAGGCGCCGGCCTATGTGCAGGCGGGCAAGTACGACATCTACGGGCTGAGCCTGGTCAATGCCAGTGCCAATGTGCTCAGCACCCTGTACGGATCGGAGAACATCCCGACCGCGGAGAAGTACGCCATGAACATCTCCAAGGTCGACGACCTGGACGACAAGCTGCAGGCGGCACAGACTGAACCGGACGAGTCCAAGCGCACGGAGATCTACCGGGGAATTCTGAAGTACGCGCTCGACCGGGCATATGCGCTGCCGATCTATGTGCCCACGTACACGGTGGCGACCAAGGGGATCAAAGGCCTGACGTTCGATGCCGAGGCATATCCCAGCTTCTATGGGGTCGAACCCGCGGACGGAGATAACTGATCATGTTGATGCTCACCGTGCGCCGCCTGGTCGCGGCGATACCCACGCTCATCGGCGTCACCCTGGTGCTGTTCCTGGTCCTGCGCGTTCTGGCGGGCGATCCCGTCACCGTGCTGTTGGCCGGCGGTCAGTCGACCCCGGAGGTCGAAGCGGAGCTGCGGCAGCAGTTCGGCCTCGACAAACCCCTGTGGTTGCAATATCTGGTATTCGTCGGCGGGATCTTCAAGGGTGACCTCGGCCTGAGCTACGCCACCAGGTTGCCGGTGGCCGATCTGCTGCTCGGCCAGATTCTGCCCACCCTGGCGCTCGCCCTGTCGGCGGCAGTGGTCTCCGCCCTGATCGGCATCATCCTGGGTTCCCTGGCCGCGATGTTCAAGGGCTCGTGGGTGGACTCGGTCATCCGCGTCATCTCCCTGCTCAACACGTCTATGCCGTCCTTCTGGGTTGGACTGTTGCTCATCGTCGTGTTCGCCTTCGGCCTGGGGTGGTTCCCGGCCACGGGCTCCGATGGTTTCAACACCCTGGTGCTGCCGGCCATCGCACTGGGGCTGTCCGCAGCGGGCACCGTGGCCAGATTGGTCCGCAATTCCGTGGTGGACGTGCTGGGGGAGAACTTTGTGACCGCCCTGCACGCCAAGGGCCTGTCGATGGGCGCGATCGTCATCAAGCACGTGCTGCGCAACGCCATCATCCCCACCGTGACGATCGTGGGCCTGCAGCTGGGCAACCTGGTCGCCGGCGCGGTCATCGTGGAAGCGGTGTTCTCCCGGCAGGGCCTGGGCCAGATGTTGGTCCAGGGCGTGGCATCCAGTGACTTCCCCGTCATCCAGGCAGTGGTGCTCGTCATCGCCGTCATCTACATCCTGATCAACATCCTGGTCGACCTGTCCTATGCGGTCATCGACCCGCGGGTCAAGACCGCGACATCCAACTGAGGCACGAAGGAAAGGGATTACCGTGGCCATCTCAACGCCCACCGCACCCGTCGGGGTCTCCGCCGCCGGCCAGGGACACAAGCGGATCGGCAGGATCTCCGTCAACAAGATCTTCCTCGTCCTGTCCTATGCCTGGATCGTCCTGGTCGTCCTGGCCGCGTTGGTCCCCGGGTTGCTGACCCGCGGAAATCCGCTGGATCTGGACCCGGACAATGTCCTGTTGGCACCGGGGGCCGGTGGCCTACTGGGTACCGATCAGTATGGGCGCAGCGTGCTCACGCTGCTGATCTACGGTGCGCGCACCGCGATCATCATCGGCCTGGCGGCCACCGCCATCGGGCTGGTGATCGGTACGGTCATCGGCCTGGCAGCGGGCTATGTGGGTGGAGTCGTCGATATGGTCATCGGCCGCGTGCTGGATATCCTGATGTCCTTCCCGGGCGTGCTCATGGCCCTCATCATCACCGCTGCCCTGGGCGCGACCACCGGGAACCTGATCCTGGCGGTGGGGATCGCGGCGATCCCGCAGTTCGCCCGCGTGATGCGCGGACAGACGATCGCGGTGCGCTCGAAGCTCTACATCGAAGCGGCCAGGGCCTCGGGGTTCTCCAACCGGAGGATCATCTTCGGCCACGTCCTACCCAATGCCGTCGCCCCGATCGTGGTCCTGGCGACGGTGACCGTGGGCGTATCGATCGTGGCGGCGGCCTCGCTGTCCTTCCTGGGTCTGGGCCCGCGCTCCGACATCCCGGACTGGGGGCAACTGCTTGCGATGGGCCAGCCCTATCTGTCCGCTGCCTGGTGGATCAGCACCTTTTCCGGCGTGGCCCTGACGATCACCGTGATCGCGGTGAGTCTGATCGGCGACTCCGTCAGCGACGCAATGGAGAAAGGCTAAGACCATGAATGCACCTTCCGGCGCACCCGCATCCGCTCCGCTGCTCAAGTTGGACGATGTCCGCGTGACCCTGGACAACGGCGTCAAACGACTGCCGTTGATCCGCGAGGCCACCTTCCAGATCCGCCCGGGTGAGATCGTCTGCCTGGTGGGCGAATCCGGTTCCGGCAAGTCCGTCACCGCGCGGACCATCATGGGCCTGCTGCAACAGGACGATGACATCCGGGTCGACGGGTCGATCGTGTTCGACGGAGCGGAGATCGCAGCCGGCGGCAAGACCAGCGCAGGCCTGCGGGGGAGGGATATCGCGATGGTCTTCCAGGAACCGCTGAGTTCCCTGGACCCGGTCTTCACCATCGAGACCCAGCTGACCGAGGCCCTGCGCCGCCTGGGCCCGCGCAAGTCGAAGAGGGCCGATAGGGAGCAGCTGGTGGAACTGCTGGCCAAGGTTGGCATCCACGACGGCCCGCGCGTGCTGCGCAGCTATCCGCATCAACTGTCCGGCGGTATGTGCCAGCGCGTGATGATCGCCCAGGCGTTGGCCGCCAAACCGAAACTCCTCATCGCGGACGAACCGACTACCGCCCTGGACGTGACGATCCAGGCGCAGATCCTCAGCCTGATCGAGGAGCTGCGGGACGAGACGGACATGTCAGTGCTGCTGGTCACCCACGATATGGGCGTGGCCGCGGAACTGGCCGACCGAGTGGTCGTCATGTACGCCGGCCGCGTGGTCGAGGACGCGGCGCCGGCCGAGGTCTTCACGGCAGCCCACCACCCCTACACCTCGGGCCTGTTGTCGTGCATTCCGCCGCTGACCGGCGAGAAGCCGGAGCGGCTGCCGGCGATCGAGGGTTCGGTCCCCGATCCCTCGAACCTGCCGACGGGTTGCTCCTTCCACCCGCGCTGCCCGTTCGCCACGGACGAATGCGCGGCCGAGGTCCCCGAGCGCCGGCGGATGGGCTCCGGTTACGCTTCCTGCTTCAACCCGCTGAACCTGGAGCCGGCCGCGGCCGGTGCACGCTGAAAGGACCGACCATGACGACGACAGCGGAAGCAAGCGGCGGCCGGGTCCCGGCGGATGCCGTTTCACGTGAAACGGACGGCGGGGTCAGCGGCGAACCGGTGCTGCGGGTGAAGAACGTCTCGAAGATCTTCGAACTCAAGGACCCGGCCAAGCCGTTTTCCAAGCCGGCTCAGTTGTACGCGGTCAACGATGCCTCGCTGGACGTGTACAAAGGGGAGACCGTCGCGCTGGTGGGGGAATCGGGCTCCGGCAAGTCCACCCTGGGACGGGTGGCTCTGCGGATGACCGAGCCCACCCTGGGCAGCGTCGAGTTCAAGGGCCAGGACATCTCGCACACCCCGGAGAAGCGCCTGCGCTCGCTGCGCCCCGATATGCAGATCGTGTTCCAGGACCCCTATGGCTCGCTCAATCCACGCAAGAAGGTCGGCGATGCAGTTGCCGAACCCCTCAAGGTGTTCGGGCACATGCGGGGGCGGGAGCTGGAGACCAGGGTTGCCGAGCTCATCGAGAAGGTCGGGTTGGATGTCGGCCGCGCCGCGGCACGGCCCCGGGCCCTGTCCGGCGGGCAGCGGCAGCGCGTTGGGATCGCCCGTGCGATCGCCCTGAATCCCAGCCTGATCCTGGCCGATGAGGCCCTGTCTGCTCTGGATGTGTCCGTGCAGGCGCAGGTCGCCAACCTCATGATGGACCTGCAGAGGGAGATCGGCGTCTCCTATCTGTTCATCGCCCACGGCCTGCCGATCGTGCGCCAGATGGCCCACCGGGTCGCTGTGATGTACCTGGGGCGGATCGTGGAGACGGCGCCCGTCGACGCTTTCTTCGCGGCCCCGGCCCACCCCTATGCCCGGGCGTTGCGCGCGGCCTCGCCGATCCCGGATCCGGCGGCCAAACGGGAGCGGATCTTGCTCAAGGGGGAGCCACCGAACCCGGTGAATCCGCCCTCGGGCTGTGCGTTCCGGACCCGCTGCCCACTGGCCCAACAGGTCTGCGCGGATGTGATCCCACCCAGCATTCCGGTGGGCCCACCGGAAGCGGGCCACACGGTGGCGTGTCACTTCCCTATGACCGATTGAGCCCTATGACCGATTGAAACACGAAGAAGGAGTATGAACATGGATGTATTGGCCGCGACCCAGGAGATCACCCCGCAGCTGGTGGCCTGGCGCCGGGAGTTCCATCAGCACCCTGAACGGGGCCTGGAAGAAGTATGGACGCCTGCGCGGATCAAGGAAATCCTGGCCGAGCTCGACATCCCCGTGGTCGAGGTGGGCGAGGGCTCGCTGGTCGGCCAGATCGGGCAGCGCGGCGAGAAGAACCTGGCGATCCGCGCGGATATGGATGGCCTGCCGGTGGTCGAGGAGACCGGCCTGCCGTTCGCCGCGACCAATGGGCATATGCACGCCTGTGGCCACGACGGTCACGTCACCATGTTGTTGGGCGAGGCGAAACTGCTCAAGGCAGCGGAATCCCAACTGCACGGAGCCGTCTACCTGTGCTTCCAGACGGCCGAGGAGATCGGCCGGGGCGCTCAGCCGATCATCGACTATCTGAAGGAGCAGGGCGGGGTGACCGAGGCGATCGGCTACCACCTGTGGGCCGATGTCGCCTCGGGCGCCGTATCGCTCAAACCAGGGCCGGTGATGGCAGGGGCGGACGGCTTCACGATCACGGTGCACGGGGTGGGCGGGCACGGATCGCGCCCCGACCTGGCCAAGGACCCGATCAAGCCCGCATGCCAGATGGTCCTGGAGCTGTCCGCTCTGCCGTCGAACGTGGTCTCCCCACTGGATTCCGGAGTGCTGCACATCGGGCAGATCACGGCCGGCACAGCCGGCAATGTGTTCCCCGATACCGCCTTCATCCAGGGTGCGATCCGGCACTTCGACCCGCAGGTCCGGGAGAACCTGCTGGCCGGGATCAAGCGAGTCGTCGAACACACGGCGGCCGCCTGGGATGTGGAGGTCGACCTGGACTTCCTGCGCAGCGGTCTGGCCGTGGTCAATACGGAGGCCTGTGTCGACGAGGCGGTGGACGTGCTCGACGAGATGGGCGACCGGTTGGTGGGCGTTCAGGCTCCCCATATCCTCGCCTCGGAGAACTATTCGCTGTTCGTCCACGAGTTCCCGGGCTTCCTGGCCCACCTGGGTGTGGAACGCGAGGGCGTCGAACAGTTCTACCATCACCACGCCAAATTCGACATCGACGAGGATGTCCTGCCCCTGGGTGTCGAGTTCTTCGTCCGCTATGCGATGCGCATGCTCGGCTGATGGGGGCGGCTGACACAATGACAGTGATACACGACACGACCAATACCAAGGAGAACCCGCACATGGCGGATACAACCGCTGCATACGATTCCATTACCCGCGCCAGCCTGGAGGAGAAGGCCTCCACCAAGTGGAGCACGTATCCCGGCAAGATCGGCGCCTTCGTCGCGGAAATGGACTACGGCGTGGCCGAGCCCATCCGCCAGGTCCTCAAAGACCTCGACGCCCGCGACCTCTACGGCTACCCGCCGGCGGACATCGTCACCGCCCTGCGCGAGGCGACCGCCGGGTTCTACGCCCAGCGCTACGGCTGGAACATCGCGGCCGACCATGTGGACACGATTTCCGATGTGCTCTCCGGCCTGGGGGCCGTCCTCGACGTGTTCGCGCCCGCCGGCGGGAAGGTCATCCTGCCCACCCCCGCCTATATGCCCTTCATGACCCTGCCGGGGATGCACGACCGGGAGATCGTCGAGGTCCCGCTGCACCGCAATGACGCGGCCGGCCGCTGGGACTTCGACTTCGCGGCCCTGGATGCGGCGATGGCCACCGGCGGTCCCGATGGGACGTCCGGCGGTGTGCTCATCATGTGCAATCCGCACAATCCGATCGGCAAGGTCTACAGCCGCGAGGAGATGGAGCAGATCGCCGCGATCGTCGCCAAGCACGGCGGCCGGGTGTTCTCCGATGAGATCCACGCGCCCCTTGTCTATGACGGTGCCGAGCACGTGCCCTATGCGACGATCAACGCTGACACCGCAGCGCACACGATCACCGCGACCAGCCACTCGAAGTCCTTCAACACTCCGGGCCTGAAGTGCGCGCAGATCCTGTTCTCCAATGACGAGGATCTGGCGCTGTGGCAGAAGAAGTGCGTGTTCACCTCCCATGGGGCTTCGAATCCGGGCATTATGGCAGGCACCGCCGCCTACACCAAGGGCCTGGACTGGTTGGCGGCCACGAAGGACTATCTGCAGGGCAACCGTGACCTCGTCGCCCAGCGTCTGTCCGAGGAGCTGCCGGAGGTCGTCTACATCAAGCCCTCTGGCACCTACCTGGGCTGGATCGACTGCTCGGCGCTGGGGATCGATGGCAATGTGCAGGAGTACTTCCTGGAACACGCCGGCATCGCCTTCACGGACGGGGAACTGTGCGGTGCGGTGGGTGCCAAGCACGTGCGCCTGAATCAGGGTCTGCCGCGGCCGATCCTGAACGAGCTGCTCGATCGCTTCATCGCCTCGGCCAAGGAGGCCCTGGGGAAGTAGCCCTACCGCCCCTAGAAACTGCCGGAGTTACCTCCTGCGGACGAACCGCCGCCGGAGCCTCCGGGGGACGAGGAAGTACTCGGCGAGGAGTAGACGTAGCCAGGGGTGGTGCCGGTGGATTGGGTGATCACCTGCAGCGATTCCATGGAACCCAGCAGTACCGCGGCCGAGGCCACCGTGTTCCGCACCCGGCCCACGGTGGGCCCCGGCTCCTTGCCCGCCTTGGCCGTGACGATGTCGTCGAAGGTGCCCATCATGCGCGGGTTCCGTCTGCTCACATAAGTCAGATCGGTGTGCACGATGCGCGCGGCGGAGCCGGCCAGGGTCGCCGAGGCCTGGTCCAGGTAGCCCAGCGCCTGCGCTGGGGAGAGCCTGCCGGCCCGTGCGTCCTGCGGCAGCCGCTCGGCAGTGTTCTCCGCCAACTCGATGGTGCGTTGCAATTCGAGGTGGTCGGCGTCGCAGGCCAGGGGCGGGCGCGAGCCCTCTTTGCCCTTGCCGGCCTTGGCCGCGCGCTGCCAGTCGCGGTCCTCGGCCAGGCTCTTGCGCAGCCCGGCGAGGTCCCGGGCGGCCCGTGCATCGGCGCCCAGCAGCTCAGCCTGCCTGGCCGCAGCATCCTGCCAGCCGGGCAGACCGCCGGCCAACAGCGCCACATCGGCCAGTCCATCGGTCCGCCGACGCAGGCCGGTCAGCTGCGCCGCCGCACCTTCCGTGGCATCCCTGGCGGACCCCGAACGGGCGCGTGCCGGACTCAGGCCCGTCAGAGACTCTTCCCAGTGCCCTGCGGGTTCGGCCAAGGCGGCGGTGGCCAGGCGGATATCGCGCACGATGCCAGGCGCGGCCTCGGGGTTCGCCTGTTCGGCCCGCCCCATCAGCGTCTCGAGTGCGGGAATCCGCTGGGCCAGGTGCGCGGCGGCGGCCCGTCCAGCCGCAATGTTCTGCCGGGTCTGCCCGCGGCGCAGGTGGGCCACCACGGCGATCCACACGATGCTGCCGACTGCTGCGACTGCGACGCCGGCGATGATCGCGAAGGTGCCGATCCCCGGATGCAGGACACCGGCCTGGGCCCGCACGATGTCGACCAGGCCATCGTTCCAGCGGGCGTCGTGGAAGGCTCCGTTACCGGCCTCGCGGCGGGATTGCAGCGAGCTGTCATCCTGGTCTGAGCCCACGTACAGGCCGGAGTCCCCGTGGCCCGCGGGATCGGTGATGTTGAGGAACACCGCCATCTTTCCATCGCCCAGCCGCCCGCCGGACACCCAACCGGGGTGCGTCGCGGAAACCGCGTCCAAGGCCGTGCCGTCGATGTCGGATAGCCCCGAGCCCTGCTGCGCGATGACGAGTACGTCGATGCCCGGATCGTTCAACGGCAGTTCCCTCAGCCGGGCCTCCAGCTCCGGTGCGTCGACCAACCCAGTGGTCGAGGCGACCTCGACGCTGCGGGCGGGATACCCGGGGTCGGCGCGCGCCAGCAGGCATCCCAGAGCGGTGATGAGGCAGCCGAGGATGACCAGGCTCAGCAGGACATAGGAGATCACCCGGCCGAAAACTCCTGCGGTTCCCGTGCGGTTGGGCTTCGCCTGGTTCGGACCGGCCGGGGTGCGTGGTGCCGGGAGCGTGCTCATCGTGCTGCCTTTCCGTGCCGGGCGCTCGTGCAGTGGGGTGTTGACTGTGATTCAGGGTACACACAGCGCTGAGCCCGGTAGGCTGGCGCCATGGTCAGCATCGATGTGAACTCCGATCTGGGCGAGACCACCGCGGGCAATCCCGTCAGTGACGACGCCGCGATCATCCGGGTGGTCAGCTCCGCGAATGTCGCCTGCGGTTTCCACGCCGGGGATCCGCACGGGATCGCGGCGACCCTGCGCGCGGCCGTCGCCCGGAATGTCAGCGTGGGCGCGCATGTGGGCTATCACGATCAGGCCGGCTTCGGCCGCCGCTTCATCGACTACGCCCCTGGTGAGCTGGCCGACGAGGTTCTCTACCAGATCGGTGCCCTGGAAGCCCTGGCCCGGTCCGCCGGAACCCGCGTTGCCTACGTCAAACCACACGGTGCGCTGTACAACCGCATCGTGCACGATCCGGTGCAGGCCCAGGCCGTGGTCGACGGGGTCAAGGCCTTCGGCGGTGACCTGCCGCTGCTCCTGCTGCCCGGCTCGATCGCGATCGAACGGGCGGCCGCGGCGGGCCTGCGCACCGTCGGTGAGGCCTTCGCGGACCGCAACTACAACCCGGACGGCACACTGGTCTCCCGCAGCGAGCCGGACGCGGTGATCGCCGATCCGGACGCTGTGGCCGCCCGCGTCGTCGAATTGGCGCGCACCGGGACGATCATCGCGCGCGACGGCAGCCCGCTGCGCATGGAGGCCGAATCCCTGTGCGTCCACGGGGACTCGCCCGGAGCGGTCGAACTGGCCCGCCGCATCGTCGCGTCCCTGCAGGAGGCCGGCGTGCAGGTGCAGAGGTTCGTATGAGTGCCGTCGCATTCTGTACTTTCAGTCCTATGGCGGTGCCGGTTTCAGGGGTGTTATGGGACTGAGGGTAGAAAATGCGGGGCGGGTGCGCCGGGTCGGGGACCGGGCACTGCTGGTGGATCTCGGTGGTGCCACAGACGGCTCCGGGGAAACGAGTGCCGTGCTACGGCGGGTGCTGGAACTGTCCGCTGCGTTGCGCGCCGCACCCGTGTCCGGGCAGGTCGATGTGGTCGCCGCTGCCGCCACCGTGTTGCTCGTCCTGGACTCGGCACGAGCCGCCGCACGGGCCCAGGGCCTGCTGGCGGCCCGGCTGCGCGATGAGGCCTCTGCCGACTCCGTCCGAGCCCCCGCCGCAGCCGAGGTCCCCGCCGGCCCGCAGAGGACGCGCGAGGTCGTGCTCGACGTGGTCTACACCGGCCCGGACCTCGCCGCTGCCGCAGAACTGCTGGGCCTGTCATCCGAGGCGCTCATCACCGCGCACACCGCCGAGACCTGGATTGCGGCCTTCGGCGGCTTCGCACCCGGGTTCGCCTATTGCGTGCCCGAGCGCTTCCTCACGGACTCCGGGTCGGCTGGTCCGGTCTGGAATGTTCCGCGCAGGTCCTCCCCGCGCACCGCGGTGCCACCGGGTTCCGTGGGCCTGGCCGGGCGCTTCTCCGCGGCTTATCCGCGCTCCAGCCCCGGTGGCTGGCAGCTCATCGGGCACACGGACGCCCCACTGTGGGACGAGACCGGACGGTCCGGAGCCGGCAGGGACCACGGCGGCCCCGCGCTCATCGTCCCCGGAGACCGGGTGCGCTACCGCGCCGTGCCCGAGCGGATTGAAACGGTGGCAGGGGGAACCGGCACCGAGGACGCTGGACCTCCGTCAGTCGAGCCCGTTGAACCGGGCGCAGACCAAGCAGATCCAGTTCCCCACGCACATCCCGTGTTCGAGGTCCTCGACGCCGGACTGCTGACCCTGTTCCAGGACGCCGGGCGGCCCGGGCGTGGGGATATGGGCGTGACTACCTCGGGCGCGGCCGACCGGGGTGCCGCCTGGCGCGCGAACGACCTGGTTGGCAATGCGGGCGGGGCCCGGTCCCTCCGACCTGCCGGGGCCGTGGTGCTCGAGAACATCGGCGGTCTGCACCTGCGCGCCCTGGATGACTGCGTTGTGGCCATCACCGGGGCCCGGGTGGAGCTATCGTTGGTGCGCACCGCCGCAGCGCCGGCGCGTCGGGTGGCCCTGGACTCGCCGTTCCTACTGCGGACGGGCGAGGAGCTGACCCTGTCCGCGGCCGCCCACGGACTGCGGTCCTATCTGGCGGTGCGCGGGGGATTCGCGGCACCCGCATCCCTGGGCTCGGCGGCCAGCGATGTGCTCTCCGGCCTGGGGCCCGCGCCGGTGCGGGCCGGAGCCGAACTGAACGCGCTGTCCGGCGCGGCCTGCGGGCCGATCCTGTCCGTTGCGGGTTCCGTCGATCCTCTGGGGTCCGTGAGGGGAACCGCGGGAACAGACGAGGCGGGCGATCAGACCACCGTCCTGCGCTGTGTCGCAGGCCCGCGTGCGGACTGGTTCGCCGCCGGTGAACTCGCCCGGTTCGCCCGGACCCGCTGGCGGGTGACCCAGCAGTCGAACCGGATCGGCCTGCGCCTGGAGGCAGACGGCACCGCCCCGGAAACAACCGCGGCCGGCCCAATCCGCCGTCGCCCGGACAGCGGTGAACTCGCCAGCGAGGGCATGGTCGCCGGCTCCATCCAGGTGCCACCGGCCGGCGCACCCGTGGTGTTCCTGGCCGATCACCCCGTGACCGGCGGCTATCCGGTCATCGCCACCCTCGTCGCCGCCGACCTCGACCCTGCGGCCCAGGTGCCGCCCGGCGCCCAGGTCCACTTCGCCCTGGTCGACCCCGACACCCTGCAGCCCATCCCGGAAGGACGGCCATGACTGTGCCAGACCCGCAAGCACCCGACATCGCAGCGCTCGCCTCGGCGCCCACCAGGGCACTGACCGCCGTGCTCATCGCCAACCGCGGGGAGATCGCGATGCGGATCATCCGGGCTGCCAGGGATCTGGGGCTGCGCTCGATCGCGGTGTATTCAGACGCCGACGCGGACGCCCCGCACGTGCGGCTGGCCGATGAGGCGCACCGCCTGCCCGGGGTGCGCGCGGCCGACACCTACCTGAACATGTCCGCGCTGCTGGCCATCGCCACGAGCTCCGGCGCGGACTGCGTGCACCCCGGCTACGGCTTCCTGTCCGAGAACGCGGACTTCGCGCGCGCCGTCACAGCGGCCGGGTTGCGGTGGATCGGTCCGTCCGCCCCGGTCATTGAGGCCCTGGGCGACAAGGTCACGGCCCGGGCCATGGCCGCTGAGGTCGGGGTCCCCCTGGCGCCGGGTACCCCCGGCCCGGTCGCCGGCTGGGAGGACGCCCACGAGTTCGCGCTGGCCCACGGCCTGCCGATCGCCATCAAGGCCGCGCACGGCGGAGGCGGCCGCGGACTCAAGGTCGTGAACGCCCTGGACCAGGTGGAACAGGCCTATGGTTCGGCGGTGCGCGAGGCACAGGCGGCCTTCGGCCGCGGCGAGTGCTTCGTGGAGAAGTTCCTGGTCCGCCCCCGCCACGTCGAGGCCCAGATCCTGGCGGATGCCCACGGGCGGGTCGCCGTCATCGGCACCCGCGACTGCTCCCTGCAGCGGCGCAATCAGAAACTGGTCGAGGAGGCCCCGGCACCGGGCCTGAGCGCCAAGCAGGAACACGCGATCGTCTCCGGTGCGCGCCGGCTGTGCGAGCGGGCGGGCTACACGGGTGCGGGCACGGCGGAATTCCTGGTGGCCGCCGACGGCACCGTGTCCTTCCTCGAGGTCAACACCCGCGTGCAGGTCGAACATCCCGTGACCGAGGCCGTCACCAGGGTCGACATTGTGGCCGAACAGTTCCGGATCGCGGCCGGCTTGGAACTCTCACCGGAGGTCCTGGCCGCCGAGGCGCAGGCGGAGCGGGGCCGCGCCCGCGGCCACGCATTCGAGTTCCGCATCAACGCCGAGGACGTGGATCACGGCTTCGTCCCCGCACCCGGGACGGTGACCCGGTTCGAGGCGCCGACGGGGCCGGGCGTGCGGGTGGACGCGGGCGTGTGCACGGGCACCGTGGTGCCGAGTTCCTACGATTCGCTGCTGGCCAAGCTGATCGTCTGGGGTCCGAGTCGTGCGGTGGCGCTGCGCCGCGCGCGGGCCGCCCTGGACGAGATCGTGATCGAGGGCGTGCGCACCGTTCTGCCCTTCCACCGCGACATCGTGCGCGCACCCGACTTCGCCTCGGGCCCCGTGCACACCGGCTGGATCGAGGAGGAGTACCGGCTGGGTACCGCGGGTTCTGCTGCGGGGCCCGCCGGCGGTGCATATGCCGCCGAGGCCCCCGAAAGCTATCCCGACCTCCGCGCCTTCACCGTGGAAATCGACGGCCGGGCCCACCGTGTGCGGGTTCCCGCCGAGCTGCTCGCAGGGCCGGCCGCCGCCTCGGCCCCGGAAGCCCCGAGCCCCGCTCCGCACTCGGCCGCCCCGGCCGATGGAACGCCCGTGACCTGTGGATTCGCCGGCACCCTCGTGCGCTTCAGCGTGGCCGATGGCGCGCAGGTCGCCGCCGGCGATGAGATCGCGGTGGTCGAGGCCATGAAGATGGAGTGCCAGGTGGCAGCCCCGGCGAGCGGGACGGTCTCTCTGGCCGACCTCGGCGCCGGGGACGAGGTGCAGCCAGGGCGGGAACTGGCCCGGATCCGCCCCTAGCCACGTCGGCGCAGCGGACCGGCTCGGGCCGGTGCGGCACAATGGTGGCATGTTCGAGTACACGAGTTTCATCGACGCCGTCGACGACACCGGCTCCGGCGACAGGCGCGGCGCCCTGTTGGTCGACCGGGCCGGGGACATCGTCTTCGCCTGCCAACCCGTGTCGCTGTTCGGCGGCAAGGACACCGTGACCTCCCAGGTGTGGGAGGCGATGGACCTGGCAGCGCGCGAACGCTTCACCCTGCTGCGCTGGAAGCTCGAGGTGGTGCGCGGGCAGATCCAGGCCGGCCGGGCGCGGCTGGCCGACGACGACACCTCGTTACTGGGCCATATCGCGCAGATGGTCAAGCGCCGCGGGGTGCCGGCGGACGACGATGTGGCCGAACGCGTGGTCCGGCTGCAGGACGCCGAGGCCGAGCTGCTCGCCGAGCTGGGGGCCCTGGCGCCGCGCCGGGGCGGGCCAGGGGCGCAGGGGAAAACGAGCCAGGCGCCCACGAAGGACGCCTGGCTCAATGATTCCGATGATCTGCTGAACAACCTCTAGCCCGCGCTGCGGGAACGGGCTCCGGGGATACCGTCCCCGGGGCCCGAGGCCTCAGCCGCGGGTGGCTGCGACCGCCCGGGCCTCGCGGCGGGCGATCGTGCGCAGGTGGACCTCGTCGGGGCCGTCGAAGATCCGCATGGCGCGCTGCCAGCCGTACATCGAGGCCAGCGGCGTGTCATCGGTGACGCCGGCACCACCGTGGATCTGGATGGCGCGGTCGATGACCTTGAGCGCCGCGCGCGGCACGGCGACCTTCGCGGCCGAGATCAGCGAGGCTGCGGCCTTGTTCCCGTGCACGTCGATCGTCTTGGCGGCGTACTGGCACAGCAGGCGGGCCTGATCGATGGCGATCCGGGCCTCGGCGATGTCTGCCTGCACCATGCCCTGCTCGATCAGCGGCTGGCCGAAGGCCACTCGGTCCTGCGCGCGGGTGATGAGCAATTGCATGGCACGTTCGGCCGCACCCAGGGCGCGCATGCAGTGGTGGATGCGCCCGGGCCCCAGCCGGGCCTGGGCCAGCGCGAAGCCGGAGCCCTCCTCGCCCAGCAGGTTGGACGCCGGCACTCGGACGTTCTCATAGGCGATCTCGCAGTGGCCGTGCTGGTCGTAATGGCCCATCACCGGCACGTCGCGCACCAGGCGGACACCCGGGGTGTCCATCGGGACCAGGATCATCGACTGCTGCTTGTGGCGTTCGGCGGTCACATCGGTCTTGCCCATGACAATGAGGATCTTGCAGCGCGGATCGGCGGCGCCCGAGGTGAACCACTTGCGGCCGTTGATGACGTACTCATCGCCCTCGCGGGTGATGGTGGTTTCGATGTTCGTGGCGTCCGAGGATGCCACGGCGGGCTCCGTCATGGAGAACCCGGAGCGGATCTCGCCTGCGAGCAGGGGCGTGAGCCACTGCGCGCTCTGTTCCTCGGTGGCGAACATGTGGAGGAGTTCCATATTGCCGGTATCCGGTGCCTGGCAGTTCATGGCCTCCGGTGCCAGGTCGTTCGACCAGCCGCTGATCTCGGCCAGGGAGGCGTAGTCCAGCTGCCCGATCCCGGACTCGCTGGGCAGGAACAGGTTCCACAGCCCGCGTTCCTTCGCCTCGTCCTTGAGCGCTTCGACGACCGGGGGCACGGAGGAGTCGGTGGGGCCCTTCGCGGCCCGGTACTTGTGGTATTCGGCTTCTGCGGGGAAGACGCATTCGTGCATGAAGGCGACCAGCTTCTCGCGCAGTTCGAGGCCGCGCTCGGTGGGTCGCAGGTCGAGGGTTTCGACGTCGGGGACCACCGGCATCGCCTTGAGGGGGTTGTCCATGAGGGGCTTCACCTTCCTGTCGCCACGGCCTCGTCGCCGTGGTCATGCTTACGGGCTTTACGCTTACCGAACGTATGTTCGTGACTTTTAATATACAGGAAATCGGCTCCGGCGTCCCGTATTATCCCTGTGGAAACATCGGCCGTGTAGGGTTTCCCCGTGACCAGCACTGTGACAAACCCGGTGAACAATCCAGACAACGAACCCGGTCAGCGGACGGCCGACCAACCCCTGGCCGTCGGCTTCGACCAGCACTACTCCATCGGCAGGGCCATTCCCCTGGGCGGACAGCACCTGCTCGCACTCAACGGACTGTGGGTCTTCCCGATCTCCCTGGGTGCGGGCCTGCACTTGGACAATGTCCAGACCTCCTTCCTGATCCAGGGCTGCTTCCTGCTGACCGGCCTGGTCACGCTGCTGTCCTCGACCAAGGTACTCAAACTGCCGATCGTCCAGGGCCCCACCGCGGCCCTGCTGGTCGCACTCATCGCCGGCGGTTCGGCCTTCGGGCTGGATGCGGCCTTCGGATCGATGGTCGTCGCCGGCCTGCTGTCGGCTGTGCTGGCCTTCCCACTCAAACGCCTGGGACTCTACGGGCACATCGCCCAATTCGTCGGCAATCCGCTGGTATTCGGCACGATGTTCCTGGTGCTGGGTGCGCAGCTGGCGCAGATCGGCGTGGGCGGCTGGTTCACGGATTCGGCCGGCATGCCGTTGGGAGCGGCGCTGGCAACGGGGATCGTGACGATCGTGGTCGTGGCCCTGTGCATGATCTTCGGTGGCAAGACCATCATCAAGACCGCCGCCGTCCTGTGGGGGATCGCCGTCGGCGCGATCGTCGCCGCGGTGCTCGGCGTCTGGCAGCTGCCCGATCTGTCCGGCACGCTGGTTCTCGGCCCGCCGCACCTGCTGCCGTTCGGATTCAAGCTGGAGTGGGCGCTGGTGCCGCTGATGATGGTCGGCTTCCTGCAGGCCGCCTCGGAGTCGATGGGCGTCTACAGCCTGCTGGGCCGGATCGGCGGGGAGAGGATCGATGTCGACCGGGCCAATCGCGGCCTGTTCGTGGAGTTCATCGGCTCGTCGATCGGCGGTCTGTTCGGCGGCATCGGCACGACGTCCTACCCCGAGAACGTCGGCGTGCTGCGTGTGACCGGTATCGCCAGCCGCGTCGTCACGGCGACCGCGGGCGTCATCGCGATCGTCGTGTCCTTCCTGCCGCCGGTCGCCCTGTTCCTCGCCAGTCTGCCGACGCCGGCGATGTACGGGGCGGCGACGGTGCTCTTCGGCATCATCGCCTTCTCCGGGGTGCAGCAGCTGGCCGTGGTGAAGTGGGACAACCTGAACCTGCTGGTCGCCGCACTGTGCTTCACCGTGCCCGTCGGGCTGCAGGCGATCCCCGCGGGGGTTGCCGAGGGGCTGCCGGAGTCGGTGTCGAGCATCCTGACCAGCCCCATGATGGTCTCGACCATCATGCTGCTCGTGCTGCACCCGCTCATCAACTTCGGGGTGCGCCCCCTGCTGGAGCGGCGCCGGGCGGCCTGAGACGGGCTCAGCGGTCCGCGGAATCCCGCTGGGCCACGGCCTGTTCGACCGAGGTGAAGCTGGGGATCTGCCCCAGAGCGCGTACCAGGCCCGCGCGTTCGCCCAGGGCCGTCTTCCACGCATCGCCCTCGAGTGCGAAGGCGCCGATCCCCACGACGTTCGCCCCCACCTGGTCGAGCAGGCGCAGTGCGGCGTTGGTGGAACCGCCGGTGGAGATGACGTCGTCGACGAACACCACACGGCGCCCGGCCACCGCCGGGACGCGCCGCTTGTCGAGCATCAGGCTCTGGGTGTTCGCCGAGGTGATCGACGTCAGCTCCACGCTGGGGCTGTCGCGCAGATGGTGCTTGCGGGTCTTCTGCAGGATGAGGTACTGGTCGAGGCCCAGCGCGCGCGAGACCTCGATGGCCACGGGAATGCCCAGGGTGGCGGCCGAGACGATGATCTCGGGTTCGAAGTCCCGCAGCTTGTCGGCCAGCTCGCGGCCGGCGGTCTCGTTGAACGCCACCCCGGCATCGATGGTCATCAGCAGGGCGATGGTCAGCTCGTCATCGATCTTCACCAGGGGGATGTCGATGGTCTGGCTGCCCACCTGCAGGGGCCAGAACTCAGTCGTGTCTGTCATGCTTCCAGGCTACTCAGTCCGGCCCCCGCTGCAGCGCGCGGTCAGCCGCGGCGCTTGCGGGCCAGCACCAGGGCCAGTCCGCCGCCGGCCACCAGCAGGCCGGCGATTCCCAGGGCAGTGCCGATCTGCACACCCGTGCGCGGCAGCGACCCGGCCCCGGGGGCACCGCCTGCACCGGGATCCGTGCCCGCGCCGCCGTTGGCATCGCCGCCGCCGGCTCCGGCTCCCGGCTCGCCCGTAGGCTGCTCCGGGGTCGAGGTCTGACCCGGCTGTGCGCTCGGGGTTTCCGCGGGTGCAGTGCTGGGTACCTCGCTGGGCTCGGCAGTGGGCTCCTCACTGGGCTCCCCGCCCTGGCAGTCGCCCGCGTCCTTGGCCAGCTTCACGGTTTCCACGACCGAGTCCGCACCCGCCGCATCGACCGAGCGCGAGGTCAGGGTCAGGGCCTCGCACGTCGCCTTGACGTTGAGGTAGCCGGGTGTGCGGGTCTGCTCGGCGGCAGCGATATTGTCCCGCGGGAAGCCCGCCTCGTCCATCTGCTCATCGGTGTACATATCGTAGAACTTCGACCCAGAGCTGGAGGTCAGCGTGTAATACAGCGATTCGCCCGAGTCCTTGTCCAATTCCACCGGAGCCGAGGCGTCCGGCCGCTTGTCCACGATCGACTCGCCATCCGCGGCCTCGTCCGCCGGTGAGCCTGAGCCGTTGAGCAGGTGGGTGCGCGAGTAGACGTGGTCGTGCCCACCGAGCACGAGGTCCACGTCGTTGGCGGAGAAGGCCGCGGGGAAGGCAGCGCGGAAGCGCATCACATCGTCATCGTCGAGGTGATTGGCCGTCGAATAGGGGGCCTTGTGGAACACCACCGCCGTCCAGCGGGCCTTGTCGCCCTGCTGTTTCACGACCTTGTCGAGGAAGTCCTTGTGCTCGGCGATATCGTCTTCCGAACTGGCGTTGGCGTTGAAGTTCACGAACAGGACGTCATTGCTGATGAACCAGTAGTCACCGCCGGTGCCCTTGACGTTCTGGCCGTGGTCGG
This sequence comes from Brevibacterium sp. 91QC2O2, assembly GCF_024580695.1. NCBI lineage: Bacteria > Bacillati > Actinomycetota > Actinomycetes > Micrococcales > Brevibacteriaceae > Brevibacterium > Brevibacterium sp. 91QC2O2. The sequence goes on along the minus strand of NZ_JANIJY010000002.1, from coordinate 175,023 downwards.
CGCTGACGTTCGGGCGGTTGAAGTGGTCGCCGTAGGCCTTCGACCCGGCCTCGTGGTTGCCCAGGGTCGTGGCCTGGGGCAGCGTGCGGCTCTGCTCGGGCGCCAGGTAGGCCGCGAACTCCTCCTGGTTGTCCTTGTGCTACACCTGGTCGCCCAGGGTGTAGAGGAAGGATGCCCTGGGGTTCGTCTGCAGTGAGGCCTGCAGGGTCCGCTTCCAGCCGGCGGCGTCGGAGTCGACATCGCCACTCGAACCGATCTGCGGATCGCCGTAGACATTGAAGTCACCGGTGACCGAGGTGTCGAAGGAGTGGACATCGGACCAGCCGGCCTCATCGCTGCCCACCTGATAGGAGTATTGCGCGTCCGCGTCCAGCCCGTCCAAGGCTGCTTGGTGGAAGTGGCGGCCGTCGACCGCCTCGCCCTGTTCCGTCTGTTGCGCCGTCTGCGCGGACTCCGGCAGCCTCCCGTCGACCAGATCCGCCTTCTTGGCCCAGCGCACTCCGAGTTCGGCCGGATCGTCCGTTTGCCAGGACAGCAGTCGCTGGGAGTCGGTGGAGCCGTTCTGCAGCACCAGGTCCTGGGCCCTCGGGGCCGCCGGCGCCGTGGCCGAGGTCCCGGCAGCCTGTGCCGGAACGGCCAGGAGAGTGGGGGAGAACGCCGGGGTGGCGAGCAGCGCTGCGGCGGCCAGGGCGGCGCCCAGGCGTCGGCGGGTCGTAGTCGGGCGGGTGGGCTGTGCGTCTGTAGGTTCTCTGTGAGTCACCCCCTCATTCACTCAGGACTGCGTGAATGAGGGGTTGCGCCCGACCTGCCGAGGGGCGAACTCTCGGTGCTCACCCCCAGCGCAGGTCGGCGATCGCCTCGACCTCGGAATCGGGCAGGAGTCGCTCGAGTTCCGCACCGGGGCGCAGGAAATCGACCACCTGGCGGTGCTCATCGCTGAGCGCATATGGGTTCGAATCGATGTCCAGGCCTGTGGATTGTTTGAGTCGCCGGACCTCGCCGCGCACAGTGGTGGGCGACCCCGATTCGCCATAGAGAGCATGGGCCAGGGCCTGCGCGGTCCACGCCTCGCGGCTGGCCAGCAGCGCCAGCAGCTCCGCCCGCCGGCGCGTCAGTGGGATGCGCGTGCCATCGCAGCAGACGACCTCGGGCTTGTAGCTCAGCAGCCGGATCAGTCCGATCCCACTGTGCGACTCAGCGGTGTTGGACGCGGTGTCGGTGTCCCCTGGCGCAGCACCGACGTGCGGACCGCCGCCGGGTGCGGTCGGTGGTGAGACGGCGACCGCGGTGCTGACGAAATCGTTCCGGCTGGCCGGAGTGCCCACCTGCTCGACGCGCAGGTTGAGCAGGGTTTCGGCCAGGCGCACGCCGCTCTTGACCAGGGTGCGCAGCTCATTGGAGGCGAAGCGCGTGGGGATCGAGATGTCGAGCACTCCGAGCAGCCTGCCCTGGTCGTCGCGCAGCGGTGAGGCGGTGCAGAACCATTCGTGCAGGGCCCGTACATAGTGTTCGCCCGACATCATGTTCACGGCCTCGTTCATCACGACCACCTGGCTGATCGCATTCGTGCCGAAGCCGGATTCCGACCAGTCGGCGCCCTCGGCCAGGGCGACTCTGTCGCCGCGGCGCAGGGCCCATGGGCTACCGGCACGCCACAGCACCTGGCCTGCGGCGTCGGTCAGGATCACCAGGTGGCGGCCGGCAGCGGATTCGTCGGCCAGGGCGCCGACGATGTCCTTGGCCACGGCGGCCAGGGGGTGTTCAAGCCGGCGGTCGTGGAGTTCGCCCGCGGCCAGCACATGTTCGGGCTGGCATAGATCGGGGGTCAGCCCCGCGGCGGTGGAGCGCTGCCAGGCGGCCATTACCTCGGAGTCGATGAGGGACTGGTCGCGGCCGCTGAACGCCTGGGCATGGGCATTGCGGGATTCGCGCATGAACCTGCTCGGGTCCTCGAAGCGGCGGGCATCGGCCAGCCAGGCCGAAGATTTCAACGAGCGGCGGCCGACCGCGTTAGAGGCAGTCCGCGGGTTGCCCGCGGCGATGGTGGCGTGGGTGCCGGTATTCAGATGCAAGGGCCTGCGACCTCCTATCACAACGCTGTGAAGCACATCACTGGAGAACCAGTATAGGGCATGGAGGGGGTACGGACCGAAATATGGACTACTTGCTCGGGCGTTCCCGCAGTCCGATCACCGGCCCCCGGCGGAAGGGCGCATCCATCGGGTCGGTCTGTGCGTCCAGTGCCAGCGAGGCCCAGGAGGATTCGAGTGAACCGCTGACCAGGAAGGCACCGGCGGCCTCCGGGCCGAAGATCTCCTGTGAGCCGTAGGCCAGGGTGCCGGGCCCCGACCAGTTCCACACCGAGCTGGCGTAGACGCGGGCATCGGCGTCCATTCCACCGATCCAGCGGTCGAAGGCGGCCAGTAGTCGCAGCGCGCGCGGGACCGGGATGTCCGTGGCGATGAGCACGTGGGTGCTGCGCGTGTAGTAGCCGTCCGCATCGCCGATGCCCAGATCGCTGGGGTGGACGCTGCACAGGATTCCCGAACGCGCCGCCTGCAGCCGGCGTTCGCGGGGCCCGGAAGTGGCCACGCGGACCAGTCCGTTCAACAGGGGCAGGGAGGCCGCGCGGGCCAGGCGGCGCAGTACCAGCGGTTCTTCGAGGTCGTCGTGGGTCAGTTCGGCCGGTTCCGGCAGGCCCGGACCGTGCAGGGTGGCGGTGGCCGTGTCCCCACAGTCCGTGCCGTTGCACCGGGCCGAGGCCGTGCCTGGGCGGGTGCAGGAAGCCAGCGCGTCGTTCTGCGCGGAGTCCACGTCCTGGGCGGCCATCAGCCAGGCGAGCTCCGGGTTGCCCGGCCAGTCCTCCGATTCGAGTCTCATCGCGTTACCGTCCCATCGGTGAGTATCCGTGGGCACAACGCTGTCCCAGATCTACGTGTTGGTTTCACCATCAATTATGGCCTATGTCACTACCTTGGCACAAGAGTACGTGTCAAGGTTTTTTGGTTGAATCGGCGGACCTTTGGAGGGTCCAGGCGCGGGAACTCATAGAATTGACTCCTATGAAGACTCTTGTGGTGGGTGTGGCCGGCGGCACCGGGAGTGGGAAGACCACATTGACGAATGCGCTGGTGGACAAGTGCGGGGGTTCGCCCGCCGTGCTCTACCACGACAATTACTACAAACGGCAGGACGGCGTGCCGATGGACCAGCGGGCGCTGGTCAACTACGACGCACCGGAGGCCTTCGACAACGACCTGTTCGTCGAACACCTGTGCGCGCTGAAGGACGGCATGGCGGTGGACTGCCCCGTCTACGACTTCGCCCAGCACAACCGCTCGGATAAGACGGTGTTCGTCGAACCGGCCAGGGTGCTCATCGTCGAGGGCATCCTGATCTTCGCCGAACCGGAGATCTGCCGGCAGCTGGACATCAAACTGTTCGTCGACACGGACGCCGATGTCCGCATCATGCGCCGGATCAAGCGTGATGTGGTCGAACGTGGCCGGTCCCTGAAGTCGGTGGAGAAACAGTACCTGGAGACCGTCAAACCGATGCACGAACTCTATGTGGAGCCCTCCAAGCGCAAGGCGGACCTCATCATCCCCGACGGCGGCTACAACCTGGTGGCGATGGACATGATTTTGAACCGGATCCAGCGCGAGGTCGGCTGAGGCCGATGGATTAATCCGCTCGTCACTCCTCGCACAGGCAGAAGGGATGGCCGGCTGGGTCGAGCAGGACGACGAATTGACCGTCCCTGCTGGGCTGGAACTCATGGGGCACGGCGCCGGCGGCCACGGCGCGGGGCACGGCCTCGGCCACGGAGGGGACGTAGAAGTCCAGATGCGCCTGCTGCGGGATGGGGCCGGAGGGCCAGGTGGGGCGCTGGTAGTCCGGGATCTGCTGGCAGCCGATCGAGAACATGGCCGCGTGACCGGTGGGCGGGAGCACGGACACCCACGCGGGGTAGTCCTCGTCGCCGGCGTCGACCTCCCAGCCCAACAGTCCGGCGTAGAACTGGGCCAGCGCGGCGGCATCGGGGCAGTCGAGGGCGTAGACGAAGGAGTGGGCATGGATACGGGCTTCATCGCTCATGCGCCACAGGATACGCGGGGTTCGCTACAGTTGCGGTCGTGCGCACACTTCACGATCAGCATCGCATCTCATTCGCCTCCGACAACATCGCAGGGGCCCATCCGGACGTCCTCGCCGCGCTGAGCATGGCCGCAGGCGGCCATGTGGGCGCCTACGGTGAGGACCCCTATACCGCAGAGTTCTCCGCAGTGGCGACCCGCCTGTTCGGTGCGGGCACCCATGCTTTCCCCGTGCTTTCCGGCACGGGTGCGAACGTCCTGGCCCTGGCCTCGGCGACGCCGCGGTGGGGTGCCGTGGTCGTTCCCGCCGAAGCCCACACCATGACCGACGAGGCCGGTGCGCCCGAGCACGCGGCGGGCCTCAAACTCATCCCCGTCGATACGGCCGATGGGAAGCTGCACCCGGGTGATATCGCCGCGGCCGCCGCGGACCTGGGCAATCAGCATCACGCCCAGCCCACCACCATCTCGATTGCCGATGTCACCGAGCGCGGCACTCTGTATACGGCTGACGAGCTCGCCGCGCTGGCCGACGCCGCGCACGCCCACGGGATGCTGCTGCACCTGGACGGCTCCCGCCTGGCCAATGCGGCCGCCGCCCTCGATGCGTCCCTGTCGGCGTTGACCAGCGAGGTGGGAGTGGATGTGTTGAGCCTGGGCGCGACGAAGAACGGCGCCTTGTTCGCCGAGGCGGTCGTCGTCCTGCCGGGCGCCCCGGACTGGTTGGCGCGCGCTGTGCTGATGTCGCGCAAGGGCCACCTGCAGCTGGCCTCGAAACTGCGCTTCGTGTCCGCCCAGCTGCTGGCCATGTACGAAGGCGAGCTGTGGCGGGACAACGCGGCGCACGCGAATGCTATGGCCGCGCGCCTGCACACGGGGCTGTCCGGGATTCCGGGCGTGGACTTCGCCTATCCCGTTGAGGCGAATGCGGTGTTCGCGGTTCTCCCCGGCGAAGTGGAGGCGCTGCGCGAGCGCTTCGACTTCCACGGGGAGGGTACGCACGAATCGCCGGCGCGCCTCATGTGTGCCTTCGACACCCCGGCCGAGGCAGTGGATGAGCTGATTGCGGCCGTGCGGGCCGGGCACACTCGCTGAGCGGGTGAGTCATCGAGAGTCCGGTTCGTGCAGATCTGAGCCCTCAGATCTGCACGAACCGGACTCTCGATGCTGGGGCACCACATCGAGTGGGAAACTGAAGCATGGAGCCGAAATCCTTCACCTATGCCGACCGTCGCGGTGTCACGATCCATGCCTACCGCTGGGCTGCGCAGGAGCCCCGGGCCGTCGTGCAGATCTCCCATGGGATCGGCGAGCACGCCCTGCGCTATGACGCCTTCGCCCGGGCTCTGGCCGCGCACGGCTACACGGTCTACGCCGATGACCACCGCGGCCACGGGGCCACCGGCCTGGAGCAATACGCGCAGGACCCCGCGCGCCTGGGCCGCCCCGGTCCCGGCGGGCTCCTGGCGGCCGAGGACGCGATCTGTCAGCTGACCGGCATCGCCCGCCGTGCTAATCCGGGCCTGCCGGTAATCATGTTCGCGCACTCCTGGGGATCGCTGATGGCCCAGCGCATCCTGAACCGGACGCCGCGCATATGGGATGCGCTGGTGTTATCCGGCACCGCCTACCGGACCCTGCGGCATATGGAATCCGGCGAACTCAATAAGCAGTGGTCTGGGACCCGTGCCGATGGTGCCCCGGCCTCGGGCTTCGAATGGCTCAGCCGTGACCCGGCCGCTGCCCTGGCCTTCGCAGCCGATCCACTGTGCTTCGATGCGAAGACGCCTAAGCTGCTGGGCACGTTGGACACCCTGCGGCTGCTGGGCAGGCCGCGGGCGGGGCTGGCCACCGAGGTTCCGATCCTCATCGCCGCCGGCTCCGACGACCCTCTGAGCCGGGGCGACGGGCTGGAACGGCTGGCAGCCGCCTACCGCGCCCGTGGGGTCCGGGACGTGGAGCTGCGGATCTACGCCGGGGCCCGCCACGAAATCCTCAACGAGACCAATCGTGCCGAAGTAATCGAGGGCCTGATCGCCTGGATCGATGCATATATAAGGCGGTGAGCGCCCTGCCCGCCCCGCCTGAGTGGCCTGCGCCACTGGTATATAGAACTGTGTTATGGGAACTTTCGTAGCTGGAGAAACCTTGTGTAATGTTGGCCCGAACACTGTGTGATCTATGAGGCTCCCTGTGAGCCGGGTGGCTTCCAGGATCCCTTGATCATCGCCCGCCGTATATGCGGGACGCTGACACAACGCCCCGAAGACAAGGAAGACGCCATGAGCACAGCCGTGCCCAAATCACCGAAGCCGCCCAAGGCACCCAAGTCGGACAAGATCCTCAACTGGATCGAACGCGTGGGCAATAAACTGCCCGAACCGTTCATGCTGTTCCTCATCCTGTTCGCGGTTACTGCTCTGGTCACCACCTTCATGGCCATGGGCAATGTCGAGGTCACGGTGCCCGGCACCGACAAGCCCACCGTCATCAAGGGCCTGCTGACCGGTGAGGGCCTGTCCTGGCTGACGCAGAACATCGGCGAGAACTATGTGGGCTTCCCGCCCCTGAAGACGGTGCTGCCGATCCTGCTGGCGATCGGCATCGCCCTGCACTCGGGCATGTTGGCCGCCCTGATGCGTTCGATGTTCGGCGCTGCCCCGCGCTGGCTGCTGCCCTACGTCGTGGGCATCGTCGGCGTGTTCTCCTCGATCATGGCCGACACCTCGAACATCGTCATCCCGCCGCTGGCGGCCCTGGTGTTCAAGGCCGCAGGGCGCCACCCGGTGGCCGGTCTGCTGGGCGGCTTCGCCGCGGCCGGTGCCGGTTACTCCACGAACTTCGTGCCGACCAGCCTGGACGCCCTGTTCGCCGGCATCACCACCTCGGTCATGGGCACCCTGCCGGGTACCGACTTCGCCCCGGTCAACCCCGTGTCGAACTGGTTCTTCAACATAGTCGCCTCGATCATCCTGGGTCTGCTGGCCGGTCTGCTGATCGACAAGATCATCGAACCACGCATCGTGCGCCTGGGCGTGAGCCGCGATGAGATGGACCCCGATGGCAATGTCAGCACCGAAGACGACGCTGAGACCATGAACGCCAAGCTGGAGCCCAAGGAGAAGAAGGGGCTGTTTTACGCCGGCCTGGTCACCGTGGTCGTCGCTGCGGTCGTGCTGTGGGCTGTTCTCATCCCGAACTCCCCGTGGCGCAATGAGGGCGGCGGCTTCCTGCCGAAGTCCCCGCTGCTGGATTCGATCGTCTTCCTGGTCTTCCTGTTCTTCATCGTGCCCGGCCTGGTTTACGGCTGGACCGTCGGGAAGATCCGCAATATCAACGATGCGACGAAGATGATGGGCGAATCCATCAAGGAGATGCTGGGCTTCCTGATCCTGGCCTTCATCCTGGGCCAGTTCATCGCCCTGTTCAACTGGTCGGGCATCGGTGCCTGGATCGCCGTGACCGGCGCGAACTTCCTCGAGAGCATTCACCTGACCGGCTTCGCCGCCATCGTGGGCTTCATCCTGCTGGCCAGCGTGCTCAACCTGTTCATCACGTCTGGCTCGTCCATGTGGTCGATCATGGCCGCGGTGTTCGTGCCCCTGTTCGCGCTGATCGGCTACGAGCCGGCCTTCACCCAGGCGGCCTTCCGCGTGGGCGACTCCGCGACCCAGGTGATGACGCCCATGAACCCCTACATGGTGGTCCTGCTGGGCATGCTGCGCCGCTATGAGCCCAGCGCCGGCCTGGGCACCCTGATGGCGCGCATGCTGCCGTTCACGATCGTGTTCTGGATCGTCTGGCTGATCCTGCTGGCCATCTGGTTCTTCGCGGACCTGCCCCTGGGCCCGGGCAACGGCATCTTCCTGCCCTGATCGCCCGGCTCGGAGCGGCTCAGCCTGCCCCGATGACGTCCACCCCCACCGCTTCGAAGGGAGCGGTGGCGGGGTCGTCATCGGGGCAGTCCGTTATCAGGGTCCACCCCGCGGGCAGATGGGCCCAGGCGGGGATGCCCTCGGAGCGGAACTTCGAGCGGTCGGCCAGCACCACGGAGCGGCCCGACCTGCGCGCCACATACTCCTTGACATAGGCCTCGTCCAGGGTGGGTTCGCCCAGCCCCGCCTGCGCATCGACCCCGTCGCAGCCCAGGAAGCACAGATCGAACCTGAAACGCGAGAGCCCGTCGATCGCCAGTGGCCCGACGGTGCCGTGGGACCCGGTGGTCAGGGTCCCGCCGATGACCTCGACGGTGACCTGGGGGATGGTGCTCAGCAGCAATGCGGTCTCCAGCCCACGGGTGACCACGGTGATTCCCGTGGGGGCGCCGTCGTGCAGATCCGCCTGTTCGGTCAGCGCATCGATCAGCGCCAGGGTGGTGGACCCCGCGTCTACGAAGACCGTCGCCCCCTGATGGATCAGGCCCGCCGCCACGCGACCGATTCCGTTCTTCGACTCGGTATTCGTCGCCACCCGCTCCGCCAGGGAACGTTCGGTGAAGGGCACGGCGGTGATCGCCCCGCCGTAGGTCCGGGCCAGATCGCCGGATGCGGCCAGGGCGGCCAGATCCCGCCGGATCGTGGATTCGGAGACGTGCAGGACCTGGGCCAGCCGGTCCACGCGTGTGGTGCCGGCACCCACCAGGCGCACCAGGTCCTGCCTGCGCAGCCTGGTGCCCTGATGGGTGGTGCGCGGGGCGGACGTCACCTGGGCAGGTACTCCGCGCGGATCCGATCGGCGAAGGGCGCGTAGTCCAGCGCGGCCCGGTAGGCCGAGCGCATGGTGCCGGCATCGGCGATTCCCTGGCCGGCGATGTCGAAGGCCGTGCCGTGGTCCACGCTGGTGCGCAGGATCGGTAGGCCCACCGTGACGCTGATCGTGCCGTCGAAGTCGAAGGTCTTCGCCGCGATATGGCCCTGATCGTGGTACTGCGAGAGCACACCGTCGTAGCGGCCCTGCAGCGCCTGGTGGAACACGGAGTCCGATGGGATGGGACCGGCGACCTGCAGGCCCTCGGCGTTCACCCGTTCGACGGCCGGGCGCAGGATCTCGATCTCCTCATCGCCGAAGTGACCGTTCTCCCCGCCGTGGGGGTTGATCGCGGCGGTGGCCAGGCGCGGCTGATCGATCCCGTAGACCTGCAGCGCGCGATGGGCCCGGCGGATCGAATCGGCCTGATTGTCCACATCGATGCTGTCCAGGGCATTGCGCAGGGACATGTGGCGGGTGGCGAAGAAGATGTGTGCATGGTGGCCGGGCTGCAGAGAGCGCTCCACGACGAACATCGTGTCCTGCTTGCTCACCCCGGTCAGCGCGCCCAGCATCTCCGTGTGGCCCAGGTGTTCGGAGCCGGCGGCCCAGATGGCCTCCTTGTTGATCGGCCCCGTCACGATGCCGGCCACCCGCTGGTCCATGGCGGCCTTCGTGGCGACCTCGATCGCGGTCACGGCGGCCCGGCCGGCGCGCGCGTCGACGGTGCCCCATTCGGGCAGGTCGTCGCCGAGCACGCCGATGTCGTAGACGTCGATGACCCCGGCACCGGCCTTCGGCACGTCCCAGGAGTCCACGGTGCGGACTTCGACGTCCAGGCCAAGGGCGCTCACGGCCCGGCGCATCGCGGCGGCGTCCGCGACGGCGATGCCGTGCTGCGAATCGTCGCCGGCGTATTCGCTGAGGACCTGGGCGGTGATCTCCGGGCCGATGCCGTTCGGATCTCCTGGGGTCAGGGCGAGGATGGGTGCGCTCATGATGGTTCCCTTCATCGGTGTGTGTTCAAAGAATAGAGGGCGTCGATGCACATGCCCGCGGCGGACTCATCGCCCACCAGCCCTCCCTTGGTGACGATCGGCAGGCCGGCGTGCGGTCCGCCCACGATCCGCCCGGCCGTGGCCAGGGGCAGGACCTCGAAGTCCACGGCGATCCCGGCTGCCGTCAGCGCGCCGAGCACGGCTGTGGTCACGTCTCCTCCGGTGGTGTAGAGGCCGATGGAGTCCTGTGCCCGCGCCAGGACCTGCGCGGTCACCGCGCCAAGGGATTCGGTCAGCGCGTCGGAGGCCCGTGGGTCCAGGCCTTCGAGCAGATCGGATTCCTCGAGCACGGTGGCCAGTAGGAGGACCTCCGGACGCTCCCGCCATGCCTCCAGGACGGCCGCGGCGGTGGCCGCCACGTCGATCCGCGGGTCGTGGGAGGGCCGGTCGGGCAGGTAGACCGGCCGCACCGCCGTGGTCGAGCGGTGTTCTCTCAGCCGGGCCAGCTGGGTGCGGGTGAGTTCGGTGGCGGACCCGGAAACCGCCAGCACGGTGCCCGAGGTCTGCAGCAGTCCCAGCGCCTGGGCCAGCGCCCGGGTGCCCGGTCCGGGGTCGATGCCGACGAACAGGGCCTCGGGAGCGGCCGCCACGGCAGCGCGCGCCACGGCCAGCAGGTCCGCGTCTGTCCGCGCATCGGCGACGATGAAATCGGGTAGGGCACCCGGTGTGAGCAGATCGCGCAGGCGCTGGGCCAGGGCCTCGGGTCCGGCGTCGATATCGTCAACGTCGACGTGGACGATGCGCGGTTCATGACCCAGAACTTCGGCCGCGCCGGAACGCAGCGCCGTGTCCACGGAGGAATCGGTGATGGGGGAGCGGACGTCGTGGGCCAGCTCGGTGTCCTCCAGGGGCACCCCGCCCATGGTCTGCAAGCCGTGGATGGTCTGCCGATCGGCGCCGGGGAAGGCCGGCATGCACAGGCCGATCACCGGTCGCGGGGCCGCCGATTCCCCAATGTCCCGAGCCATGAGCAGCCGGCGGGCGCTCGCCAGGACGGCCGCGGCCTCGGCGCCCACATTGCCCCGCAGGGTCGAATCGCAGCGTGAGGACAGTAGCTGGGCCGGCCAACCGGCCTCCACCACGGCCGAGGTAGCGGCGGCCGCATCCGCTGCCGGCAGGTGGCGGGAGTCGGTGGTCACGGAGACCACCCGGTAGTCGGCGGCGAACTGGGCGATCCGCTCCGGGTCCACCGTGGCGTGTAGGGTCACCGCGCCCAGCCGGCGTAGGCCGACCGCGGCGGCATTGGCCCCGGTCAGGTCGTCCGCGGCGATGAGGACATCGGTCATGATCAACCGACCAGCAGATTCGCCACGATGAGCAACGGGATGGAGGCGGCCCACACGCAGGTGGTGATGCCCGACCAGCCCTTCATCGCGTCGATCCCGTCCAGTCCGGTGAAACGGGTCACGACCCAGAAATAGGAGTCGTTGAAGTAGCTGAAGACCATCGAACCGCACACGCACGCCATCGCGGCGATCAGCGGGGAGACGCCCAGGGTGCCGACCAGCGGGGCGGTGACGGAGGCCGCGGTGATCATCGCGACGGTGCCGGAACCCTGTGCCACACGCACGACGGTGGCGATGATGAAGGGCACCAGGAAGGCCGGCAGTGGGGTGGCAGCGACGGCCTGGGCCAGCGCATCGCCGACCCCGGAATCGCGCAGTACCTGGCCCAGACCGCCGCCTGCTCCGGTGATGAGCAGGATCAGTCCCGCGCTCGCGGCGCCCTCGGACAGCCAGCCATGGACCTTGGTGCGCGGCGTCCAGCGGGGCAGCAGGACGTAGACGGCCAGGATCATGCCGATGATGAGCGCGACCACCGGGTCGCCCAGGAACGTGAAGGGCTGGACCCAGGCGCTGGGCGTGTAGTCGTCGCCGGATAGGGCGTTCTGCTGGGACTTGTCAATCGCGGCGGTGACCGTGTTGACGACGATGAGCAGCAGGGGCACGAACAGTGGCAGCGCGCCCAGCCATGCATTGGTCTTGTGTGGTTTCCTACCGGCCGGCGTCGTGCCCAGGAATTGCTCGGGATCGTAGGTGACGACCGCTGCGGTGGCATCGCCTTCGCCGGTCGCCGGGGTCGAGGTCCCGGCCGCCTTGCGCGACTTGGTCGACTTGCCGGAACGCACCACGTAGGCGTCGATCGTCTGGGCGTAGTCGGGGCCGTAGACGTCGAGTGCGACCTCCTTGTTCAGGCGCGGTTCCAGCTTGGGGCCGATGAACTTCGCATAGGACACCACCACGGGCAGCAGGATCACCGTGAAGATGAGGCCGGTCAGGATCAGCGATCCCAAGTCGGTGCCCAGCAGACCGGCCACGGCCAGCGGGCCGGGGGTCGGTGGGACCATGTGGTGGGTCAGCGTCATGCCACACCCCAGCGCCAGTGCCAGGGTGACGTAGCCGCCGCGCTTGACGCGGGCGATCGAGCGGGCCAGCGGGTTCATGATGACGAAGCCGGAGTCGCAGAACACCGGGATCGACACCAGGGAGCCCACGGTGCCCATGGCCCAGGGCTCACGGCCCTTGCCGAAGGCCTTGAGGAAGGCGCGGGCCAGGGCATCCGCGCCGCCGGAGACCTCGAGGATCTTGCCGATCCCCACGCCCAGGCCGATCACGATGCCGGTGCTGGCCAGAGTGGATCCGAAGCCGGAGGTGATCGATTTGATCAGCTCGACGACGGGCTGTCCGGCCACCACGCCGGTGACGATGGCTGCGATCAGCAAGGCGACGAATGCGTCCAGCCGGGTGCGCAGGACAAGGATCACGATCGTGGCGATGCCGAGCACCAGTGCAATCAGCAACTGCACGTCCATGGAGGCTCCTCTTCAAGTCAAGGGTTCTTACACATGCGCGAAATGCGCAGTCTGCGAAGAACTATAGGCTCGAGGCGTGCGTCAATGCGCGATAAACCCGATGAATGCGCGCTAAGTCTCACACTAATTGCGCAGTGTGAGCATATGTGTCACCCCGGAGTGGTCTCGGCTACCGCAGTTGCGCACCGTGCGCAACCCCGCCTCCGTTCAGAAGCCGACGCCCACCAGGGATCCGAAGATCAGCGCCACGATGGCGATGAGGGACCAGAACACGATGAGCGGCCACAGGAACTTACACCAGGTCTCGTACGGGATCCGGCACACGGCCAGCAGGCCCATGACCGATGCGGAAGTGGGCATGATCGAGTTCGCGATCGCATCCCCGTACTGATAGGCCAGCACGGTCAGCTGCCGGTCGATGCCCAGCACATCCGACAGGGGAACCATGATCGGCATGGTCGTCGCGGCCATTCCGGAACCGGAGGGGATGACCAGGTTGAGTACCGACTGGAACAGGAACATGAGGATGACGACGAGGAAGTTCGGCGAGTCCCCGATCCAGGTGGCGACCGCGTTGATGACGGTGTCGAGCACATTCGCATGCTCCAGCACGACCAGGATCGCGCGGGCGAAGCCCACGATGAGCGCGCCGAAGGCCACGTCCTGCATTCCGGAGACCATATTCGAGAACAGCCCGTTGACGCCCAGCCGGCCGATCAGGCCCGTGACGATGGCGATGAGGACGAACATCGCGGCCATCTCGTTGAGGAACCAGCCGTGCTTGAGGATGCCGTACATGTTCGTCACGATCCCTGCGACGAAGATGATGAGTACCAGGGACCGGCGCCAGTCCAGTCTGGGAGCGGCATCCTCGGCTTCGGCCTCGGTGTCGGCTGCCGCCGAGGCCGCGGCACCGACCTCGGGAGCGCCCGGCTTGTCGTAGAGCAGGGACTTCGTCGGGTCGGCCTTGACCCGGGAGGCGTAGCGCATGACCCACCAGATGCCGGCTGCCAGGATGAACACGTAGAGGATCGCGCGGAAGCCCATCCCGGAGAACAGCGGCAGCTGCGCGATGCCCTGGGCCACGCCCACCGTGAACGGGTTCATCATGCCGCCGGTGAACCCGGCGGCGGCACCCAGGCAGATGACGGCGGCGCCCACCAGTGCGTCATAACCCAGGGCCAGCGCGATGCCGACGCCGATCGGCGCGAAGATGATCGTCTCCTCGGCCATGCCGGTGGTGAAGCCCAGGACGGAGAACACCACCATGAGCAGCGGCAGCAGGATCGCGCCGTGGCCGTGCAGCAGTTTGACCAGGGCGTTGATGCCGGCGTCGATTGCGCCGGTGGCACGGATGACCCCGAAGGCCCCGCCGAGGAGGAAGATGTAGAAGATGATGTCCGCGGCCTCGGCCAGGCCGGTGGGCACCGAGGTGAAGAAGTCGAAGAAGGACAGTGGCGTCTTCTCAGTGCCGTGGTAGGTGCCGGCCAGCACGACCTCGCGCCCGTCCTGCTCGGCGCGGTCTAAGGAGCCCGAGGGGATGAGGTAGGTCGCCAGGCCGATCAGGAAGATCATCCCGAAGATGATCGCGTAGGTGTGGGGGAAGGCGAATCTGCGTTTCTTCACCGGGCCCGAGGTCGTGACGGGGGTGGATGTGTCTGTGGGCATGCGGGACCTCGGTGGGATCGATCGGTTGGGATGTGGACCGCGGGCCAGTCTAGTGCGGTGGCGCCTGGGTTCTGCGTCACATTCCGCTCACTCGGACCCGGTGGCGGTACCGATGTAGTCACAGCGGCTGTCCACCGCATATTATTCGGTCAACTGCAAAGTAACCGAAAAACCATCGGTTCCCCACGGAGTGGGCCGTGCCCCACTCACACCGGCAGTTCCGCGTGCAGGGCAAAACCTCCTGCGGCATCCGGCTCGGCGTGCATCAGCCCGCCCAGGGCCGTCACCCGCTCCCGGATGCCGCGCAGGCCCAGGCCCGCGCCCGGCGCCGGCACGGATTCGGCCAGGGGCGCCGCCGGACCGTTGACCACATCAATCGTCAGGAGCTCGCCGCAGGAGACGGTCACGGTGATGGCCGCGCCCGGAGAGTGCCGCACCGCATTGCTCAGCCCCTCCTGCACGATCCGGTAGGCCGTCAGCGAGGTCGCGGCCGGCAGCGCCCGCGCGGCCTCGCCGCCCGGCCCGTGCAGTGTGATGTCCACTCCGGAGCGCCGCGTCGCCTCGACCAGTTCCGGCACATCGCCCAGGGTGGGCTGGGGTGCGGTGGGGGCCTCTCCCGCCCGCAGGATGGTCAGCAGCCCGCGCATCTCGGTCAGCGCGGTCCTGGCGGATTCCGCGATCGAGGCGAACTCGCGGCGGACCGGCTCCTCGAGCCCCGGCAGCCGGTAGGGCGCGGTGGTGGCCTGCACCCCGATGACCGACATGCTGTGGGCCACCACGTCGTGGAGCTCGCGGGCGATGCGATTGCGTTCGGCCAGCTCCTCGCGTTCGGCGCTGGTGCGGGCCGCGGCCTCACGTTCGGCGCGCAGTTTCTCCCGCCCGTTCAGCCAGGTGCGCACGGCCAGGCCGATCGCATTGGCCGCCGCCGTGACCGAGACCGCGACGATGAGGTTGATCTGGGCGCCCGTGGTCCAGTCGAGGGTCCGGACGAGCACGGCAGTGCCCAGCAGGGGCACGGCCCAGGTCAGCGTGGCGCGCCACCAGCGACCGCGCAGACCCACCAGCACCAGCAGCAGGGACTGGACGATGAGGGCGAAGACCGGCCAGGGCCACGGCGCGCCCTGCTGGTCAGCGCTCAGCCAGGCCAGGGCCAGGGCCGTCACCGTGCTCAGCACGGGAACCAGGGCGGGCAGGCGGGCGCAGCACAACAGGGCCACGGCCTGTCCGGCGGCCACCAGCATGGCGTAGACGGGGTCGAGCCCGTCGATCACCGCGTACAGCGGCCAGCCGATCGCCAGGCAGGCCACGGCCCCCAGCCCCGCGAAGATCCAGGTCCAGGCCTCGGGGCCGGGCAGGGTGAAGGCGGTGTTCGCAGGGAGAACAGCACTCGCCTGCTCCGCCGGCTTCGTCGGGACTGCCGGCCCCGCGACCACGCCCTCCAGGCCCATGCGCATCACCAGGGCGTCCAGGTTCGCCAGGCCGCGCAACACGATCGGCAGGGTGAGCAGCAGGACCAGGCCCGCCACCTCGCTGAACACCACGTCGATCGCGTGCGAATGGGCCACGGACACCGGCACCGTGCCCTGGGATGCGGCCTGCAGCAGATAGCCCGGCAGGGTCGAATCCTCGTGTGGCAGGAAGAAGCCCCAGATGAAATAGCTCAGCCCGCCGGCCGCCCCGCCGAGCCAGGAGACTGCCACGACGAAGGTGAAGATGTGCAGTGGGAAGGCGATGAGCGTTTCGAACAGCAGATCGAGCCAGCGGCGTCCGTCGGCCAGTCGCCCGGTGATCCAGCGGGCTCGGCCGGGGGCTGCGGCGCGGTAGCGCACGGGTGCGCCGGGCGTGCCTGTCCACCAGTGCAGCCGGGCCCGCGACACCTGTGCGAAGGCCGAGGCGACGGACAGCGCCACGGCGAACAGCAGAGCGCCGATCCAGATCACGATGGTGCCGGCGGACAGCGCGGTCAGCGGCACCAGGATGATGAAGGCGGGCAGGGACAGGAAGAAGCCGGGCAGCACGAACCCCAGATCGCGGCCCACCCGGACCGGATCGAAGTAGCTGCGCAGTGACGTGTGTGGCGTGTCCATGACCTCGACGATAGGGCCACGTGCGGCACCCGTGCGTCACCCGGGAGGGTGAGGCGCGGACCCTACCGCAGGGGGAGGGGCCGGGGGCCGGGTGCGTCTAGGATCGTGGGCATGACAGCACAGACTCCCCACCCCGAAGATTCCCCGATCCGCGTGATCGTCGTCGACGACCAGGCGATGGTGCGCGAGGGCTTCGCCGCCCTGCTGGGTTCGCAGCCGGACATCACGGTGGTCGGCACGGCCGCAGACGGCGCCGAGGTGACCGAGCTGGTGCGCCGCAGCCAACCCGACGTCGTGCTGATGGACATCCGGATGCCCCGCCTCAACGGCCTGGACGCGACCCGGCAGGTCATGGCGATGCCGGGGCTCAAACAGCCCAGGGTCATCATCCTGACCACCTTCGACGCCGATGAATACGTCTTCGCGGCCCTGCGCGCCGGCGCCAGCGGCTTCCTACTCAAGGACTCCACCCCCGAGGAGCTCATCACCGCGGTCCACGTGGTGGCCGCCGGCGAGGCCCTGCTGGCGCCGGCCATCACCTCGAAGCTCATCGCCGACTACGCCGCCCGTCCGGAACCGCGGGGCCCGGGGAAGACCCTGCTGGCAGAACTGACCGAACGCGAACTCGACGTGATGCGCCTGGTGGCAGCGGGCAAATCCAATGCCGAGGCCGCCGCCGAACTGTTCCTGGGCGAACAGACCGTCAAAACGCACGTCTCGCGGATCCTGCGCAAACTGGGCCTGCGCGACCGCGCCCAGATCGTGGTCGCCGCCTATGAGTCCGGTCTGGTGAACGCCGGGCGCTGAGCCACTGACCTGCGCGGGCCCGGTTCCCCCGGAAGTAGCCCGGCTCTTTCGCTCCGCAGGGTGACGCGGACACCCCGAGCGGCTTCATACATTCCTTGCAGTCAAGCAAACGAACTGTGAGGAATGACCGATGACTTCGCTCCTACCGCCGCGCCCGGTGGCCGTGCCCCGACCCAGATCCCGCCGCGATCCCGTGATCGACGCGGTCCGCGCCGGCTGCCTGCTGGTGGTCGTAGCCCTGCACGCCCTATTGGTCGGCGCCTGGCGCGACCCCGATGGCTCCCTGGCCACCGGCATGGCCCTGGCCGGTCACGCCTGGTTCATCCCCATCACCTGGCTGGCCCAGGTGATGCCCCTGTTCTTCATCGCCGGCGGCTTCGCGACCATCAGCCAGTGGCGGCGTCTGCGCGCCCGCGGCGTGACGGCGGCCGGTTTCGTGGAGCTGCGGATCAAGCGCCTGGCGGTGCCGGCCGGAGTGATGATCGCCGTGGTCGGCACCGTGCTGGCCTGCGCCCGAGTCGCCGGGCTGCCCGCCGACCTGGCTGCCGAGGCCGCCTACCGGTCCGCACAGCCCCTGTGGTTCCTGGCCGTCTACCTGGGCGCCACCGCCCTGGTGCCCGTTCTGGCCGCAGCACACGAGCGGTTCGGGGCGCGCGTGCCGGCGGTCGGCCTGGGTGCGGTGCTGGCCGTCGACCTGGTCCGGCAGTTCTCACTGGCCGGGCCCTGGAGCACGGGACTGGCCTATCTCAACCTCGCTTTCGTCTGGCTGTTCTGCCAGCAATTGGGCTTCGTTCTGGCCGATACCCGCGGCCGGAATCGCTCTGGCCTGTGGGCCGGCCTGCTGGCCGCCGTGAGTGGGATCCTCGTGCTGCTGGCCTGCGGCTGGTCGCCCGATCTCATCGCCTCGCTCAACCCGCCCACCGCGCTGTTCGCCCTGGGCGCGCTCGCCGAGCTGTGCCTGCTGCGGCTGGTCCGCCCCCGGCTGGAACGCCTGGTGACCGGGCCCGCCCTGGCCGGGCCGATCAAACGGGCCGGTGGCCTGGCGATGACCGTCTACCTGTGGCATATGCCCATCGCCCTGGCCCTGGTGGCGGCCCTGTGGGCCGCCGGCGCGCCCCTGCCCGCCCTGCACAGCCCGGCCTGGTGGCTGAGCCGTCCGCTGTGGCTGGCCCTGGTCGCCGGCGCCGTGATCCCGGCGGCCGTTTGGCTCTCCCGACTCGAACGCTGGGAGCCGCGCCTGCCCCTGCGGCCCCTGACCTGCCGGCCCGCGCTGCGCGTGGCGGCTTCGGCCGTGGCGGCCATCGGCGGAGTCGTCATCGCCCTGCTGGGCGGCCTGGGAGGCACCGGAACCACTCTGCTGGCCGTGTGCCTGCTGGTTCTCGCGGTGTGGCTGGCCACGAGTCCCACCCCGGTCGGCCGCGGGACCGCGGTGTTCGCCTACGGGGACCCCGAGGCGCCGGTGATCTGGGCCATCCACGGGTTCCGCAGCTCCCACCACGCCCTCGAACCGCTGGCCCAGGACCTGGCGGCCCGCGGCTTCCGGGTGCTGGCCCCCGACCTGCCCGGCTGTGGGGAGTCCGATCCGCTGCCGGAAGGCCACGGGATCGAGGACCTCGGCGCCTGGCTGCGCGGGCTGCTCGACCGGGAGCCGGCGCCCGCGCTGCTGCTGGGGCATTCGCTGGGCTCGGTCATCGTCGCCGAGGCGATCGCCCAGGGCGCCGCGCACCGCGGTGCGGTGCTGGTCAATCCGATCGTCACTGCGCCCAGGGACAATCCGCACCGGCTGGCGATCACCGGGCTGCGGGCCTACTACGGACTGGCCGCCCGGCTGGGCCCGTTCGGCGATGTGCTGCTGGCCGGGCGCGCCCTGGCGGGGTTGAGCGGGATCGTGATGGCCAGCGGCACCGGCCTGCGCCGGCGCGGGGGCATCGTGCTGGAGCATATGCGCGACTCCCACTCGTTCAACAGCGGCGCGGCACTGCTGGAGACCTTCCACACCTCGGTGCGCCACTGCGTGGGGGACTCTGGTGCGGACTTCGCCCGTCCCGTGCTGGTCCTCGGCGGGGAGCACGATGCGCTGGCCCCGGTGGGCAGGCAGGTGGAACTGGTGGACCGGATCCCCGGTGCCGTCCTGCGGGTGCTGCCGGGGGTGGGCCACCTGATCCCGCGCGAGGCCCATGTGGCGGGTGCGGTGGCGATCGACGAATGGGCCGCGGATTTATGACACGGTGTGTCGAACCGCCCCACGCGCCCGGGCGTGGCGTGTGAGTCTATGGGCTATGACTTCGACTACCGCCGCGAGCACCGCGGAATCCCAGGCGCCCGTGGCAGTGGTGCCGCTGGACAAGCGCAAGCAGCGCAAATCCTTCGTCGCCAGCACCATCGGCCAGCTGCTCGAATGGTACGAATGGGGCGTCTACGCGGTGTTCGCCCCGCAGATCGCAGCCGCCCTGTTCCACACGCAGAACCAGGTGTCGGCCCTGCTGTCGACCTTCGGGGTGTTCGCGATCGGCTTCCTGTTCCGCCCCCTGGGCGGGATTGTGTTCGGCCGGATCGCCGACCGCCGGGGACGCAAGTTCGTGCTGGTGACGACCATGCTCATGATGGCAGGCGGCTCCGTGCTCATCGGCCTGGTCCCGACCTATGGCGCGATCGGCATCGCGGCGTCCGGCCTGTTGCTGCTGGCGCGCGTGGTCCAGGGCTTCGCCCACGGCGGGGAGTCGGCGGCGGCGAACTCCTATATCGCCGAGATCGCCCCGGCCGGCCGGCGCGGCCTGTGGGGTTCGACCGTGTTCATGACGATCTTCGGCGGGTCCTTCATCGCCTTCGTGCTCGGCGGGGCCATCACCGGTGTGCTCTCCAAGCCCGAGGTCGCAGCCTGGGGCTGGCGCATCCCGTTCCTGTTGGGTGCGGTGCTGGCCCTGGTCGCGCTGTACCTGCGCGCCGGCATGATCGAGTCCAAGGACCTGGTGGAGAACAGCCGGGTCACCGGCAAGATCAACGGGCTCGACGCCTCGCACTTCCCGGCCGCGGCTCTGCGGCCCCTGCCCAAGGCGGTGTCGATCGTCGCGATCTTCTTCCTGGTCTCCGGGGTCGCGGCCAGCAACTACACGTGGACCTCGTACGTGTCGACCTTTGCCGTGACCCAGCGGAAGATGGAGGCCAACGGCGCCTACTGGGCGCTCACCGCGGCCCTGGCCGTCGGCATCCTCTCCCTGCTGTTCTGGGGCTGGGCCTCGGATAGGTGGGGGCGCAAGCCGGTGCTCTACATCTTCGCGATAGGCGTGGCCGTGACCCAGTACCCGCTCATGGCGCTGATCGACCAGCGCCCGTGGACGCTGTTCGTGACGACCTCGATCGCACTGTTCTTCCTGGCAGCGGGCGCCGGCCTGCTGACCTCGGTGATGGCCGAGACCTTCCCGACGGCCGCGCGCACCGCCTATATCGGCTTCGCGTATTCGCTGGCGACCGCGGTGTTCGGCGGGACCACCCCGTACGTCAACCAGTTCGCCGTGTACATCGGCGCGCCGTGGGCGTCGAATGCGTGGATCGTATTCGCCGAACTGCTTGCCCTGTGGGCGGTGTGGCGCCTGCCCGAGCGCAAGGGCATCGATCTGCACATCGTGAAGTAGGGCCCCTGCGCAAGAATGAAGCGATCCCTCCAGATTTCACCGGAACTCCGGTGGAATCTGGAGGGATCGCTTAAATGTCCTGCAGGGTCACATCTGGACGAGGATCTTCACCTGGTGTTCGGCATCGTCGTGGAGCTGCTTGAAGCCCTTGTCCACGATGTCCTCCGGGGCGATCTTGCCGGTGATGAACTGCGAGAGGTCGATGCCCTTGTTCCTGACCAGTTCGATGACCTTGGCGTGGTCGTTGGCGTAGCCCAGGGATGCCTGGACCGACTTCTCGGAGAAGGTCAGCTCGCCGGTCACGTCGATCTCCAGCGGGCGGACGTGGATTGCGACGATCTCCAGCAGGCCCTTGGCCTTGAGGGAGGCGAGCAGCTGGTGGACGACGACGCCCACACCGGCGGCGTCGAAGGCGACATCGGCGCCCACGCCGTTCGTCTCCTCGCGTACGCGGGTCGCCAGGTCCTCCTTGGACGGGTCGACGACGACGTCGACGCCGGCGTCCAGCGCCTTCTGCTTGCGGGCCTCGGAGAGCTCGGAGACGATGACCTTGAGGCCCTCGGCCTTGAGCACCGTGGCGACCAGCAGGCCGATCGGGCCCGCGCCGCCGACCACGGCGGTCTGTCCGGCCTGGGCGCCGGTGTTGCGCACCGCGTGGTAGGCCACCGACAGCGGCTCGATGAGTGCGGCCTGGTCCAGGGGCAGATCGCCCACCGGGTGGACCCAGCGGGGCTCGACGACCAGGTGTTCGCTCATGCCGCCGCCGCGGCCGTTGATGCCGATGAAGCCCATCTTCTCGCAGATGTTGTAGTCCCCGGCCTTGCAAGCGGGGCATTCGCCGCACACCATGAGCGGTTCGACGACAACGGAATCGCCCACCTTGATGTCGGTCGTGACGTCGGCGCCGATCTCCTCGACGACGCCGGAGAACTCGTGGCCGAAGGTCACGGGCAGGGTCTCACCGGACAGAGGGTGCGGAGTCGTGGCGGAGTTCCCACCGTTGCCCTCGCCGCCGTCGTAGTACAGGTGCAGATCGGAACCGCACAGGCCGACGAACTTCGGGGCGATCTTGATGGCATCGGCGCGCATCTCCATCTCCGGGATGTCTTCGACGCGCAGGTCTTCTTTGCCGTAATAGCGGACTGCCTTCATGGGCGTGCTCCTTCATGCTCGGGTTCTTGTATTAACAGCCTCGCATGTTTTAGGGCACCCTGAGTAGGCTTATTGAACGTTTGTCCGGAATTTCACACGGGTACTATGCCCGCTCCACCAACAAGTCGATCCACTCCGGCTCCACCGCTGCCGGGAACGCCCCGTATTCGCGCCCGCGCTCAGCACTCAGGCGGGCTGCGACGAAGGCCTCGCCGATCCCGGCCGGCGCCCGGGTCAGCAGCACCGCGGCCTGTAGCAGCAGTGCCATGTGCTCGACCAGGGTGCGCCCGCGTGCCTGCCAGGCCGCGATCGCCTGGGCCTCGCCCGATGCCATAGTCGCCACCGCGTCCGTGATGTCACCGGCCAGCTGTTCGAACCGGGCGTCGTAGACCCTGCCCGTCTCGCCGGAGCGCCCGCGCGCGGCCTCGAGCACGGCCAGGAACGCCTTGGCCGAGGCCGGGTCGCGGGTCAGGGCCCGCAGCACGTCGAGCGCGATGACGTTTCCGGAACCCTCCCAGACCGCCAGCACCGGCTGTTCGCGGTAGCGCCGCGCCAGCGGCCAGACCTCCGTATAGCCATTGCCGCCCAGGCACTCGAGCGATTCATAGGCGTGTTCGGGGCCGCGCTTGCAGATCCAGTACTTGGCCACCGCGACCGCCAGGCGGCGGAACTCGACGGCCTCGGGGTCCGCGGAATCGTAGGCCGCTGCGACTTCCCCCAGGGTCCATACGGCCGCCTCGTACTCCAGCTGCAGGTCCGCCAGGACCGCGCGCATCAGCGGCTGGTCGACCAACTGCGCACCGAAGGCGGCGCGGTGGCGGGCGTGCCAGGCGGCCTCGGCCACGCCCTGGCGCATCCCGGAGACCGAGCCGATGATGCAGTCCAGCCGGGTGCGCGAGACCATCTCGATGATGGTGCGCACACCGCGGCCGGGTTCACCGACCAGCCAGCCGTGGGTGGAGTCGAGCTCGATCTCCGAGGAGGCATTGGACTTGTTGCCCAGTTTGTCCTTGAGCTTCTGGATGTTGAAGGTGTTGCGCCCGCCGGGGGTGCCGTCGGCCCGCCGCGGCAGGAAGCGCGGGACCAAGAAGCAACTGATGCCCTCCTCGGTCTGCGCGAGCATCAGGAAGGCATCGGACTGCGGGGCCGAGCAGAACCACTTGTGCCCGGTCAGCAGGTAGTGCCCGGCGCTCACCGCACCGAAGCCCGTGCCGTCATCGGCCGCCGCGTTCACCGGGACCGCGCACGTCGTATTGGCGCGCACGTCCGAGCCGCCCTGCTTCTCCGTCATCGCCATGCCGAAGGTCACCGCTGTCTTCTCGGTCGCGTCGGCCAGGCGCGGATCGTAGTCGGTCGAATACAGGCGGGGCAGCCAGAATTCGGCGTGCGGGGTGCCGGCGAGCGAGGCCGCGGCAGCATGGGTCATCGACACGGGGCAGGTGTGGCCCGGCTCCACCTGGGCGAACAGGTGGAAGCGCGCGGCGCGTTCCACATTGGCCCCTGTCCCTGGGTGGGCCCAGGCGTGCGAGTGACCGCCGGCGCCCAGGTCGGCGGCCATGATCGCGTGGTAGGCGGGGTGGAATTCGACCTGGTCCACCCGGTTGCCCCAGCGGTCGTGGGCGGTGAAGACCGGGGTGTAGGTGTTGACCAGGTCCGCATTGTGTTGGAATTCGGCCGTGCCGACCGTGCGGCCCAGCTCGTGGAGCAGCTCCTGGTCGGCATCCGGTGCGAAGGCTGCGACGACCTCGCGCAGGGCCGGGTTGAGGTCGTATTCGTCGATCTCGGTGCGCGGAGCGGACTGGTTGATGACGGTGTGCGTGGACGCCACTGCTGGTTCCCCTCAGGAGTTTGTCGAACGATTGTTTAAACGGTACCGCGGGTGATTGAATGTGTGAAACACGGCACTCTCAATCACTGAAGGACGAGCAATGAAGCTTACCGCCATGCTGCACGCGGGCCTGGCCCGCACCCCTGAGCGCATCGCCCTGGCCGAGGTCGGGGCCCAGGCCCCGGCTGCGCGCACCTGGACCTATGAACAGCTGGTCGCCGACGTCGAACGCACCGCCGGCCTGTTGGCCGCGCGCGGGATCGGGCCGGGCGACGTGGTCGCGGCCATGACCTTCAACGAGCCCGAGTTCGTCCTCACCGCCTACGCCGTCTGGCAGCTGGGCGCAGTGTTCGTCCCGGTCAACCACAAGATGCCGGCCCGCGAGGTCGCCTACATCATCGGGCACTCCGAGGCGAAGCTGGGCGTGGTCAGCCCCGATCTGGCGGACACCGCGCGGGTCGGGGCGGGTGGGATCGAGTGGATCACGACCGCGCACGCCGGCGGCGGGCACAACGGCGCCGAGGACGCGGAAACGGGACTGGCCGCACTCATCGCCGCCGCGCCTCGGGCCAGGGAGACCCACACCGACGATCAGGCGCCGGCGCTGATCCTCTACACCTCGGGGACTACCAGTGCGCCCAAGGGTTGTGTGCACAGCCATGCGCGGCTGTCCACGCTGATGCTCCTGATGTCGACGAACCAGGGCTACGATCGCGATGAGCGGATGCTGGTGGCCATGCCGGTGTGGCACTCTGCGCCGTTGAACGTGTGCATCACCCCGGTCTTGTTCATGGGCGGAAGCGTCTTCCTGCAGCGCGAATTCAACCCCGTTGAGACCTTTCAGCTGATCGGGCAGCACCGGATCACGGCCTTCTTCGGGCCGAACATCGCCTTCCTGGCGCCCGTGCGCGCCCTGCCGGCGGCCGGCCTCGACTTCGCCGATCTGGACTTCTCCACGATGCGGCACTGGATGTTCGGCGGATCGCCCATCGACGCGCCCACCACGCGGATCATCCTGGAGCACTACCAGCCGGGCGAGCACCGGCAGCTCTACGGGATGAGCGAACTGGGCCCGGCCGGCAGCCTGCTGTGGCCCGAGGAGCAGATCGTCAAGGCCGGCTCCGTCGGCAAGACGGCGATGTACGGCGGGCATATGAAGCTGATGCGCGCCGACGGGTCCGAGGCCGGGCCGGGGGAGACCGGGGAGATCTGGATCCATACGGACACCGCGATGCTCGAATACCTCAAGAACCCCGAGGCGACCGCTGCGGCGTTCGAGGGCCCCTGGTACAAGACCGGGGACATCGCGCGGATGGATGAGGACGGCTACTACTATGTGGTCGACCGACTCAAGGACATCATCATCGTCGGCGGGGAGAACGTGTACTCCCTGGAGGTCGAGGAGGCGGTCTCCGAACACCCAAGGGTGGCGGATGTGGCGGTCGTGGCGAAGTCCGACCCGGACTGGGGCCAGCAGGTCGTGGCCGTGGTGACGACCACCGACGGGCAGGAGTTGAGCGTGGAGGAGCTGCGCGACTTCCTGGCCGATCGAATCGCCCGTTACAAGATCCCCCGCTTCGTTGAGACGATGGAGGACCTGCCGCGCAATCCCTCGGGCAAACTGCTCAAGCACCGTCTGCGGGACCGGGTGGAGCGGGGATGATCGATCCACACGCGCTGCCCGTGGGGTTCGCGGCGCACATCCGGGAGCGCGCGGGTGTTGAACCCGTGGAGCCGCGGGCCGCCGCGACCACTGTGCTGGTGCGCGGCGGGCGTCCGGGGGTGCCCGGTTCCCTCGAGGTCTTCCTGCAGCGGCGCCCGGCCAGCATGGCCTTCGCCCCCGATATGTTGGTCTTCCCCGGCGGGGGAGTCGACGCCTCGGATGCGCTGGCGCTCGCAGCGCTCCCACCGGACTGGGCACAGTGGCTGGGCTGCACGGCGGACGAGGCCGCGGCCATCGTCTGTGCGGCCGCCCGGGAGCTGTTCGAGGAGGCCGGCGTGCTGCTGGCCGGCGGTGCTGGTCGTGCGGACCTGCAGGAGCTGTCCGATCCGGCTTGGGAGTCCGATCGCCGTGCGCTTGAGACGCGTCGGACCTCGATGGGCGAGTTCTTGCTGGATCGTGACCTGGTGTTGCGCTCGGATCTGCTGGCCCCCTGGCGGATCTGGACCACCCCGGTGTTCGAACCCAAACGGTTCCGCGCCCATTTCCTTATCGCCGAGGCCCCTGCCGGCCAGGCGCCGCGCAACGCCAGTGGCGAATCGGTCTCCGGCGGCTGGGTCACGGTGGCCGATGCCCTGCGTGGGGCGGGGAAGGCCCACGCGATGCTGCCGCCGCAGATCCTGATGTGCGCCGAGCTGTTCGAGTTCGATTCGGCCGCTGCCGCTGTGCAAGCCGGATGGCAACGCCGCCGGCCCGAGGTCCAACCCCATCTGGGTGGGGACGCGGACAATCCGCGCCTGGAGTTCGGGTCCGAGTTGGACCGGGTCTGGGATGAGGTTTCGCCGGCGATCCAGAGCGAATAAATCATAATACAGATCGGGGTGGATTGCGGCGGTGTGGCTCATACCTGGACATGCACCCGCACGCTAGACCGCGCCGGACTCAGCGCCCAGGTGGGCCACCGCCTCGGCGAAGGCTCGCAGGCCCAACGCCACGTCTGGGGCGGAGACGTCCTCGGCGGGGGCATGGCTGATCCCGTCTGGATTGCGCAGGAACAGCATGGCCACATCCGTCAGCTCACCGATCTTCATGCCGTCGTGGCCGGCCGGGCTGAACAGCTGGGGCGGTCCGTCCACATCGACGAAATCGTTGACGGTCGAGCGGATTCCCTCCCGGATTATGTCTTGGAAGCCCGGCGTGCACTCCAGTGCTGCGGCTGTGTAGAACTCGCGGGCGCTCCAGCGCAGCCCACGCCTGCCGCAGATGGCGTCGAACTCCCGCTGCAGTAGTTCCCACGTGTGGTCCCCCGTGAGCCGTCGAATTCGCCGCGGAGGTCCAGGCTGAACGTGGCCTGGCCCGGCACCACATTGGCCGCCCCCGGCGCCAGCTGGATCTGTCCCACGGTGCCGATGAGGTGGTGCCCGGTGGAGCAGATCCGCTCCACCGCCAGGGCCGCCTCGGCCGCACCCAGCAGGGCGTCGTGTCTGGCGTCGTACGGCGTGCCGCCGGCGTGCTGGGCCTGCCCGTCGATGGTGATCTCGAAACGCTGGCCCGAGGCGATCGAGGATACGACCGCCAGTGGTTCGCCGCGCCGGTCCAGGTACGGACCCTGTTCGATATGGGCTTCGAGGTAGCCGACCAGCCCATCGGCGGGGTGCGCGGCCCTGCTGATCTCTGTGGGGTCCAGGCCGAAGTCCAGATAGGCCTGCCGTAGGCTCACGCCCTGTTCGTCCGTGGCGTCGAGCCAGGACTCCTCGAAGATGCCTGCCACGGCCGAGGAACCCATCATGGCGCGCCCGAACCGGGTGCCTTCCTCGTCGTTGAAGGCCGCGACCTCGATGGCGAAGGGGAAGGGGGAGACCATGCGCCCGCCGTCTCGTTCGGCCAGCAGGGCGACTGTTTCGATGGCCATGAGGACTCCGATGATGCCGTCGTAGCGCCCGGCGTCCTTGACCGAGTCCAGGTGAGAGCCCAGCATCAGGGCGGGGGCCTCGGGGTCGCGGGCAGGCAGCCGACCCAGCTGGTTGCCCGCGGCGTCCTGCCAGGTGGTCATCCCGACCTGGCGCATCCAGTCTGCGGCCAGGGCGTTGACCCTGGCGTGCTCGGGGGACAGGTAGACGCGGGTGATCGATCCCGGGGTTGAGGTGACCAGGGCCAGTTGATCGCAGCGTTCCATAATGCGTGTGGCGGCCCGGGCCAGGGCTTCGGCGGCGAGGTCGAGCCGTCCCGTCTGCGGGAAGGTGCGGGCGAAATCCTGTTCGCTCATGCGGTGTCTCCTGTGTCACTTTCCGGGTCCCTGTGAGTGTAGCCGACGGAAGGGCTAATCCCGGCGCGGATCCGCACTGCCGGGGTGCGAAAGAGGGACGTGTGGCCAGTGCTCGGCGGGAATGTTCTTCGGTTCGGATTTGTCTTAGAACATGTACTCACAAGGCACGAAGCAGATTGAAAGGTCTGAGAACATCATGGCTGAAAACAAGGTTGCACTCGTCACCGGCGCAGGCCAGGGCATTGGCCGCGGCATCGCACTGAAGCTGGCCGCCGACGGCTTCGACATCGCCGTCGCCGACCTCCCCTTCCAGGAGGAGAAGGGCCGCGCTGTCGTCAAGGAAATCGAGGATCTGGGCCGTAAGGCGATCTGGGTCGCCGCCGATGTCTCGAAGCGCGATCAGGTCTTCGCCGCAGTCGACGCGGCCGCCGAACAGCTGGGCAGCTTCGATGTCATCGCGAACAACGCCGGCATCGCCCAGGTCAAGCCGATCGACGACATCACGACCGAGGACCTGGAGAAGATCTTCAACATCAACGTCTTCTCCGTCATCTACGGCATCCAGGCGGCATCTGCGAAGTTCAAGGAACTGGGCAAGGAGAAGGGCAAGATCATCTCGGCCTCCTCGATCGCCGGCATCAAGGGCTTCCCGATCCTGGGCGCCTACTCCGCCAGCAAGTTCGCCGTGCGCGGCATCACGCAGGTGGCCGCACAGGAGCTGGCCCCGCGCAACATCACCGTCAACGCCTGGGCCCCCGGCATCGTGGGCACCGGCATGTGGGACCTGATCGATGAGGAGATGGGCAAGCTCAACGGCAAGGCCAAGGGCGAGAACCTCAAGGACAACGTCGAGGGCATCGCCCTGGGTCGTATTGAGACCCCGGACGACGTCGCCGGCGTGGTGTCGTTCTTCGCCTCGGACAATGCGGACTACGTCACCGGCCAGACCCTGCTGGTCGACGGTGGCATGCTCTACAACTGAGTGATGCGTTCCGCCCGGGCCGCGATCGGTCCGGTAGCCGAATGAAGCAGGCGGTTGTGTGTGGTCTAAAACCACACACAACCGCCTGCTCGTCTTCTGGCCCGTTATGGGTGTCCGAGGCCGTTGAGGAACCTGCGGATCGGCTCGGTGTACTCATCGGGCCTCTCGACACTCATCAGGTGCCCGGCACCGGGCACGGTGACGAACTGTGCTCCCTCGGCCGCCCGCGCGACCCTGGCCCCCTCGGCCGGCGGGTTGAGTTCGTCGTCGGCTCCGCTGATGACCAGAACGGGCAGGTCCAGGTCCGCATAGACCCCGGAATTGTCGAATCCGGCCAGCGCGGCGTTGGCCAACTCGTACTGCTCCGGCGACAACTCCAACTCCGGATGTCCGGGGATATCGGTGAATTCCCGGACCCGCTGCAGCGCGGCGGCGGACGCACTGGGCGAATGCAGGAATCCGGCAAGCACCTCCCTGACCCGTTCGGGCTCGACCCCTGCGAAGTCCGCGGCGCGGCGCTGCATCAGGGCGACGGTTCCAGAGACTTTACCGTCGAGGCGGCTGACGGCTGCGATGAGGCCCACCGCCTCCGCGGCAGCGGATCCGGGACGGGTCGCCCGGGCGACCCCTGGGGCCACATAGGAGCCCATCGAGTAGCCGAGTACGGCGAACCGGGAGAGTTCGAAGGCGGCGACGACCGCCAGAGCATCGGCCACGTGATCGTCCAAGGTGTATGCGGCGGGGCGCGTGGAGCGGCCATGGCCCCGGAAGTCGAGGGCGATGACCGGCCGGTCCTGGCCGATCCGGGTGATCTCCGGCCACAGCTGAGCACTGCTGCCACCCACACCGTGTAGGGCCAACAGGGGGATGGCATGCGGATCGGCCGCCGCGCCCAGGTGATGTTCGACGTAGAGGTCGATTCCGTCGAGGTGCAGTATTCCGGTGTGCGTGACGATACCGGGATAGCGGTCGGCCGGGTGCAGGAATGGGGCAAGGCTGCTTGGAATACTCATGTATCGAGTCTAGGCAGGGGGAATGCGATGCAGGGGGAATGAGATCCGGGCCGGGGGCGTTTCATGAGTACGTGCAATCTGCAGGAGGTACATGTCATGACCAAGCAGCAGCCGATCGCCCGCGGCACCGAAGCCGATTTCGAAGCGACTCAGGACCTGACCCAGGAGGAAGCCGCACGCTATGGCGATGAAGCCATCGTCCAGTCTGACGGCACCCACCTGATCATCAACGAGCACTCCGTCTCGCACGACAATCCTGAGCGCGTCTCGGATTCCGGCGTTGACCAGTGGACTGATCCGAGGACTCAGAAGGGACCGGGACCCGCCGATCCCCAAGACGCCGACTGATGCAGTAAGTCCAGGCCAGATCGCGCCCGCCGACGTCGACCCGGAGACGGGGCCGGCGAACCACTCTCCGCTGGTGCAGTTCGACGACTCCTATCTGCCGGATCAGGCGGCGGCCCTGGCGACCCTGGCCTGGGAGCGGCTGAGCCGTTAGCCCAGTGCGGTTCCCGTCGTCGGCACCCCGGCGGAGGCGAACCAGCCGGAGGCGTCCTTGACGATGTGCCCGCCCTGGACCACCCCACGGACGTTCTCCGGCTTCGCCAGCGGGTCGATATCGGCCAGCGGGTCGAAGTCGACCACGATCAGGTCGGCCAGCTTGCCGGCCTCCACGGTGCCCAGATCGGCGTCGAGGCGCATGAGCTCCGCCGCGTTCTTCGTCCCGGCCACGATCGCCTGCATGGGGCTCAGACCCAGTTCGACCGCGTGCGCGGCCTCGCGCAGGTTCACACCGTGGGGGCAGATGCCGGCATCGGTGCCCAGGGCGACCTTGACGCCCGCGGCGAAGGCCGCGGCCACGCGCTCGCGTGCGATCGCCGACCACTTCACCTTCTTCTGGTACAGGTAGTCCGGCACCAGGGCGGGGTCCGGCACGCGCAGCGCGCTGGAGAGCGTCGGCACCAGGAAGGTGTCGTGCTCGAGCATCAGGGCGATGCCCTCGTCGTCGATGTCGTAGCCGTGCTCGACCGAGCGGACGCCGCCGCGGATGGCCTCCTTGATGCCCTCTGCGCCCTGTGCGTGGGCGGCCACCGGCTGTCCCGCGCGCTTGGCGGTCTCGTGGTTGATCAGGGCCACGTGTTCGGCCGGCACGCCCACGTCGTCCGGGGTGTCCGAGGGGCTGGAAACGCCGCCGGTGGTGCAGACCTTGATGACGTCGGCGCCTGTGCGCACCAGGGTCCGCACGGTCCGGCGGACGTCGTCGTCGGTGTCGATGATCGGGTCGATCGGGGACAGGTCCCCGGTCTGCGTTCCATTGGGCAGGTGGTGGTCCGAGTGCCCGCCGGTGGGTGACAGGGGTGTCAGCGCCAGGTGGAGGCGGGGGCCCTGGACCAGTCCGGCGGCGATCGCGGCGCGGAAGCCGGGGTCGATCCCGCCCAGGTCGCGGGCGGTGGTGACACCCGCCATGAGCGTCTTGCGGGCGTTGAGGGCCCCGCGGAAGACGCGTTCGGACATGAACCGGGCGGTGTCGGCCGCGCGGTCCTCGATCGACATGGCCAGGTGGACGTGGGCGTCGATGAAGCCGGGCATGATCGTCTTGCCGGCCAGGTCCACTACGGTGGCACCGGCCGACGCCGCGTCGCGGGACGGACCGGCGTAGACGATGCGGCCGTCGGCGATCTCGATTTCGGCATTGTCCAGCGGCGCGTCACCGGTGCCGTCGATCAGCCGGGCGCCTGTCAGCAGAAGATGGGTATCGCTGGCGGGCACCTGCGGGAGAAGTGCGGTTTGCATTGTCGCTCCTTTTATTCTTCGGGTGGTCTGTCTCACGCTACAGGCGTGCGCGAGTGGCTGCTGCGCAGAAGCAGCAGGATGAAGGGGCACACCCCGGTGGCCACCGCGCAGATGATCCACACGGTGACATAGCCCGTGGCCGAGGCCGCGTGGGCTTCGGGGATCACGAAGGCTGCGAGCACGCTGGCGAAGATTGCGCCGGCCACGGCGCCGCCCAGGGTCTTGACGGAATTGTAGATGCCGGTGGCGATACCGGTCTCGTCGGCCGGTGCGACCTCGGCCGTGGCAGCGGGCAGGCCGCCGAGCAGGAAGCCGCCGCCCAGGCCGGCCAGGGCCACCGAGACGATGACCACGGGGAAGGCTGCGTGGCCGAAGATGAGCAGCAGCTGGGCCACCGCGATCGCGCCGGTGCCAGTCATCAGCACGCCGCGCAGGGTGATCTTCTGGGCGATGAAGGCGTAGACGGCCGCGCCGACCGCGCCCAGCAGGGTGTTTAACCCGGTGAACAGCGAGATCTGGCCCGCGGTCAGGCCGAAGCCGTAGCCCGCGAGCTCCGGCTTGCCGGCCAGGAAGGTGGTGGTGATCGACTGGGTGCCGAAGAGCACGATGCCGAACAGGAACGAGGTCGCGTAGACCGGCCACAGCCGGTTCGAGAACAGGACCCGCAGGTTGATGGCGGGGGCGTCGGCGCGCAGTTCGAACCAGACGAAGCAGGCCATCAGGACCAGGGCCACGACGACGAGCACGACGCCCAGGCCGGGGGAGGCCTTGAGCATGTTGATGCCCCAGAGCAGGACCAGCATGAAGACGGCCAGCAGGATGAAGCCGGGCCAGTCGATCCGGGGATTGGCGCGGACCGTGGACTCGGGCACTAGGGTGAAGACGAAGACGGCGGAGATCGCGACGATGATGACGGGGATCGCCAGGCGGACCACCAGGGAGCCGATCAGGGCCGAGGCCGCGCCGGCGGCCAGGGAGCCGATCAGGGCGCCGATCGTCAGGGCCGAGATCAGCATGCCGATCGCCCTGCGCGCGGTCTCGCCGTGGATCTGATTGTGCACGATCGCCAATTCCAGGGGCAGCCAGACCGCCAGGGGTCCGCACAGCACCCGGCCGAACAGGACCAGGGGCAGGTTGGGCGCGAAGGCGACGAGTGCGGTGCCCACGAGGACGGCGAGGATTGCAATGCGCAGTATTCTGCGGTGTCCGAAGATGTCGCCGAGCTTGGCCAGGACGGGAACGCAGACGCCGGCGGCCAGGGATTGGACGGTGATGAACCAGGCGATGCTGGCATCGGTCGCGTTCAGGTGCTCCTTGATCTCATTGATCACCGGCAGGTAGAAGCCCTGGAGGAAGCCGGAGGAGAATTCCACGAATACCAGGAATCCGACGACTGCCAATACGCGTTTGCCGCTTCTGGAGTCCGTTGTCTGTGGGGTTTGTGCCCCTGCGTTTGTCACCTGTTGAGGGTCTTTCTCAGTGTCGGTCGGATGCCGTGGCGGCTGTGCGCCGCGGCGGTGTTGCGAGCAGGGCGGTGATGATCGCGCGATGCGATCGTCGGTGGGCGACTATGCCGTCTGCATGGTGTTCGGGTTTGACGGACACCCGGAACAGGGTCAGACCCGCGATCGTGTCGAGGATCAGGTCGGTGTCGGTGTCCGCCGGGAGTTCGCCGCGGGCGATGGCCCGCTGCAGGATCTCGAGTCCCAGGGCGTGCCTGGGCCGCATGTAGTGCTGGGCGATCAGTGGGGTGACCCCCGGATCGACCATGGCGTTGAACAGCCCCGGGTTCCGCCCTGCCCGCGCGAAGCCGTGCAGGTGGTGCCAGGCGTGATCCAGCAGGTCCTCGACGGTGGACCCGGTGTTGGGGACGCTGCCGAGGTCGATCCCGTCGAGCAGTGCGGCGGCCGTCAGTTCCTCCTTGCTGCCCCACCTGCGGTAGATCGCGTTCTTCGAACAGCCTGCCTCCCTGGCGATCTTCTCGATGCGCAGGCTCGCAAAGCCCTCGGCCTCGATGGCGTCGCGGGTGATCTGCAGGAGCCGGGCGGTGAGTTCCGCATCGCGCGGGCGTCCGTCTGTTGTGGCAGCGGTCATGATCACGGGTGTCATATATCACCCCGTTTATGCAACGGAGCGTTCCGTATCGAAAGGGGCGCACAGAGAAAGCAGCCACCCGGGTCCGTGCGGGGACCCGGATGGCTGCTGCTAGGACTGCTTCAGAAACCCAGGGCGGTCTCAGAAGGAGGTGATGATGCTGCGGGCCAGCTTGCCGGCCTTGAGCTCCTCGTAGACGTCGTTGATGTCGGACAGGGCGACCTCCTGGGAGATCAGATCATCCAGGTTGAAGCGACCGTCCTGGTAGTACTGGGCGTACATCGGGATGTCGTGCTTGATCTCCGACGACCCCATGTACACGCCCACCAGGGACTTCTGGCCCAGCACGAACTCGGCCATGGTGTTCACGGGCAGTTCATTGTCCGGTGAGGACATGCCGATGAAGTACACGCCACCGCCCTGCCCGGCCAGCTGCACGGCCAGGCGCTGGGTCACGGGCGCCCCCACGACCTCGAGCACATGGTCGGCACCCCCGCCGGTCAGGGCCTTGACCTGGTCGACCGCATCGGCATCGCCGGAGTTGACGAAGTGCGTGGCGCCGAACTTCTTGGCGACGTCCTCCTTGGCCGGCTGGATGTCGACGCCGATGATCTGCGAGGCGCCTGCCAGGCGGGCACCGTTGATCGCGTTGAGGCCCACACCGCCCAGGCCGACCACGGCGACGGTCTCGCCGGGCCGGACCCGCGCAGTATTGATCACGGTGCCGGCGCCGGTGAGCACGCCACAGCCCAGGACAGCGGCCTGCGGGAATGGGATCGCGTCGGGGATCTTGGCCAGCTGGTTCTCGTGTGCCAGGACCTGCTCGGCGAAGCCGCCGATGCCGAACATCTGGTTGACCGGCTTGCCGTCGATGCTCAGGCGCGGCTCTTCATCCGCGCCGCGCAGCAGAGCGGTGGGGCGGGTGCAGCGGTAGCCCTGGCCGGCACGGCACTTCCGGCAGTTGCCACAGGGGGCGATGAGTGAACCGACGACGTGGTCGCCGACCTTGAAGTCCTCGACATCGGGGCCGACCGCGGCGACGACGCCGGTGGCCTCATGGCCCAGGACCATCGGGAACGAGTAGCCGTAGCCGTGGTCGGCGACGTGCAGGTCGGAGTGGCACAGGCCAGAGGCCTTGACGTCCACCAGGACTTCGTGGCCGATTGGATTGGCGATCTCGACGTCGAGGATCTGGAACTTCTGACCGACTTCGGTCAGGACTGCTGCCTTCATGTAGTTTTCGCTTTCTGTTTTACAGGGGTGGATGAGAGTCCGGACCCTCAGGGGGCCGGGACGATGGAGACCGCGCCGTCGGAGGAGACCTCGGCACGATAGTCGGCGGGGATGTCGACGGGCTTGATATTGCAGAAGCCGCGGATGCCCTCGATGCCCAGTTCGATACCGTAACCGGAGTCCTTGACACCGCCGAAGGGGATGGCGGGGCCACCGGAGCCGATCGGCATGTTGATGCCCAGCTGGCCGGAGTCGACCTTGCAGGCGACCGCGAAGGCGTGTGCGGGATCGGTGCTCCACACGGAGCCGGACAGGCCGAAGGGCGAGTCATTGGCCAAGTCGATTGCCGCGGCCTCGTCGGGAACGCGGAAGAGCATGATGACGGGGCCGAAGATCTCCTCGTGGAACAGCGGGTTGTCCGCGGTGACGCCGGTCAGCAGGGTGAAGGGCACGAAGGCACCGGTGTCCGGGACGGCACCGCCGAGTTCGGTGGCGGTTGCGCCGGCCGCAACGGCCCGTGCGATCTGCTCCTTGACCGTGTCCGCCTGGGACTGCGAGGACATCGGGGCGAGAGTGGTCGTGGGATCCATGGGGTCGCCGGGGACGGTGTAGGCATCCGCCGTGGCGCGCAGAGTCGCTTCGAACTCATCGGCCACGGAGTCCAGGACGATCATGCGCTTGGGCGAGATGCAGATCTGACCGCCATTGAAGCAACGGCCGCCCACGCCGGCCTGGGCAGCGGCGGCCGGTTCTGCGTCGTCGAGCACGATGAAGGCGTCCTGGCCGCCG
Source organism: Brevibacterium sp. 91QC2O2 (assembly GCF_024580695.1). Lineage (NCBI taxonomy): Bacteria > Bacillati > Actinomycetota > Actinomycetes > Micrococcales > Brevibacteriaceae > Brevibacterium > Brevibacterium sp. 91QC2O2. Next base: position 139,305 of record NZ_JANIJY010000002.1, on the reverse strand, counting down.
AGTTCCAGCACGGTCCGACGGGCCGCCTGCCCGGCACGGGCGGCAACGTGGCGCCCGGCGGTGTCGCTGCCGGTGAGCGTGACGGCGCGGATGCGGGGGTCGGCGATGATGCGGTCGGCCTGTTCGTGGGTGGCGTAGAGGTTCTGCCAGACCCCTTCCGGCAGGCCCGCCTCGTGGAACAGATCGACGATCGCCTGGGCGCACTGCGGGACGATCGAGGCGTGCTTGAGGAGCACGACATTGCCAGCGATGGCAGCCGGTGCGAAGCCGCGCACGGCCTGGTAGAAGGGGACGTTCCACGGTTCGATGGAGAACACGATGCCCTCGGCCGCGTAGGTCACGACGGCGCCGCCATTGCCCTGGGCGTTCTGTCCGCGGACATCGGGGCGCAGCGCCTCATCTGCGGTGTCCGCCAGCCAGTCGATGATCGCCGGCACGGTTTTCTTCGCCTCGGTGATGCCCTCGGCCAGCAGCTTGCCCATTTCCAGGGTGGCGAGCTTGCCCAGTTCATCCGCGCGGTCGCGCATCAGGTCCGCTGCGCGGTGGAAGATCGCCGCGCGTTCGGCCAGCGGGGTGTCACGCCAGGCCGGGAATGCCGCCTGGGCCCGGTCCAGAGCTGCATCGACTTCGGCGTCGGTGGCGGAGGGGAAGGTTTTGACGACTTCGTTTGTGAAGGGATTCGTTGATGCATAGGCCATGATGTGTGCCTGTCCTCCTAAAACAACATACGGAACGATCGATCAATGATCGTGCATTGGTTATGAGCTTACTCCCATTAGGGGATGTTTATCTGTCCGAATTTCTGTCTTATATGTCTCCGAGTCGTCACTTAGGATGGCGCGTATGAACCCAAGCGAACTGGCATCGGTGATGGAGCGGGTCGTGGCCGCAGGTCACCGTTACAACGCGGTGGCCACGGTGACCGGTGAGCGGGCGGAGCGCCTGGTGGCGGGGGCCGGCGGTCCGGAGGGTTCGGCTTTCGCGGGCCCGTTGGCGGGCGTGCCATTGGCGGTCAAGGACATTGTGGACGTGGCCGGATACCGCACCGGGGTGGGCAGTCGGGTGGAAGTGGGGCCAGATCCCGCCACGCGGACCGCACCGATCGTCGAGGCTCTGGAAGGGTTGGGCGCCGTCACCGTGGCGAAGGCCAACTGCCAGGAGTTCTCCTATAACATCGTCGGCGGCGAGTCGGCGAATGGTCGCTCGATCAATCCCCGGGGCGAGGACCTGGTGACCGGCGGATCCAGCAACGGTTCGGCGGTGCTGGTTGCGGCCGGCGCGGTGCCCCTGGCCGTCGGGACCGATACCGCTGGTTCGGTGCGGGCGCCCGCAGCCTGCTGCGGTGTCGTCGGGTTCAAGCCGACGCATGGGGCCCTGCCCGCGGCCGGGGTGTTCCCGCTGGCGCCCAGTTGCGACACGGTGGGACTGCTGGGCGCCGACGTCGAGATCGTCGCCCGGGCCTTCACGGGTTTGGTCGGTGGGGCCCGCGCCGGTGCTGATGCTGACGAGGTGGCTGTCGAGCCGCGCGTTGACGCCTCGGTGCTGGCGGCCGTTGAAGGCGTATCCATGGAAGCGTGGATGGACGACGATGAGCGGGCGCGGGCCTGGCAGGATGTCTTCGCCAAGGCAGCCGAACTCTACGAACCGATCCGCCGGCACGAGTCCTATTTGGTGACCCGCGAGTTGTTGTCGAAGCAGCGTGAGCGGATGCTGCCGCGGGTGGCCGAGCGCCTGGCCCGGGGAGCGGACATCGGCCAGGATGCCTACGATGCCGCCTGCGCCGAGGCCGCGGACCTGCGGGTGCGCGCGCTCGCGCTGCTGGACGGGGAGGGTTCGGCGGGGGCCGACTTCCTGCTCACCCCCGCCTTCACCTGCCAAGTTCCCACCTGGTTCGAGGCTGCGGCCGATCCTGACATCAGCGCCAGGATGATCGCCTATACGGTGCCATTCAACATTCTGGGCTGGCCTGCGATCATGGTGCCCCTGCGCGATGCTGCGGGCGGGTTGCTGACGGACGGTCGGGGTGGCCCGATGAGTGTGCAGATCGCCGCGCGCCCCGGGTGGGACCTGCAACTGCTGGAGTTCGCCGCGGGGCTGTAGTGCACATCCATTGAATATGCTGTACATCACATATATGCTGTCCGTGACACAGAACACTTTTCCATAGGTGTTCGCTGAGGCAGACACGGGTGAGGGCATGAACGAGGCAGTGGACGCAGACCTTGAACTGCTCGGTGCGCGCCTGAAGACCGCACGCTTGATGAGCGGGAAGTCCATGCGTGCCCTGGCCGCTGCCGTCGACATCAGTGTCAGCCATGTCAGTGCGATCGAGAGCGGTCGGTCGCATGCCTCGGTCTCGATCATCAGCCGCCTGTGTCAGGCCCTGGATATGACGATCGCGGACCTGTTCGCAGAGTCGGCGCCGCAGCTGGACCCCATCCGCGCGGCGGACCGCGAAGTCCTCCGAGCCGACGCCAGGATCGTCAAGAAGGCCCTGATCAAGGAGAAGGGGTCCGGCTTCGACGTGTACGAAGTGGATCTCAAACCGGGTGGAGCGACCGGCGGCGCGAATCGGCACCCCGGGTGCACCGAGGTCATCTATGTGATCGCCGGGCACGTCACCGTCAGGCTCGACCAGTCGACGGCGGTCCTCGACTCGGGGGACAGCATCACCTTCCCCTCCGAGGTCGAACACGAATTCTCCAACCGAAGCGATGAGGATGCCCGTCTGCACTGGACGGTCATCCGGCAGAAAGGCGGAAGACGATGAAGATGAGGCGCTGGGCGGCCATCGCCTGTGCGGCCCTGGCCATCGCCTCGGCCACGGCGTGCGCCCCCGTGAAGACGCAGACCACGGGTGCGATGAGGGAAGGAGCACCGATCCCCGCAGCGCAGAAGGTCCAGGCGGCTGCCGACAAGCTACCGGAGAAGTTCAAACAGGCGGGCAAACTGCGGATCGTCATGAGCGACGGCACCGCTCCCTTGAACGTACCGGATACCGCCACGGGCGAGGTCGAGGGGTTCAACCCGGACCTGGCCCGCCAGGTGGGCGCGGTGCTGGGCGTGAAAGTAGAGATCACCGGTGTGCCGATCGACCAGATCATTCCCGGAATCGAGGCCGGGCGCTACGACGCGGTGTTCTCCAACTTCAGCATCACCGATGCCCGTTTGAAGGTCCTGGACTTCGCCGAATACTACTTCTCCGCATCCGGGTTGGGAGTCCAGGCGGGCAATCCGCAGGGCATCGACCTGGACCATATGTGTGGGCGGAGGATCGGGGTGTCGAACGGTTCGTTCCAGATGACCGACACCCTGCCCGAGTACTCACAGTCGTGCGTGGACAAGGGCGAACCCAAGATCGACATCGCAGCCTTCCCCGATCAGCAGAAAGCGGCTCTGGCGCTGCTCAGCGGCCGGGTCGACGCCACCGTGACGGACGGTCCGGTACTGGCCTATGCGTCCTCCAAGGAACCGCGGATCGAACGCGCCGGCGAGGTCAAGGGCTCCAATGTGGGCGTCGGCGCGCCCAAGGGCGACGGGCTGATCGAAGCGCTGTCGGCTGCGCTGCAGGAACTGATCGACAACGGCACATATGAACGGATTCTCAAGTCGTACGGCATGGACCATTTGGCCGTGAAGGAAGCGAAGGTCGTGAAATGAGTTCTCCCACTCCCACCATTCCAGGGGCGGGCTCCCGCACCCCGAGCAGCACGATCCTGGCGCCGAAGAAGACGGGGACCCGGGTCTTCGGATACATCGTGCTGGTCCTGGTGATCGCGCTGGTCATCGTCATCGCGGTCAACCCCAACTTCAAATGGGGCACCGTCGGCTCCTTCATGTTCGACCCGAACATCCTGGTCGGCATCGTCAATACCCTGCTCCTGACCGTTTGCGCGATGGCCGCGGGCATCGTCCTGGGTGCGGTGCTGGCGCTGATGAAGCTGTCCAATGCCACTCAACTGCAGATTCTGGCCGAGGGTTACATCTGGATCTTCCGCGGAATACCCCTGCTGGTGCAGTTGCTGTTCTGGTTCAATATGGCTGCGCTCTTCCCCAAGATCGGCATCGGGATTCCCGGCACGGATGTATTCGTCGGATTCAACGCCAATGAGCTCATCAGTCCCTTCATGGCCGGTTTCCTCGCCCTGGCCCTGCACGAGGCCGCCTATATGGCCGAGATCATCCGGTCGGGCATCATGTCGATCGACAAGGGGCAGACCGAGGCGGCCGAGGCGGTGGCGATGCGACCCTCGCAGGTCATGTTCCGCATCATTCTGCCGCAGGCGATGCGCGTGATCATCCCGCCCACGGGGAACCAGGTCATCTCCATGCTCAAGACCACGTCGATTGTCAGTGTGATCGCTTTGAACGACCTGCTGTACTCCTCCCAGATCATCTACTCGACGAACTTCCAGGTCATTCCGCTGCTGCTCGTCGCGTCGATCTGGTACCTGATCATCGTGTCGCTCCTGACCCTGGTGCAGAACCGGATCGAACGGCACTTCAACCGCAGCACCCACGTCATCACCGGAAAGTAGGGACTCGCAATGGTCGACACAACAACCGCTACCGGCCCTGCGGTAGAACTCTCGCACGTGTCCAAGAGCTTCGGCGACAACGAGGTTCTCAAGGACATCACCTTCCAGGTGGGCGAAGGCCAGGTGGTGTGCCTGCTGGGTCCTTCCGGTTCGGGCAAATCGACGCTCCTGCGATGCATCAACAGGCTGGAGATCGTCTCCGGCGGCGACATCTTCGTCTTCGGCGAGCGGGTGGGCTATGTGGAGGAGGGCCCCGGCGTTCTGCGCATCGCCAAATCAGACGCCCTGGCCAGGAGCAGGCAGAACATCGGCATGGTCTTCCAGCGCTTCAACCTGTTCCCGCATATGACGGCGTTGGAGAATGTCATCGAGGCCCCCATCCACGTCAAGCGGATGCCCAGGGTCGAGGCGCTGGCCGAGGGGCGGAGACAACTCGAGCGGGTCGGCCTGGGGGATCGCGGCGATGCCTATCCGGCCCAGTTGTCCGGCGGTCAGCAACAGCGAGTGGCCATCGCCAGGGCTCTGGCGATGAAGCCCAGGGTCATGCTGTTCGACGAGCCGACATCCGCGCTGGACCCGGAACTGGTGGGCGAGGTGCTCACCGTGATGAAGCAGCTGGCAGCGGAGGGCATGACGATGATCGTCGTGACCCATCAGGTGCAGTTCGCCATGGACGTGGCCGATCGCGTGGTGTTCATGGACGGCGGGGTGATCGTCGAGGACGGCACACCGGCCGAGGTGATCACCGGAACCCGAAACGAACGTGCACAGACCTTCTTCGCCGAACTCCAGGGAGCGTGAGTCATGAGTGAACATGTGGTGGCGCGTGCCGGGGTAGTGGTCATCGGCCTGGGCAGTGTCGGATCGATGGCCCTGTGGCGGCTGGCGGGGGAAAACGATGGGCGTCCCATTCTGGGGATCGAACAGTTCGGCCAGGTCCATGGGAACGGTGCGTATCCGGGCGAGTCCAGACTGTTCCGGGTCGCGGCGAAGGAGGGCGCGCTCTACACTCCGGCGCTGCTGCGCTCGCGTCAGCTGTGGACGGAGCTCGAAGCGGAATCCGGTCGGGAGCTGCTCGTCAAGGCCGGTGCGCTGAGCATCGCCCCGGAGGGTTTCCCGGATCTGGAGCAGACGCTGAAGTCGATTTCCGACTATCAGCTGCCCCACCGGGTGCTCGACGCCGCCGAGCTGCGTCGGTCGTATCCGCAGTTCCACATCGAGGACGATGACACAGGTGTGCTCGATACCCTGGGCGGGGCCATGCGTCCCGAGGCCGCGGTTGCCACGGCAACCCAGCAGGCGCTGGCATTGGGAGCCCAGGCATGGTTCGATACCGAAGTCCTGGACCTCGAGGACGCAGGCGACGGAGTTCTGGTCCACACCACGCGTGGTGTCGTCCAAGCAGATCGGGTGATCGTCACAACCGGGCCCTGGAGCACCCGGCTCCTGCCGGCCCTGCGCAGGAAGGTGAGGGTCGGGAACTTCACGCTGACCTGGTTCCTGCCCCGGCATCCGGAGATGTTCACTCCTGACAAATTGCCTGGGTTCATGCGCGATCTGAACGGAGAGCACGTCTTCGGGGTGCCGACATTGGACGGGGCGTCGATCAAGGTCAGTGCACATTTGGATCTGCCCGATGTCGGAGACTACGCGGAGCGGTTCATGACGGTGAGCCCGGAATCCTTGGAGCGGGCCACCCAGATCGCCCATATGATGATTCCCGATCTGGTGGGCGGCCCGGTGAGGTGGTCCGCCCATCCCGATGCCGTGACCGAATCGCATGTGCCGATCATCGACACGATGGCCGATGGGCGCATCGTCATCGGCACCGGATTCTCCGGCAACGGGTTCAAGTTCGCCCCCGTCTGGGGTGAGGTGATGGCCGAGCTCGCGCTGACCGGTGAGGCGGAGTTCGCGGACGAGGCTTTCACGATTTCAGCGCATTGACGCCGCGACCCCGGCTTCTGCATACCGGCCTCCTGCCCTTAGAAGGGTGGGAGGTCGGTTTCGTATTCGGTTTGGTGGTCGATCGGTGGGGTGGTGTGGCGCCAGGGGTCGGTGATGATTTGGGTGCGGGTGCGGTGGTGGGCCCAGGGGGTCCAGTCTGTGGGGCGCCAGGTTTTGGGTCTGGGTGTGGTGTGGTCTGGGTGGGCGATCCGGTAGAGGATGTCGAGTTCTTCCCAGGTGGTGAGTTTGCGTTCGGGGCGTGGTGGCAGGAGGTGGTCCTGTGCCAAGAGGTGTTCGAGGTCGGCGATGGCGGGGATTGCACGTTCGGCAGCGGACAATGCACGTAGGTTGCGTTCGAGTGGGTAGAGGCCGGGGTCTGGGGGCGCGGGTTCTGAGGCCGCTGGGTCGGTGGGCACAGTGGTCCCCTGGGGTTCGGGTGGTGGATTCGGCGGGTAAGAAGTGGTGCCGGTGAGTTGGTCGATGATGTGGCGGGCCTGGGCGGCGTTGATCAGGTCCGGTGGTGGGTCGATGGTGTGGGTGAACCCCGTGGGTGCTGTGGTGGAGGTCCACGTATAGGTCAGTGAATCGTCTTTGCCGGTGGTGATGGTGATGTTGCGGTTGGTTTTGAGGAGGTGGTGTCCGCGGCACAGGGGGTGGAGGTTTGCCGTGGTGGTGGGTCCGCCCGCGGCTGGGTCTGCGTGGTTGAAGGGTTCGATGTGGTCGAGGTCGCAGGTTTGGGCTGGTCGGGTGCAGCCGGGGGCTGTGCACCAGGCCCATTTGTTTTGCAGGGTGGTGCGCAGGGCTGTGGGGATGTGGTAGCTGCGGGCGTGTTCGTCGAGCACGGCCCCGGTTGCCGGGTCGGTGAGAAGGCGGCGTAGTGAGGGTGCTTGTGAGGCGAGGTGGCTGGCGATGTCGGCGGGGATGGGTGCTTTACCTGCGAGTTGTCCGGGGAGTGGTTCGTCGCCGGTGAGGGTGAGGAAGGGGACTGTGGTGGCGACTTGGGCTTGGGAGGCGAGCCAGGAGTCATTGCGCGGGATGGTCACGGTGACCTGATGGATAGCGTCGACCAGCTGGGCAGGCGCTTGGCCGTCCGCGTTGTTGGTGGCGTCAGACTCCTGCGTGTCACCTGCGGGTGCTTCCGAGGAAGCCGCCGTGGCAACTTCCGTCACCGTGATGTCCAGGCTGTGCGGGGTGTTGATGAGGATGTCGAACATGAGTTGGCCAAGGTTGCGGTCATCCGTGATGGTGTGGGAATCCGCTTCTTCGAGGAGGACGGGATCACCCGTGCGGATAAGCCGCGCGAAGGCCCTGAGACGTGCCTCCAGGGCGGTGAGGGTGTGGATGGGTCCGGTGAGTTCGAGGAGGCCGAGTCCATTGCCCAGGTCGGTGAGGTGAACACCGCGTTCTTCGAAGGCGTGTTCTGCGGAGTGTTCGGGGGTTTTGAGCAGTGTGATGGCGGCTGTGAGGGTGGCGCGGTAGTGGGTGGCGTCTGTGGTGGGTGCGAGCAGGGTGAGTGCTTGGTCGAGGTAGTCGTAGGAGCTGGCTTCGATGTCTTGGGCGCGGGTGGTGGTGTGGTCGTAGAGGTCGAAGGATAGATTCCCGGATTGCATGGCTGTGGTCAGCCGGGGGAGGAGGAATCGGCCTTTGAGGATGCGGGTGGCCAGCGCGCGGGTCTGTCCGCGGGTTTTCCCAAGGGTGGTGGCCAGTTCCATCCAGGTGGTGGCGGGTACGGCGGTGAGTAGGTCTTTGAGGGCTTCGATGATGGCCTGTGGGTTGCGGGCGTTCGGGGCATCATCAGAGTTACCGGCGTGTTCGATTTCCTTCACGGTGGTGCCGGTGGCGGTGAGGAGGTAGTCGATGATGGTGGACCAGCGTCCGGATTGGATGTGTTGGTAGTCGTCTTGGACCGCGCGGAGACTGGTGAGAGCGGTCATCATTCACCTCCTTGACAGGTGTCGTGTCCGTGCTGATTCGTAGTCTGAAGGAGCCGGACTGCGGTGGATCGCCGATGATCTACCGATATCCATATTCTATTACATTGTGAACGCCTTGGGTAGAGCTAATCGAAGATTGTCATAGAGATATTTTTCTATCCACAGACTGTTGACGCACGGTCACATCTAGATACACATCTGTGGATTAGACCTGTGTATATGTGGATAACGTGGGGACTTGGCAGAACTCGCCGCGTCCCCTGGGAACGGCGCTGCCGAACACCCTCCAATCGGACCCCGCACCCCATGTCACCTGGTGAGATGCCCCGATTTCCCACAGTCCTCCTTGATAGCCTCGGCCCATCATGACTGAACCGACGCCTGAACCGATGACGCCCGCACAACAGACCTCCACGGACTCCTTCCGCTACCGCAGCGATCCCCTGCCCGTGCACGTCATCGAGAACGCCCGCATCCCCCTGGCCGACGGCGTCGAGCTGTCCGCCCGCGTCTGGCTGCCCGCCGATCGGCACACGCAGCTCGACGCGACCCAGACCTCGGGCGAACCGGGAACTACGGGAGAACAGGGATTCGAGCCCGTCCCGGCGGTGCTGGAGTACATCCCCTACCGTAAGAACGACATGACCGCCGCGCGCGACCAGACGATCCACCCGGAGTTCGCCCGCGCCGGCTACGCCAGCGTGCGTGTCGACCTGCGCGGCTGTGGCGATTCCACAGGCGTGATGACCGACGAGTACTCGGCCACGGAACTGGACGACGGCCTGCAGACACTGGCCTGGATCGCCGCCCAGCCGTGGTGCAACGGCAAGGTCGGCATCATCGGCAAGTCCTGGGGTGGGTTCAACGGCCTGCAGCTGGCGGCCCTGCGCCCGCCGGAACTGGCCGCCGTCATCACCGTGTGCTCGACGGACGACCGCTACGCCGACGACGTCCACTACAACGGAGGGGCCATCGTGGGCGACCAGATGGTGTCCTGGGCCTCGACCATGTGGGCCTACAACGCCCGCCCACAGGACCCGGCCGTGGCCGGCGCCGGCTGGCTCGAGGACTGGAAGCACCGGATCGACGAATCGCCGAACAACATCGCCGAATGGCTGGGGCACCAGCGTCGCGACGCCTACTGGAAACACGCGTCGGTGTGCGAGACCCCCGAGGCCATCGAGGTCCCCGTGCTGGCCGTCGGCGGCCTGCAGGACGAATACCGCACGACCCTGTTCCGGCTGATGGAGAACGCCGCCGAACAGCGCCGGACCAATCCGGACTACCCGCCCATCCACGCCCTGCTGGGCGGGCATGCGCACAACTATCCGCATCAGGCCGCGCCCGGGCCCGGCTACGACTTCATCGGCGAGGCGATCCGCTGGTGGGACAAGTGGATGAAGGGCGTGGACAACGGGGTGCAGGACGATCCGCAGTTGCGCGCCTTCGTCCCCGACAGTGCCCCGATCGGCTCCGATCGGGAGACCCGGCCCGGCCGCTGGGTGGCCGAACAGGTCTGGCCCAGCCCGCAGGTGGCCGAGGTCGAATACGGCACCGCAACCCCCGCCGGCTCCGCAACCCCTGCTGCACTCACCGCAACCCCCTCAGGTCCCCGGACCCTGTCCTCGTCGGTGCTGTTGGGCTTCGACGGCGGCAGCTGGCTGCAGTTCGGCGAGGCCGCCGGCATCCCGGGAGATCAGGCCAGGGACGACGCCCAGTCCTTCACCCTGAGCTGGACGGCCGCCGAGGGTCTGGAGATTCTGGGCACCCCGCGAGTGCGGGCCACCGTGTCCTCGAGTGCCGACCGCGGCGTGATCGCAGCGCGCCTGTGTGATGTGGACCCTGCCGGGCAATCCCGCCTGCTGACCCTGGGCCTGTTCAATCTGACCCACCACACCGGCCACGAGTTCCCCGAACCACTGACGCCGGGAACCCCGGTCGAGCTGGACTTCCCGCTGCTGGCGACCGCGGCTCGGCTGGCTCCGGGTCACAGCCTGCGCCTGAGCATCTCCGCAAGCTATTGGCCGAATCTGTGGCCCTCGCCCGAGGAAACCCTCATCACCGTGCACGATGCGAACCTGCTCGCCCCCGTGCGCACGGCTGCGGACCCGGTGGCGGATTCGGCGCTGAGCGCACGGGTCACTGCGGCCCTGGGCACGCCGCCGGAGCCACCGGAGAACACGATCGACGCGGACTATGCGCCGATGACGCGGACCCTGGAGACCGACCTGGTGACGGGCCGGACCAAGGTGGAGACCTTCACCGAATCCTGGCAGACGGACCTCGCCGATGGACTGTTCTACTACTCCTCCGAACGCGACTCCTACTTCCGGACGGCCGGGGACTCCTCCTCTCCCGAGGCCGTGTGCGAGCGCAGCATCCGCTACCGGCGCCCTGGACTGCCCGATGTGCAGGAGGCCCCCGGCCGGGCCCACACCGCGCAGGCGGACGCCCCGGCGGCGGCTGATCACGGCTGGGACGTCGAACTGCGCACGCGCAGCCGGATGACCGGGGACGCCACGAGCTTCACCGTGACGAACGAGCTCGTCGCCTACCACGATGGGGTGCCCTTCCACCGGCGGAGGACCAACACCACGGTGCCCCGCGATCTGAACTGAGGTGCATGCGGATGAATGGACCCGGAAACGACGGAATTGGAAACGACGGACCCAGAACACATAAGTCGCGCAGCCGCGGGCCCCTGACCCGGCGCGGCGCCCTGGGACTGCTGGGCGCGGGCCTGGGCGCCGGGCTGGGGCTGGCGTCCCTGGCCGGGTGCGCGGGCCCGGCAGGGGCCGAGGCCTCGGGGAGGAAGGGCGGGAAGCGGAGTCTGACGGTCGGCTCCAAGGGCTTCGCCGAAAGCTGGGTGATGGGCGAGCTCTATGCCCAGGGCCTGCGGGAGCGCGGCTACCGGGTCGATTTGAAGACCAATGTGGGCTCCAGCGACATCATCTATTCGGCTCTGCAGTCCGGGCAGATCGACATCTACCCCGAATACACGGGCGTGATCCTGGTGAACTTCATACACGAGGACCGGCTGATGGATTCGGCGCGCGAGACCTACGATCTGGCGGCGAAATGGGCCGCCGGCGAGCATCTGAGCATGCTCAAGGCCACCCCGTTCGAGAACAAGAACGCGATCGCGGTGCGCCGGGAGTTCGCGCACGAACACGGCCTGAAGACCATGTCGGACCTCAAGGGGATCGGCGACTTCACCTATTCGACCTACCCGGACAATGTCACGGGCGCCCAGGGCTATGAGGGCATTGTGAAGGCCTACGGGCTGGACAATATGAAGCTGAAGACCCTGAGCATCGGCCTGAACTATCGGGCGATCGAACGCGGAGAGATCCAGGCGGCCGATGTGTTCACCACCGATCCGCAGCTGTTGCGCTCGGACCTGGTGGTGCTCGAGGACGATAAGAAGATCTACGGCTTCCAGAACGTGGTGCCGCTGATCCGCCAGGATGTGATGGATACCGTCGACGATGACCTCACAGAGTTCCTCGACACCCTGCACTCCCTGCTCACCACCACCGCGATCCAGGCGCTCAACGAGGCGCAGGCGATCAACCGGCTGGACCCGGCGCAGGTGGCCAAGACCTTCCTGCAGGCCAACCGGCTGATTTGAGCGGACCCGATCCGATACGAATGCGAGTTGAGAACACGATGATCGAATTCGTCGACGTCACCAAGGTCTATCCCGGCCAGAGCGAACCGGCCCTGGCCGGGCTGAACCTGAGCGTGGGCGCGGGCGAGCTGGTGTGCCTGGTGGGGCCATCGGGCGGTGGCAAGACCACCGCCCTGCAGCTGGTCAACCGGCTGATCGACCTGAGCTCGGGGAAGATCCTGATCGACGGGAAATCCATTATGGACATCTCGCCCATCGAACTGCGCCGCACGATCGGCTATGCGATACAGGCATCCGGCCTGTTCCCGCACTACACGGTCGCGGAGAACATCGCCACGGTGCCGAAGATCCTGGGCTGGGACAAGCAGCGGATCAAGGACCGCACCGTCGAACTGCTGGAACTGGTGGGCCTGACCCCTGTGGACACCTGGCTCAAGCGCTATCCCGGCCAGCTCTCCGGAGGGCAGCAGCAGCGCGTGGGGATCGCCCGCGCCCTTGCGGCCGATCCGCCGGTGATGCTGATGGACGAGCCCTTCGGGGCCCTGGACCCGATCACCCGGGTGTCCGTGCAGGACGAGTTCCTGCGGATCCAGCGGGCCGTGGGCAAGACGACGCTGTTCGTGACCCACGACATCGACGAGGCGATCAAGATGGGCGATAAGATCGCCCTGCTCAAGCCCGGCGGCAGGCTGGCCCAGTACGGCACCCCGCAGGAGCTGCTGAGCCACCCGGCCGATGACTTCGTCGCCGAGTTCCTGGGCGCCGAACGCGGCCTCAAACGCCTGGCCCTGGCCACCGTGGGCGAGGTCCTGGCCGCGCGCCAGGGCGCTGCAGCTTCGGCCGAAACGGCTTCCTGGCCCGAGGCCGCACCCGCCCTGACTCTGCGCGAGGCCCTGTCGCTGGTGTCGGCGGCAGGAGCCGGGGGTGCCAGGGTCGTCGAAGCAGGCCGGGCGCTGGGCACGGTGAGCCTGCATGAGCTGGTGTGCGCACCGGGCACCGGGGTCGCCGAGGGCAGCGATGAGTGAGTTCGCGCCGGCGGGCGATCCCGTCATCCCCGACTACGGCACCGCGACCGACTGTGTGGCCAATGATGGGCTGTTCTGCACCGGCTGGTTCGTCCAGCAGTGGCCCAGCGTGTTCTGGCCCGCCCTGGTCTCCCATATCTACATGGTCGTCATCGCGGTGGTCGTGGGCTTCATCATCGCCTTCGCCGCCGCCCTGCTGGCGTACCGGAAGAAGTGGCTGGCCGGGCCGCTGAACTGGGTCGCGACGATCCTCTACACCCTGCCGCCGCTGGCGCTGTTCCAGCTGCTGGTCCCCTTCACTGGCCTGAGCATGTGGACGGTGGAGATCGCGCTGGTCTGCTTCACCCTGCTCATCATCTTCCAGGCAGTGCTCTCCGGTCTGGCCGGGGTGCCGGCCGAAGTCAAACGGGCTGCGACCGGGATGGGACTGGACTCCGGCCAACTGCTGCGCCAGGTCGAGCTGCCGCTGGCACTGCCCGCGATCATCTCCGGGGTGCGGATCGCCACGGTGCTGACCGTGAGCATCGCGACAGTCGCGGCCTTCGTCGTCGATGCGGGCCTGGGCTCGCCGATCATCAAGGCCGTGTCATCGCCGTTCAACACGCAGTTCATCGCCGCCGGCGCGCTCGCCGTGCTGCTGGCCTTCGCACTGGACGGCCTGCTGGTCATCCTGGGCCGGATCGTGACCCCCTGGACGAAAGCGAGGGCCTGAGCCATGGAATCCGTATTCGGGGCCTTCCCCTTCATCGCGAACAATCTGGGCCTGCTGCTGGAGAAGACCGGCGAGCACCTGGTCATCAGCCTCATCCCGATCGCCGCCGCGATCATCGTGGGCGTGCCGCTGGGCGTGTGGCTGGGCCACATCCACCGCGGCGAGTTCCTGGCGGTGAGCGTGACGAACATCGGGCGCGCACTGCCCAGCCTGGCACTCGTCGCGATCCTCATCGGCCTGGTGGGCATCGGAATGCTCAACGCCGTCATCGCGCTGTTCCTGCTGGCCTTCCCGCCGATCCTCAGCTACGCCTTCCAGGCGGTCGACTCGGTCGACCGGGACCTGAGCAGAGCCGCCAGGGGAATGGGCATGACGCCCCTGCAGGTGCTGACCAGGGTGGAACTGCCCTTGGGCCTGCCGATGATCATCAGCGGCATCCGGACCTCCGTGGTGCTCACGGTGTCATCGGCGACGGTCGCCACGATCGCCGGCTCCGGCGGGCTGGGCGATATCATCCTCAACCAGGTCGCCTACGGGATGGCCGGCGTGGTCGCCGGCGCCCTGTGGGTCGCCCTGCTGGCGATCCTGCTCGACCAGCTGCTGGCCTGGCTGCTGCGCGCGGTATCGCCCTCGGGGGTCAAGTACCTGCAGGCGGCCGGCTAACCGGGGCCCCGGCTCACCAGCGCACGTGCAGCACGGTGGGGCGATCGGCCGCCAGCGCGCGCTGAAGTCCCTCACGCAGCGCTGCGGCGTCCTCGGGCGCTTCGCCGGCACAGCCCATGGCCCGCGCCAGGGCCACGAAGTCCACGCCCGGCAGGTCCACCGCCTGCACGGGATCGTGGCGGGCCACCATCTCATCGCGGATCTCACCGTAGCCGCCGTTGTCGACGACCACGATGGGCAGGGCCAGGCCCAGGTGGGCGGCGCACGCCAGTTCTGAGACCGTGAACATGATCCCGCCGTCGCCCTCGAGCACCACGATGGGGGCCTCGGGTTCGGCCAGTTTCGCGCCGATCCCGGCCGGCAGCCCGTAGCCCAGGGTCCCCAGGCCCGAGGGGTAGAGCAGGGAGCGGGGCCGGTGCGCCGGCAGCAGGCCCAAGGCGCCGTAGTACGAGGCCTGGTTACTGTCCGCGGCCAGCACGGCCCGGCCGGCGGTGGCCCGGTCGATCGCCTCGACCACGGGCAGGTGCCCGCCGGCGGTGCGCAGCGCCTGGGCGCGGATCGCCTGGCGCAGCCGCCCGGCCGACTCCGGCAGCCCGACCGACTCCACCGGCGCGGTCTGCTGCACGGTCGGTTGCGCGGGTGCGGAACCCGCTGCGGCCTCGGCCCCGGCAGTGCGCAGAGCGGCGGTCAGAGCGGTCGTCCCCACCGCCGCATCGGCGAGTACGGGCACGGTGGCCGTGGCATTGGCGCCCAGCCCGTGGGGGTCGACGTCGATCCGGATCACCGGTGTGTCAGGCGGGACGGGGCCGGCCCACATATCCGCCGGTGCCAGTTCCGTGCCGATCGCCACGAGGACCACTCCGGGCCGCGCCAGGTACTCCAGCAGGGCCGGTTCGTGGATCCCGGCCCCGGCGAACAGCGGATCGTCGGTGGGCACGATGCCCTTGCCATTCGCGGTGGTCAGCACGGGGGCCGCGAGCACGCGGGCCAGCTCAAGCACCTGCGCGGCCGCGTGCGAGGCCCCGCCGCCGGCGATGATGACCGGGCGCTCGGCCCCCTGCAACAGGGCAGCGGCCGAGGCGATCGCCCGCTCGTCAGGTGGCAGGGGAGCGCCGAGTACGGGCACCGGAGCGGGCAACCGGGGACCGTCCGCGGGCAGCGCGGCCGGCAGCAGGTCCAGCGGGATCTCCAGGTGCACGGGACGGGGCCGGCCCCCGGTCAGCAGTGCGAAGGCCCGAGTCACGGCAGCCGGGATGTCGGCCAGGGACTCGACCCGCCAGGCCGCACCCGCGACGGCCTCCAGCGCGCCCAACTGGTCCTTGACCTCGTGCAGATAGCCGTTGCCGCCGCTGGGATGGGCCAGGGGCAGGCCGGGGGAGATGGTCAGCAGGGGGATCGAATCGGAGTAGGCCTGGGCGACGGCGGTGACCGCGTTGAGGATGCCGGGGCCGGTCGTGGTGATGCACACCCCGGGCCGCCCGGACAGACGCGCATAGCCGTCGGCCGCGAACCCCGCACCCTGTTCGTGCCGCGGATTGACCGTCCGGATGCCGCAGACGGCCAGTGCGGCGAAGAGGTCCAGATTATGGGTGCCGGGGATGCCGAAGACGGTGTCGACCCCGTGGGCCGCCAGGGCCTCGACCAACAGCTGGGCGCCGGTCCTGGCGTCCTGTGGCGCGGTGTTCTTAGATGCGGCGGCGTGCTCAGTCATTGTGTCCTCCAGAGGTGTGGGTCGCAGTAGGATCGGCCAGCGCCCGTCGATTGTGCTCCACGATGCACAGGGCGCCGGAGCGCACGGTGTGGTCGCCGGCCAGCTCGAAGGCCAGGCGCGTCAGCCGGTCCAGTTCCCGGTCGATCATCGCGAAGGCCGAATCGACGTTGGGTTCGACATCGCCGAACAGGGTCCACCACCACCAGGCGTTGGTGGCCGAATTGGCCAGGAAGTCCGGCACCACCGGCACCCCGCGGGCGGCCAGCAGGGATTCGGCCACCGGCAGCACCGGCATGTTCGCCGCCTCCACGATGAGCGCTGCGGTGATCCGGTCCTGATTGTCCGGAGTGATGCAGTAGGACACCGCCGCCGGCACCAGGACCTCGCAGTCGATGCTCAGCCAGGCGTCGCGCTCGAGCACCGCATCGCCCGGGCCCAGGGCCGAGCGGTCGATGCGCCCGGCGGTGGTTCGCGCGGCCAGCAGGGCCTCGACGTCCAGACCCGCCGGGTTGGCGATTGTCGCGTCGATATCGGACACGGCGACGATCCGCAGGCCGGCGGCGGCTAGGAACCGGGCGCTCGCCCCGCCCATCGAGCCGAAGCCCTGGACCACGGCGCGCGCGCCCTGGACCGGGATGCTCAGGGTGTCCAGGGCGCTCAGAGCCGCCCGTGCCACGCCGCGCCCGCCCACCAGCAGGTCCAGCCCGATCCCGCCCGAGGTGACGGCCGCCGCGGCGGCCAGCTTCGCCTCGGCTGCGGTTATCGTCTGCGCCGAGGCTCCCAGGCGCTGGTAGGCCGCCTGCACTCCGCTGCGCAGCCCGGCGGCGGTGACGGCCGCGTCGAGGCCCTCCTGGCGGATCCCCAGGTCCTCGCCGACGGCCCAATAGGATTCGAGGATCGGGCGCAAATCGGCGATGAACCGATCGAGCACCGCCTGTGCGTCGGGGGTGTCCGGATCGTAGTCGATCCCGCCCTTGGCTCCGCCGAAGGGCAGGTAGTTCGCGCCCGGCCGGAAGTGCAGGGCCTCCTTGAGCGACATGGCCCGCGCCAGGCCCCTGACCTCGTCGAGGGTGCAGCCGGGGCGCATCCGCAGTCCCCCGCTGGCGGCCCCGCCGAGCAGTTCGGTGATGACGACGTGGGCGGTCGCAGGGGAGTGGCGGTCGTGCCAGGCGATCTCCAGGAAGTTCTGCATGGAGCTCCTTACCGTTGTGGAGTTATTGTTGCGGGATCAGGCGGTCGGCGGGAATGTCGAGTTCCCGGGCCAGCGCCTCGGTCGCCCAGGCCCGCAGGGTGTCGGCGGGCAGGTCGCGGCGGTAGACGACCTGCTGGATGGCCAGCCCGTCGAGCAGCGCATGGACCCGCAGCGTGGCCGCGCGCGGATCGGCCACCCGGAACTCACCGGCGGCCCGCCCTTCGGCCAGCAGGTCACAGAAGGCGGCCTTCCAGCGGTCGTCGAGCTCCCGGGTGATCGCGGTGGCCCGCTCATCGCGGCCGGCGAACGCCCAGCCCTCGATCCAGAAGCGCCAACCGGCTGCCCGCTCGCTGGGCGCATACCAGCGCAGCATGCCGGGCAGGCGCTCGCAGGCGCTGCCGCCGGCGCCGGCCAGGTCCTCGAGCCGGGCGATGTCGCGATCGGCCACGAACTGCAGGGCCTGGGTGATGAGGGCGTCGAGGGTGGAGAAGTGGTACATGATGAGCGCGGGGCTCACCCCCAGTTCGCATGCCACATCCGCCACTCGCACGCCGCCGGTGCCGTGTGCTGCGATCTGGTCGGCGGTCGTCTCCAGGATCTCCGCGCGGCGCTGCTGCGAGGTTTTGCGCGTCACCGTCAGTCCTGCACGGTCCAGTCCTGGAAGTTCCAGAACAGGGTGGGCATGACGGTGATGGGGTCGACTCCCTGCACCCTGTTGCGGGAGGACACGATTGCGGGGAACTGGTAGAGGATCGTGCCGTAGGCATCGTCGACCAGGTGCCTTTCGATGTCGCCCAGCAGGGTCGTCTGTTTGGTTTCGTCGGTTTGGGTCTGCAGATCGTCCAGCAGCTTGTCCACCGTGGGGTTGGAGTACTTGCCGGCGTTGTTGGTCCCGCCCGTGCGGAAGTAGGAGTCGGTCTCCGTCTTCGCGGTGGTCTCCGTGGCCCAGCCGAACAGCCCAGCGTCGTAGGTCTCCGTGTTGTTCAGGTGTGCGCTCCACTGTGGGTCGGCATTGGCGACGACCTCGAAGCCGGCCTTTTCCGCGCTCTCCTTGATCAGCTGGAAGACCTGTTCGCGGCGCGGATTGTCCTTGGCGTAGAGGATGCGGACCTTCGGTTTGTCCGCGCCGGCTTCCTGCAGCAGGGACTTGGCCTTGTCCGTGTCGAGGGTGCCGAAGCCGTCTTTGAGCCCGTTCTGCGCGACGATTGTGTCGTACGCGGGCGAGCCGGGGACCTGGGTGAAGGAATCGCGGGTGGTGGCGTCCGGGTTCAGCGGCTTGATGATGTCGTCGACGATCTTCTGGCGCGGCACCGACATGAGGAACGCCTGCCTGACCTTCTTTGCCTTCTCCTTGTCCCCGCCGTAGCTGGCCGGATCGAAGGGGCCCTTGTTGTCGAATACCGTGTCGAGGTGTTCATAGGTGCCGTCCAGGCCGTTCTGAGTGGTCACCCCGTCGAGTGCATCCAGGGATTTGCGGATATCGGCTGTGGGCTGCGGGTCGATCACGTCGACCTCGCCGTTCTGCAGGGCCTGGACCGCGGCGGTGGGGTCCTCGTTGTAGCGGATGGTGATCTTGTCCAGCTTGGGTTTGCGGCTGCCCTGGTAGTCATCGCGGCGTTCCAGGGTGACGTACTGGTCCTTTTTGAACTCCGTCATCTTATAGGGCCCCGTGCCGATGAGCAGGTCCGGGTCGTCGGGCAGTGTGGTGAAGTCGAAGCCCGAGTTCCAGACATTGGCGATCTTCGCCAGTGCGGCCTTGTCGTCGTCTTTGAACGCCTTGAGGATGGCGGCGTTGGCCTTGGTGGGATCGTCGATGCCCAGGGCCTTCTTCGCCACGATGTGGGCGGGCAGGCCGGAGTCCTGGATCGTCATATTGATATTCCAGTCGGCGAAGGGCCGGGAGTAGGCGAAGGTCGCGGTCTTCCCGTCAGCGGAGACTTCGGGGAAGTCCTTGATCAGCGCCAGCCCGGGGTCGGCGGAGTTGAAGATGACGCTCTTGCCCTTCTGCTTCTTCACGTAGCCGTCCTCGTCGGTGGCATCGGCGGCCTCCTTGGTGTTGAAGTTGCCACTGCGCGCGCCCCAGGCCAGTACCAGGTCAGCCGCGGAGTAGGGCGTGCCGTCGGACCATTTCGCGGTATCCGCGATCGAGTACTTGACCTTCATCGGCTTATCGGAGACCTTCTCCACCGTGCCGAAGGAGGGATTGGGCTGCAGCTTGAGGTCCTTGTCGTAGTAGGAGAAGGCGTCATCCATCATGTAGGTGACGTTCGAATTGGTCACGGCATTGCCGCTGTTGGTCTCCGCGTTCATGGAGTAGAAGACCTGATCGGACATGACCGAGACCTCGGAATTCCCGCCGCCGGCCTCCTGGGCCGGTGAGTCCGCGGCGTTCGGCGTGCACCCGGCCAACAGCAGGGCCGTGGTCGCCGACAGGGCGCAGATCGTCATGGTGGGCTTGAACATGGGAGTGTCCTCTCAAGGTGGCTTGCGTCATTTCAGCCTATCCTGAATGGCCATTCAGTTCCAGGGGGCCTGCTGCTGTGCGCGAGTGCGGGCCCCGATAGGGTGCAGGTATGAACTCTTCGAAGCCCGTTTCCGGTGCTGGTACTGATGGCCGCGGAGCCGGCGTTGCTGCCGGCAATGCCGCCGGTCCGGCCCGCGTCCCGTCCGTGATCGACGCACTGGCCGATGAATACGCGGACCGGGTGATCGCCCGGATGCCCTCCTGGCAGGTCTACCTGGGAATCGAGGGGGACTCGGCAGGGCTGGACGACTACTCCCCGGACGCGGTCGACGCGGCGGCCGAGCTGAATGCGCAGACCCGGGCCCGGCTGGAGCAGATCGAGAGTTCCGCCGCCCCCGGAGCCTTCGACGAGGTCGACGCGGTCACCGCCGACGCCCTGCGCGAACGCCTGGGGCTGGCCGCCGATATGCATGCCGCCGGCCTGGATCTGGCGCCGCTCAACAACATCGAATCGGCCACGCAGTTCATCCGCAACACCTTCGACCTGCTGCCGAAGTCCACCGCCGATGACTGGGAGTCCAACGCTGCGCGGATGCACAGCGTGGCCGGCAGCCTGCGTGGCTATGCCGAGTCGCTGCGCCGGGCCGTAGCGGCAGGGAAGGCGCCCACCCGCCGGCAGGTCGCCTCGGTCGTGGAGCAGACGGACGAGGTGACCCGGGCCGATGGCTTCTTCGACGCCTTCATCGTAGGCGCCCCCGGGGCGCAGGCCGGGCGGCTGCGCACCGCGGCCGACGCCGCCAAGGCCGCCTACGGGGAACTGGCGGAGTTCTTAACGCGTGAGATCCTGCCGGCCACCGCGGCCGATGACGCCTGCGGGCGGGAGGACTACGCCCTGTACAGCAGGCAGTTCCTGGGCGCCGAAGTGGACTTCGAGGAGACCTACGCCTGGGCGCTCGACGAGGTCGAGCGGCTGCGCGCGGCCCAACAGGCCACCGCGGAGGCCCTGTACCCCGGCGCCACCGTGGCCGAGGCCATGGAACGTTTGGACCGGGAACCGGCGCGGATACTGCACGGGGCCGAGGAGCTGCGGGCCTGGATGCAGGGGGTGGCCGACGAATCGATCCGTGCGGTGAACGGCACGTACTTCGACATTCCCGAACCGCTGCAGCGCATCGAGTGCATGGTCATCCCCAATGGCTCGGGTGAGGTCTACTATTCGGGGCCGACCGATGATTTCTCGCGCCCGGGGCGGATGTGGTGGTCGGTGCCGCGCGGGGTCACCGACTTCACCACCTGGCAGGAGAAGACGACCGTCTTCCACGAGGGGGTGCCGGGGCACCACCTGCAGATGGGCGGGGCGACGTACAACCGGGCCACGCTGAACAATTGGCGGCGCAACCTGTGCTGGGTGTCAGGGCACGGCGAGGGCTGGGCCCTGTACGCCGAGGCGCTGATGGCCGAACTGGGCTTTATGGACGAGCCGGGGGACTATATGGGCACCCTGGACTCGCAGATGCTGCGCGCCACCCGCGTGGTTGTGGATCTGGGCGTGCACCTGGGACTGGCTGCGCCGAAGTCCGTGGGTGGAGGGACCTGGGATGCGGACAAGGCCTGGACCTATCTGCGCGCCCACCTGGCCACCATCGACACCTCCCTGCGCTTCGAATGGACCCGGTACCTGACCTGGCCGGGGCAGGCCGCCAGTTACAAGATCGGCCAGCGGATCTGGGAGCAGCTGCGGGCCGACGCCCAGGGTGCCGCCGTTGCCGCGGGTCGGGTTTTCGACCTCAAGGACTTCCACTCCCGCGCCCTGGACCTGGGCTCGGTGGGCCTGAGTACCCTGCAGAAGTTCGTGGGCTAGCAACGCAAGCGAGGTCAAAATATCATTCGACATGTATATGCATCTGAAGTAATGTAGGGGTGTGGAAATATGGACGGTGGTCTACTCCGACGAAGTGCAAGCGTGGCTCGACGGCCTCACCGCTGGGCAGTACGCTACGGTGCGTCGAGTGGTTGCGCGTCTCGAGGTGGCGGGTAATATGCTTCGCATGCCGCTGTCGAAGCCGCTTGGTGAGGGGCTCTTCGAACTCCGCTTCAACTTGGAGAATAAGGCTCGGCGCATCACCTACACCTTTCAGCCAGAGCAGCGCATTATCACCCTGACTACCTTTTATAAGCAGAAGAACAACGAGCGTAGGGAGATTCTCCGCGCTCGCCGTGCACAGAAGGAGCAATCATGACTATCGAAGCCTCTGAATATCACGCCAAGCGTCTCGCGGCCATGCCTCCTGAGGAACGGGCAGAGTTTGATGTTGCTTCCGATGTTGCGGAGCTTTCCCTCGACCTTGCTCAGGCCATTTACGATGCACGGCATGAAGCGGGAATGACACAGGCACAGCTCGCTGCGGCGATGGGGGTTACGCAGTCCTATATTTCCAACCTCGAAGGCGGAGGTAGCCTCCCTACGCTCAAGACTCTGGCCCGGGTGGCTCGTTCCACAGGCGGACACCTGAGCGTCAAGTTCGCGGCTTGAACCGAGCAATCGTGCTTCTTGATCGGTAATTCGATGAAGCGCTGGTGTGGCCTCGCCGCAGACCAGCTGACGAGCTCCGAGGTCGTCAGCTAGTCCGAGGGTTCGTCAGTCGTCGTGGGATGACTGTTTGCGCTGGCCGCGACGATGCGCGGAAACCTCTGCGACCTTCCCATTGGGCATGCGCCGCTTGTGGGCACGGATGACGTGACCGGTGGACGTTTTAGTAGCTTCGACCGCTGGCTCTGGCTGGCCTGTGGTGTTCTCTGACACGGGGCTTGTTTGTGCGTCTGACATGGTTGTTCTCCTTCTGATTGGTTATTTGCGTTTTTTCCCGCCGGTCCGATAGGCGGATACCAGGGTATGTCCCCCGCTGGGAACTCGTCTCTTATACCCACGGGTATTATGAGGTTTCCTTTGTGTGGTTGGCTCCGGTGGTACTGAGATGGTTGTTAACTCTGGCGCGATAGCCCGGGCTCTGTCATTCTCAATTAGATGTTCGATTCGGTACACATCTGTAGGATAGAACTTATTTCCTGACACTTGTTCAGCTCGCCGCCAATATTCAGAAACACTTGTCTTGAATATCGATCCTGTTTCGCCAAAAACATATAGTATTGCGATATTTGTCAAGAGGCGCAATCTGCTGTTGGATCTGTCGCCAGTATCGTTATACGAGGAAAGTCCTAGCTGATCAATAGTGGACCCGGAAGAAAGTTGCACAATTCCGTTGGCCTGGAAGAACTGTACATAGAGGCGGCTTGCTCCGATGACAGATATGTCAATAATGGAGACATTCCCAGACCCGCCTCGCCATTTAACTGGGATTTTCTCACTCAGGTAAAGTCTCCAGTGCTTGTGAATTGTCAGTTCTTCAGCGAGGAAACGGGATGCTTGGTCGAGACGGACATCCTTAAGTGATTGAAACTGTCGCAGTATCTCTTTTGCAACAGATTCGCCTACCAGTACGACTGCACAAGGACGGGACCCCGAGGATACTACCTTAGTTTGAGGTATGCTCCCTGATAATGTGTTGATACCCCTAGTTTCTTGAAGTCGGGTGGGGTTGGAAGACTTGGTTTCTTTCTTGCTTAAGGATTGGGCTACTTCCGACCAGCCTACACTTGTGCATAGATCCGCGAGTGCTTTTTTCTTATTTCGGTCACCTGCGCATCTAACCAGAATTTCGGTAAAATCTTTTTTCCGTGAATTGGAAGATCCTCTTAAGCGAATCTGCACCGTCATTTCCCTGAGCCTCGCTTGTGCGCCGGGAGAGTTTCGTAGTCCTGCTGTTGTTATAAAATCTGCTTGGTCAACCCAAGGCAAGGTTTTAACCCGGGACTGTAGTGCAGACCACAAGATTGAGCTAAGCTCGGTCGATTGTAATCTGGAAATTTCGGTAGGCCAGTCAAAAAGCGGGTTGAATGGCATAGTATGGGCAAAATGGTAGCTTATTACGTCGGCGGGACTTCTCCTGCTGCGAGTCACTGGCGCATGCCCGAGCTGCATGCTCCTGAAGCTTTGCTTGTCAAGAAATTCATTGTACTGAGTGATTATCGCATCTGGGGTGAATGGCTCAGGATTGATAGAGTATACCAGGTCTGCAAATTCGTTCCATCCTAGTCTGTCTGAGATTTCGGAAATTAAGTCATATTCTTTAATCAATTTCGAAATGCGACGTTCGACTTCCTCAACTTGTTCCTTGTTGTAGGGGTTTGATTTGCGAATCAGGTTTTGTATAGCGGTGTTGGTGTGGGTGTTTGGTGATGCGGTAAGGCTGAGGATGAAACGTGCCTGATCCCACCAGCTCTGTGTTTTTACTCTGAGAGATAGGCCAAGCGCTAATGCTGTGCGTAAGGGTGAGTCCGGGAGTGCTATTGTCTCAGATATCCAGTCGGTTTGAACAGGCATGGCGCATATTGTCTGAAAGTCATTAGCCAGGGCGTCGAGGAGCTCTCTGTCTTTAAGGGTCCGGTACGAGTCAAATCGCGTGGTGCTGGTTCGGATCTGGAACTGGTCCAGGAAATTTCGATACTGCTTGATGAGGACGTTGGCTTCGACCCGCTGCTCACCCATCACTGTGCCCTCTTCTTCGCTAGCTGTTCCATTTGATCAATGACCGCGTCCATGGCCTCTTTGCGCCGATCCGGCGGGTACTTGTACTTGGCCAGCAGGATCTTGACCGATGACCTGAGTTTGGCACGGACATCGTCGCGCACAGTCCAGTCCGTCTTGACGTCCTGGTTCATGATCTTCACCAATTCCCTGGCGATCTGCGCCAGGACATCGTCACCCTGCAGCTCAACCGCGGATTCGTTGTCGGCCAAGGCATCGTAGAAAGCCAGTTCGCTATAGGCCAGTGGGGGATCGAAGTGGTCACCGCGGGTCGCCTCGGCTGCAACGTCCTTGGCCATTGCGATCAGTTCCGCCATGACCTCGGCACTGGTCAGCTGCTGGTTCGTATAGCGGTTCATCAGCTCCTTGATCCGTTCGGCAAAGGCCTTCTGCCTGGTCAGGTTGTTGTGGGTCAGCCGGTCGGATTCGCGCACCAACTCATTGCGCAGCTCTTCTATCGCCAGATGAGCCTGGTCCGGATCCTCGACTCGCTTGCGCAGCTCGGGCGCAAGCTCGGTAATCGACTGTGTCTCCAAGCCTGCCAGCGCATAGATGTCGATGACCTCGCCGGTCTGCGTCGCGCCCTCCATCAGAGAGGCCAACAGGCGCTCGACGTCCTCGGGGACGGGCTGTCCCTCGGCCTGGCGTTCCTGGGCGTCGTACTTCGCCATCCACACGCGGACTTCTTCGTAGAAGCGCACGTCCCGGGTCAGTGCCTTCTCCTGGTCCAGGTCGCCTCCGGCCAGAGCCCAAGCGCGGGCTAACTGCCCGGCACGCTCCCGGAACCGACCGGCTAAGGTTGGGGTTGAGGACTCTTCGCCCTCCAGCCCCGAAGCACCTACAGCCTGGTCCACTTTGTCGTCGGCATTTCCACGGTCAGGCGCACCGAGTCCGGCCACGTGTTGGTTTGCCGGCTTGCGCAGGTAGTTCGTCAGTTTCAGCACGGTGCGGATCCAGACGGAATTGCCCTGTTCATCCAAGGCCGTGCGCCAATCAAAGCCGGCGCACAGGGTGTCCAGTTCCGCCAGGACCTGGCGGACGGTTTGCTGCGCCTGAGTCGTGTCGCGCCCGACAGGCTTCTTCCGTTGATCCGTCTCCGTATATTCGGCCAGGGCGTCCTGCAGGTTTTGGGTGATCGGCGCATAGGCCACAAGTAGACCCGCGGGTTTGTCCCTGAACGTCCGGTTGACCCGGGCCAGGGTCTGCATGAGCAGCGCACCCTTGAGTGGCCGGTCCACATACAGGGTGTGCAGCGGGGGAGCGTCGAATCCGGTGAGCATCATGTCCTTGACGATGACCAATTCCAGCTCATCGTCGGGATCGCGCAGACGGTTCTGAATCGCCTGATTCTGCGCCTGCCTGCGGCGGTGCTCAGTTACAATTCCCTGGTCGGTAGCGTCGGACGAATAAACGACCTTGACCTTGCCGTCATCCACCCCGGCGGAGCCGCTGGCTCCCTCCCACGAAGGCTCAAGGGCGATGATCTCCTTGTACAGCCTGGCGCAGATCTCACGGGTGGCGCACACGATCATCGCCTTGCCGCCCGTTGGGTGTCCCGGGGTGGACAGGAATCCCCGCATCGCCTCAGACCGGACCTTCCAATGCGACACGATGTCCCGGGCCAGCACCTTCAGGCGCTTGGGATCACCATAGACCGCGTTGATGACGGCAACTGACCTTTCGACCTTTTCGCGCTCCACGTCGTCGAGACCGACAGTGGCCTCATCCGCGGCGTTGTTCAGATCGTCTTCCGAAACGTCATCGCCCAGTCCCATGGACACCAGACGGGGTTCGTAGATGACGGGGACCGTCGCCCCATCCTCCACGGCGCGGGTCAGATCGTAGGTGTCGATGATCGGGCCGAACACGGCTTCGGTGTTCCTGTCCGCGAATGAGATCGGGGTACCGGTGAAGGCGATGAACGACGCATGCGGCAGCGCGTCGCGGATGTGCCGGGCATAGCCGTCGAGGTTGTCGTAGTGGCTGCGGTGGGCCTCGTCGACGATCACGATGATGTTGTGCCGCTCGCTCAGCCGAGGATGGGACAAGCCATTGTCCCTTTCCGCCTTGGTCAGGCCGAACTTCTGCAGAGTGGTGAAGAAAATCCCGCCGGTGGCTCGAACGCTCAGCTGCTCCCGAAGCTGGGAGCGGGTCTCGATGCGGATAGGGGATTCGCCCAGCAATTGCGAGGACGCGAACCCGTCGAACAACTGCGAATCCAGTTCTGTGCGGTCGGTGACGACCACCAGCGTGGGGTTCTTCAGTTCGGGCTGGCCGGCCACCAGGTGCGCGTAAAGTTCCATCTCCATGGACTTGCCACTGCCCTGGGTGTGCCAGACGACGCCCACCTTGCCATCGTTGCGCACGGCATCGACCGTGTTGCCCACCGCCTTCGTCACCGCGAAGTACTGATGCGGCTTGGCGACCCGCTTGACCAGACCATCAGCACCCTGGGAGAAGGACACGTAGTTCTTCACGATCTGATTGAAGCGCTCCTGGTTGAACAGGCCGTCGGTGAGCACCTCGATGGGCAGATTGGTGTTGTCGTCCTTGGGGTCGGCGCCCAATGGTACGGGCACACCGTCATCGTCGACATTCCACGGGCTGAAGTGGTTCAGCGGCGTGAACGGGGTCCCGTACTCGGCCTGCAGACCATTGCTGATCACAGAGAGGACGGGACAGGTGAAGGCATCGGGGAATTCCTGCAGATAGGTCTGCAGCTGGGCGTGCGCGTCCGCGATGGTCGCCGACTCCGACCCAGCCCGCTTGAGCTCCACGAGCACCAACGGAAAGCCGTTGACGTAGAGCACGATGTCGAAGCGGCGTTCGTGGTCGCGGTCGCGGATGGTTACCTGGTTGACCGCCAGGTAGTCGTTGTCTTTGACCCTACTGCTCATCAAACGGATCGTCGGGTTCTGCTCGATTCCCTCGGAATCGACGTAGCTGATTCCGCGATAGCCATCCGTCAGCGCCTGATGGAAACGGAAGTTCTCATGTAGGGCGTCCGAGCTGGCGGTGGCCAGGACCTCTTTGAGTGCTTCCTCCAGGTACCGACCGGGGACGGTCGGGTTGAGTTTGCGCACCGCGGCCGAGGCCCTGGCCCGGATTACCGGGTCGGCCCAGGTAACGCGCCCATCGGGTGCGCCGGGGGCTACGTCCTTGCCTGCCATGGTCTCCCAACCATGGTCGTACAGGCGGTTCAGCATGAACTCTTCCCAAGCATCTTCGGGGATCATCGGTGCTCCTTTGCAGAGGTTCGGGCACGGGTGGGTTCGTGCCCGAACCTCATATGGTCCTTATACGGCGTCCGAGGCGATGGCTTCGGCGTCCTTAACTGTGATCTTGCCAGACATGAGCAAGGGCAGCAGCTCGTCTCGGGTCCTGGCCAGGGCTGTGGATTCCCCATCTACCGCTGAAATGGATGCTTGGAAGGAGGCCGCAAGATTAGAAATCGTCCCTATCTGCTCGCTGGATGGAATCATTATTGGTTGTGAATATGCCTCATCTCTATTCAGCCCTGGTACAGCAGAATCAGAATTCAGGCCAGTGAAGTCGACAGTTTTCACTAGTCTATAAAGTAGTTCATTTGAATAGGGTAGGGAGGATTCGACAAAATATGCGGTATCTATAGGATAGTGAGGGCCATTGACCCAGTATGTGGCGCCTACTGTCCCCTTTCGGCCGATCACTGTTCCCGAATTTTTGACCAAGTAAGTGTCGTGGTAACCGGATATTCCTCCGCTTCCGACCACTGGAATATCTCCTGGGTTACGCAGTTTTGCCGGGAGTGATTTTCCATAGTTAAGAGTGAGAATGTCGCCTACCATCATTCTTTTCCCCTGTGCGACAATTTGATAGACGAGGGCATCAATGAGGGCATCCAACTTTTTTGCGACTCGTTCGTTGGCGGCGATTTTGTCGTCGAGCGCTCCCAGCACCTCGGCAATCGCCTGCTGCTCGTAGAGTGCAGGAATAGAAAGGGGAACGGCTGACAAAATTCCCGTGTTTAAATTGAGCATGGTGGCGCCTACTGCATGTTTACGAATCCACGTGCGCGACTGTTCAAGGCCCAAAGCGTACGAAATAAATCGCGAATCGTGTACGTTCTGGTCCTTAATTCTAACTCGCAGGCAACCGGTGCCGCACAGCCAACCAACGTTCGACTCACGGACGAGTGCACGTCTCTCGACGTCGCCGCGCCGTGAATAGACTATGTCTCCATAGGCCAGTTGGTGACGGGACAGACGGCTGACGTCATCTACGCCAATTCTTGCAATGTTCTCAGTGGTGATGACGTTGTCGCCGATGTCCTGCGGCATGACCACAGGAATGCCCTCGGCGACATAGTCAGATGCATGTAATTGTGATCCAAAAGGTCCGGTCTGGATGCCTCCATCAGCTTGACTGCAGATCTCGCCTAGAGTGACAGTCTCCCAGCTCATCCCAGCCTCCCCAGCTGTTCGCGCACGACACGCTCCAGGCGGGCGGACTCGTCGAAGGCCTCGGCCAGTTCCTTCTTCAATCGGGCGATCTTCTGATCGATCGGCTCCAAGTCCTCCGGCGCCGGTGGGGCACCGACATAGCGGCCAGGAGTCAGCGCGTAGCCGGCAGCCTGGATGTCTGCCAAGGTGGTGGACTTGCAGAAGCCCGGCACGTCCTCGTATTCGGCATCGTCGTCCGAGGTGCCCATCCACCGGTGGAAGGTACCGCTGATCAGCTTGATGTCCTCGGGGCTCAGATCGCGTTCCGCACGGCTGATCATGTGCCCCATATCGCGGGCGTCGATGAACAGAGTCTGACCTTTGCGTGATCCCTTGTCTTTGGCGAAGAACCATACGCACACCGGGATGCCGGTGGAGCGGAACAATTGGGTGGGCAGTGCCAGCATGCAGCTGACCAAGTCAGCCTCCACGATCTGCGCGCGGATATCGCCCTCGCCGCCGGAATTCGACGACATAGAACCATTGGCCATGACGACTGCGGCCTTGCCCGAGTCGTTCAGCTTCGAGATGATGTGCTGAATCCACGCATAGTTCGCATTGCGGGCCGGCGGCACGCCGTAGGCCCAGCGCGGATCGTCCTCCCGGCGCACCCACTCCTTGAGGTTGAATGGCGGGTTTGCCATGACGAAGTCCATCTTCACATCCGCGTGGATGTCACGGGCGAAGGTGTCGCCCCAGCGTGCGCCCAGCCCTTTGTTGCTCATCTGGTGGATCGCCAGATTCATCTTTGCCATCCGCCAGGTTTCCTCATTGGATTCCTGGCCGAAGATGTTGATGCTCTGCGGATCGCCGCCGCGGTCGGCGATGAATTCCTCCGACTGGACGAACATGCCGCCGGAACCGCAGCACGGATCGTAGACCCGGCCACTGTACGGTTCCAGAACCTCGACCAGGGTGCGGACCACCGAACGCGGGGTGAAGAATTCCCCACCGCGCTTGCCCTCGGCCCTGGCGAATTCCGCCAGGAAGTATTCGTAGACCTCGCCCATCAGGTCGCGGGCGCGGTGTTCCCCCTGGGCGGAGAACCGGGTGGAGTTGAACAGGTCGATCAGTTCACCCAGGCGGCGCTGGTCGATATTGTCCCGGTTGTACAGACGTGGCAGCGTGTCCTTGAGCGACGGGTTGAAGGCCATGAGCCGTTCCATCGCGGAGTCGATCAGCGAACCGATCGTC
Source organism: Brevibacterium sp. 91QC2O2 (assembly GCF_024580695.1). Classification (NCBI taxonomy): domain Bacteria; kingdom Bacillati; phylum Actinomycetota; class Actinomycetes; order Micrococcales; family Brevibacteriaceae; genus Brevibacterium; species Brevibacterium sp. 91QC2O2. The sequence goes on along the minus strand of NZ_JANIJY010000002.1, from coordinate 109,168 downwards.
CTGTCCGGTTCACCATCTTGACCTTTCAGACCCTTGGCATGCTGGGCCAGGAAGGTCCAGCGGGCCTCGTCCGGGACCAAGAAGACACCAGATCCCTCGTACAGGTCAGGGTCGACCGAGAGGGTTGCCAGGTCCTCTTCGTCTGTGATGCCTTCGGCGGCTAGACGGTCCTTGACGATCTGCTGCTGTTCATCGAAAGCATCGTTGACGTACTTGAGGAAGACCAATCCCAGGATGACGTCCTTGTACTGGCTGGCGGACAGAGAACCGCGCAGCCGGTCCGCTGCTTTCCATAGTGTCGCCTTGAGCTCAGCCATGGTGCTGGGCGCATGTGGAGACTTTTTCTTGGCCATGTTCAGTTGGTGCCTTCCTGTTCCTCCGCGCCGACCCATCCGGACCGGTCAACGATGTTCAGCGTGCCGTCGGAGATCCCCGCAATGAGGTGTTCACTCAGTGAGGAAGCGGCGGCGAGCCGTTGGTTCAATTCTGTTCTATACGCTTGGGCATCCCGCAATGCGGACTCCAAGGCCTCCGCCTGGTCGGTGGGGATCAGCGAGATCTGCCAGGCCAGGTGTTCGGTGCCGGTCTGGCGGTTGATCTGATCCGCCAGGGCATGCGGTCCCACCGTGCGTTTCTGGGGGCGATGTTCGACGATTTGCCCGGCCGCATCCACCTCCGGCTCCGCGGGTGGGTCCTTGTGTACCCGCAGGATTCGGCTGGGACTCATGACGATGGAACCACCTGTCTCATCGACATGGGCTGCCGGTGGATTGCATGTGAAGACCACATCGCCGGGCTCCGTATGTGCTGCTTGCGGGTAGGCCTTCGTCGCGTCGATGGGGTCCAAGTAGAACAAAGGTGTTTCGGATCCGGCGCTGCGCACGGGGACTGTCCCGTTGGAGTCGGAATCCCGAGGATCGATGCGGCTGCCGTTGATCCGCTTGATCTGTGTTTGACGCTTGCCTCCCTTGGTGTCATGGAATCCCAGCAACTGGCCCAAAGGTACGGTCGGAAGCCGCATATGACCGGGTGCGGGCTGCACCGCGACGTCCAAGCAAGGTGCGGATGTGGACGCAGTGAGCACTGTGGCGGCCTGCACCTGATCGATGTGCGTGGTCGTCTCCAACCCGAACCGTTCGGCTATGGCTCCAGCGGGGACTACCGGATGGCCGCTGAAGATGTCGGCTGCACTGTAGCCCTGCAGATATTTGAACGACCGGCCGGAGCTCTGTGCAGTGCCGGCATCCGCTGGATGAATCAAGTGAAGGACTGCAGCCAGATCATTCTGTAGTTCGGTGAGGTCGATGCGCTGGTCGACAAGGTCGGCGACATACGGGTGCTTGATGCCCCCGGTCCCATCCAACAGCCACAGTCCCATGGCCTGGTTGACGGATTCCTTCCACCAGCCCCGGGGCAGGCGCAGGGCCGCTGCCAGACGTCCACTGTTCGATGAGTGCGTGGCGCGGAGGGCCACTGCGCGGTCCTCGGCCGTTGCTCGGTTCTCCGGACGCTCGCAGAGCATATCGGCCGGTCCGATCACGATGGCCCTGTCCTGATCAGTCAGGTTGAGGGCCAAGTCGTCAATAGCGGAGAACACTGACTCGCGGGGGAGTCCATGCACTGACATGATGGCGCAGCATGGGTCCGAATCCGGCGTCGCCAGGGGAATTCCGGTGATATGGGCCCGCAGTCTGGTCAAGCGTTCCTGCGTGGTATCGGTTGCTTCGGTTTCGGAGTCGGCGGCTTTCATCTGCAGGCCGGCGCACATCTTCGCCCTGGTTATCGGGAGGAAGTCCGGGGAATCGACAGACACCGTGACGGGGGACCCACTTGCGTCAATGACAGCGCACAGCGCGTCCATAAGGTCGTCTGTAAAGCCGCGCTTGCCCTGGTTCCTGGCGATCCGGCCAGCATCCAGACGGGCCAGTGCATCGTTTGAACCATAGGAGGCGGAGTACAGCCCGTCGACGAATTGCAGCTCTTCAGGGGTGAACTCCGCGTCCAGGGCTTCCGAGAACAAGAAGGAGTCCTCCGGGTCCAGCTCTACAGCAAGAGTGACCAGCGCATCGGGCGGAAGGTTGACCAGGTCATCGGGCGCAGCGGTCCGCAGAGCGAGTAGCACCAGCGCGGTGGCCTCGGCGATAGCCGGTTCGGGGAGTGCCAGGGAGGGTGCGTCCTCGGCGAATTCGGGGTTGTTGCCCCTTTCCGTTTTGCGTAGCCATGCTGTCACGTCGTCGTAGGCGAAGCGCTCCACGCCGGAGTGACGGGATACGGGGGAGGGGAAGGGGACGTGGGCGCCACGGATGGTGTCGCGGCGGCGCCACTGGGAAACGGCTGGGCGGGACACCTGTGCCAGATTGGCGATGTCCTGCATGGTCAACAACTGTGCCGTCACGATTCCTCCTTCCTGCGGCGGGCTTATCGATATCAACAGTAGTGGAAAAGTGTGTGGATGAGACTCGAAAAAGTGTTAAGGGGGCTTAACGGAATAGCTGAGGACAAATGAGCATGGTCTGTCCCACGATGGATACCGATCAACACACATTCGCTTCCCGGAAGGACCTCCTATGAAGACCTCGAAGACCCTCATCACCCGCATGTCGGGCACCCTGGCCGCTATTGCATGCAGCGCGCTCATGCTGACCGGTTGCGGAACCGGCCTAGACTCCAGCACGCCGGTCAAGGACATCGACGAAGTGGCGGACGCACCGGTGGAGACCGGAGCTGGTGCTGCGCCGGCCGGCGATGACGCGCTCTCCGGTGATGCCGGGGAGTCGGACGTCAAGGCATTCGGCGAAACCTGGACCTACGACGACGGACTCGCGGTCACCATCAAGTACTTGGGATCCGGTCGGGTCACGTCATCGGGAATCGGCGCTGAGGACAGCGGCGGTGCCCTGCAGAAGTTCTCCATCACGGTGAAGAACGGTTCGGACAGGACTTTTGACGGAAGGCTTGCATCCATTGATTCCGTCTCTGTCGGCGATGAGGGAACAGAGGCCCAAGAGGTCTTCGATACTGCCGGTGGTCTGGAAGGGGCCGACTTCTCCAAGATCCAGGCGGGGCGTAAGCAGACGCGCACTGTGGCCTACGGGATCAAGGGCGCTGAGACCGTTCAGATCGAGTTCAGCGCGGGTAGCTCCTACGCATCAGTGCTCTACGAAGGAAAGTTGAAGAAATGAGTTGTGTGCGGTTCCAGTCCGCCAGAGGGCCATAGAAGACGTAAAGACCTCGGCAGCACCACCGCGCTATAGAGCACATCAAGAGAAGAAGAGGGAACCGAACCGACAGGCACCATCGAACGGAAGGCAAGAACATGAACGACTTTGTGGAAAGCATCGCCAGCGGAACGATCTCGGCGATCCTAGGCGCACTGTTCGTCGCAGCGCTCCCGCTGGGCAACAAGATGGGTTTCACCCATGAACCGCCCAGCTCGGGCAAACAGGTCAAGGCGAAGAACAAGGACGGGCAACAGGCCGTCGTCACCGATAACTCGGGAACGGTCGATATCGACCAGACACAGAACCACACGACAATCCAGAGAATCCAGTACAACATCCGGCACTCTGTCGGATATACCAGCGGTGGCCAACCGGGCATGAGCAACGGCATGTTGGCTCTGGTGATTGTTCTGCTGCTGGTCGCGGCAGCAGCATTCGGACGCTTCTTCATCCCCGTCCTGGGCGGCATGGTTGGTGCGGCGCTCATGCTGACCGTGGTCACCATCCGGTTCCTGGTGTCCGACCGACGACATGCGAAGAGTCCGCAGACCGCATATGTCGTGGTCGAACTGTGCTTGTCGATCATTGCGACAGTGCTGTTGGGATACTTCATCTTCCAGTTCAGCTGGGACGGCAAGACGATGGTCGATGTAGCCAATGCCTTGCACGATGTCACAGTGGTGCCCAGCATCAATGATGGCGTTCTGCCCTGGATTCTGTCCTTCACTATTGAACCGCCGGCGGAGCTATTCATCCGCGATCCGCAGCTGCTGGTGATGGCCCTGCTCGCACTGGTCGGACTGACAATGACTCTGCTTCTCGATGTGAGCGCCGCGTTGTCACTTGTCGGTTGGGACGCCTATAGCCGGATGAGTCAGAGTCTTTCGCGGTTCTCCTGGGTGACTAAAGCAGCACAGAGCTTTGAGACTACTACTTGGAAGTCTGTCCTGGTTCTGCTGGTCGTGTTCGCGCTGGAGATGGGCTTCCTTTTCGGATTCCCGTCCGTGCTAGACGGGTCGTTCATCGAAGTGCTGCTGGGGCCGGCGGCGAGTGCTGTCCGGTGACGGAACAAAGGTCGGCGGAGGGCAGAATCTCCTGTGGCCGCACCAAGAAGGGTAAGAGAGGATGAAAAAGATGGAAGCGTTGACTCATGAAGCACTGAAGTTGGCAGTCTGGATGGCCGAACACGGGGTGTCCAGTGCCAAGGTTTCGGACGGTGACCTCGCGCTGGAGAACAAAGCCGCTGCGGAACAGGAACTGTTCGAGCGGGGAGTCGTCTCTGGGGAGAAGGACCTGACCGGTCAGCGTGATGTGCACCTGAAGCCTGGTCAGGACGTCGTCCTCAGGCGGAAGGCGAATCAGGTCCGACGCGACGAGATCGGACTGGGGATCTTGGCGGTACTTGAGGAAGACCGAATTGGGGGTTCTGCGGACGAGCTGGCTGCCCATCTGGCGGGTGCTGTCCGCCCAGCCGTCTCTGTGGGCGAATGCGAGCAGGAGGTTCAGGAACTGGAAGAAATGGGAATGGTTAAAGTTTTGGCCTCTTGGGGAGTCCCCTTGGTGCGGTCCTCAATCGAGCGGCGTGGCCGCCGGTGTCTGGAATCCGGCTATGGTCCAGAGGATTTCGACAAAGTGGAAGGAAACCACATGGGAACCAACATCAACAACAACTTCACTGGCAGCAGTATTGCCGCAGTGTCGCAGGGTGACCACAACACGTTGAACACTCAGCAGAACGTGAACACTGACCTGCAGACGGCATTGGACATCGTTGCCGGTATTCGCGCAAAGGTGGCCGAGGCGGCACCCGAACAAGCAGAGCTGGTCGACGGGATCGAAGATGGCCTGAAGACCGGTAAGGGAAAAAAGTTCATCTCAGCACTGGGCACCGGCTTGGCCGGGGCACTCGGTGGTGAACTGGGGCAGTGGGTGTTCGAGCAGATTCAGACCTTGCTCGCACTCCCACTCTTCGGCTGAAGTACCCGACTTTCAGGGCAACGCTTGACTAGCTAGGCGCTCGACCGCATGCTCATACCAGTCACCCGTTACGACGGGACAGGAAGAAAGCCTCAGGCACCAGTAGGACGATTGGTGCCTGAGGCTTTCGTCGTTACCGCTAGTTTTAAGAGGCCAGACAGATCGCCGACCACCAGGCGATTGGAAACGTGTGCCCGGCGGGGGCCGTGCGGGCATAGGCGGTTCCTCCGATGAACCTGAGTCTTAAAAAGACTTAAAAAACTTAAAATTCTAGCAGTGGATCGGCGGTTTGGGCCTGCCGGCGTGCCGGTTTCGAGGCTTTGGAACCAGCGGCGGCTCATTCCCGTCCGTGCGGCCAATTGCGTTCAACGGTATAGGCGCATGATGCTGCGCTTTCCTATGGAAGCGCAGCATCATGCGCTTGCGATGACCGGCCGGCGCTCCCGCCTCGCCGGGACAGCCCGCTACTGATCCCGCAGCACCCGGCGCAGGATCTTGCCGGTGGCGGTCTTCGGCAGCTCGTCCACGACCTCGACCTGGCGTGGGTACTTATAGGCCGACATGTGCTCCTTGCCGTAGGCCACGATCTCCTCCGGCGTCGCAGTCGTCCCGGCCTTCAGGGCCACGAAGGCCTTGACCGTCTCCCCGCGGTACTCGTCGGGCACGCCGACGACCGCGACCTCGGACACGGCCGGATGACCGTAGAGCACATCCTCGACCTCGCGCGGCCACACCTTGTAGCCCGAGGCGTTGATCATGTCCTTCTTCCGGTCCACCAGGTAGAACCAGCCGTCGGCGTCCTTGAACCCGATGTCCCCGGTCTTCAACATTCCGTCGTGGAAGGTTGTCGCATTGGCGTCCGGCCGGTTCCAATAGCCCGGGATGATCTGCGGGCCCGCTGCCGCCAGCTCACCATAGGTGCCGTCGGGCACAGGGTTGCCGTCGTCGTCGAGCACCTTCACGGTCGTATCGTAGATCGCCTTGCCCAGTGCCAGCGCACCCGATTCCGGATCCACCGGTGCCCGCTCGCCCTGTGGCACGGCGACCACGGGCGATGCCGTTTCGCTCATTCCGAAGGCCCCGTGGATGTACGCTCCGAAGATCCCCTCCAGCCGATCCTGCAGTGCAGGGGCGATCGGCGCCCCGCCCGAATACAGGACCTTGAAGGACGCGAAGTCCGGGGAGGGTCCACCATCGGCACCCGCCTGCACCTGCGGGCAATCCGCCAGGGCCATGAGCGCTGTGATCGCACCGATCGTGAACACCGGCTGCCACCGGCGTACCGATTCGAGCATGACCTCGGGCTGGAACCGGTGGCTGAGCACCACCGGCGCACCGATCCGAATCGCCAGGGTGATGTGCCCGACCAGCCCCGTGATGTGGAACAGCGGAGCGATGCCGAGGATCGGCTCACCGGCCTGCAAGCCCGTGAACCCGACATAGGACTCCGAATTGAAGGTCAGGTTCCCGTGCGTGTTCATCGCACCCTTGGGCTTGCCCGTAGTGCCCGAGGTGTAGGACAGTACCGCGACCGACTCGCCCGTCAGGCCCGGGTCGGGCAGCTCGCCGCCGGGTGCGGCGGCCACAGGGCCGGGGGCGACCTCGACCACGGCAACGCGCTCGCAGTCACCGGCGCCGGGCAGGTCCAACTCGACACCCAGACCTTCGGGCAGTGCGACCTCGGTGATCGGGGGAACCGAACCGGCGGGAGCGTCGGTGCCCAGCGGCGACCAGGCGCGGTGCGCGCCGATCAGCGCGAACTCGACGGCGGTATCGCCCACCACTCCGGCGGCCACGGACTCCCACAGGTCGGGGATAGTGACCAGGGCCTTGGCCCCGGAATCCTCCAGATGGTAGCGCAGCTCATGGGCGGTGTTCATCGGGTTGATCGGCACCATCACGCCGCCCACCCGCCAGATCGCGACCAGGGCCAGCAGGAACAGCGGATCGTTCTGCAGATACAGCGCAACCCGATCGCCCCTGCTGACGCCGCGGCGGTGGAGCTCGGCGGCGATGACCCGCACGCGGGCATCGGCCTGCGCGAAGGTGAGCGTGTCCTCGAAGGAGTGGATGAACGGACGCTCGCCGTGTTCTGCCACGGTCGCATCCCACATGGCCGGCATGGTGTCGTGCGGCGGTTCGAGGTGCGTGGAGAACGGAAGCGTCGCACCCATCAGCGGATCGCCACCGGGTTGACAGGGGAGCCCGAGGCACGGTTGATCTTCAGCGGGGCCGCAACGTAGAAGAAGTCCCACTTGCCGTCCGCGGCGCAGGCCGCCGCCAGCTTCTCCAGGTCGCAGATCTCGGAGAAGACCACGCCCAGATTGCGCATCAGCGCATTGTGCAGGGTCAGGGATACCCCGGTGTCCGGGTCGGTGGTGACCTCGTTGCCGATCAGGTCGGTGACCAGGTTGGGGATCTCCATGTCCTGGAACCACTGGACGAGTTCGGGGGAGTACTGCAGGCCCGGCTCGCAGAAGTCCTCGTAGAAGGCGTCGCCCTGTTCGAAGAACAGCTGCAGGTGGTTGGTGCGGATGACCAGGATGTCGTGCTTCTCAATGGTCACGCCCTGCTGTGCAGCCGCGGCCATCAGGTCGTTGTGGTCGAAGGTCTTGCGTGCCGGCAGGGCGTCGACGCCGAAGTAGCGGGCCATGTCGATGAGCACACCGCGTCCGGCCACGCCGCGTTCGGCGATGGGTTCGACGCTGGCCTTGTCCAGGCCGCCCACGGTGGTGCGGGCGTCGTAGCCGTTGTAGATCTTCCCGCCGTACCAGACATGGCCCAGCGCGTCGTACTGCGTGGAGCCCTGCAGGAAGGCGTGCATGGTGTCGTCGGCGTAGTGCAGGCCGCCGGGGAACTGGGGTGCGCCCTCGCCGTCCCAGCTGGCTTCGTCCCACACCATTTCAACGGTGGCGGGTTCGCGGCCGGGCCACACGGGGTCGCCCTTGGGATCGCCGATCAGGCGCTGCAGGGTGAACAGGTCGCCGGAGTTCACGGACTTGATGCCGCGCAGGACCTCGGCGTTGGTCAGGTAGTTCAGAGAGCCGACCTGGTCGTCCGGTCCCCACTTGCCCCAGTTGGTGGGTGAGTCGGCCAGTAGTTCGGTCAGCTCGGGTGCTTTCTTGGTGCTATCGGTCATCATCGACCCCTTTCGGACAACGTCGTCGTTATCTGTGCACTTCCGGATTCGGGCAGTTCGTCTTCGAAACAGCCTTCAAACCGGCCGAACGTACGTTCGGTGTTTAGACACTAACAAGAGATGGGCGGCTTTGGGAAGTGATGGCATGTGGCGGGGCGGTGGAGAACCGTTTGGCCTATGCGGTCCTTCGCCTGGCCAGGAATGCCCGGTAGGCGGCACCTGCGGCTGCCAGAACCACTGCGCCCACCAGGACGGGCAGCAGCAGATACGACCAACCGGCGCCGGCGGTGATGACGACGATGGGGGTCCCGCAGGCCGGAGGATGGGCGATCCGCAGCAGTCCCATCGTGGCGATGGACAGGGTGATCGCGATGGCGATCGCCCACCAGGCGTGTGGCAGGAGGAAACGGACGGCCAGTCCGATGACGGTCGCACTCAGATGCCCGCCCAAGACGTTGATGGGCCGTGCCAGGGGAGAATCCGGGACGAGGAAGATCAGTGCCGCCGAGGACCCGAAGGCCGCCGCCAGCAGGGGTTGACCGGTGAGGGTGGCGAGTAGTCCCAAGCCGGCGATGATGATTCCCGCACCGAGCGCACCCGAGACGACCTGGAACGGGGAGACCGGGGGTTGGGTGCGGGTGATGAGAGTGCGCCAGGTGCTCACCGGGATGTCCTTTCAAGCGATGCGTTTAACACCGTAGCCCAGTCATTGTCACCTCCGGCTATGATCGGGCTGTTCGGACGCCATCCCCAGTGACCTCGGAAAGGTCAGTATCCTCCTTATGCACTCCACGTCCCCCCTGACCCGCTCGCGCCCCGGTATCCTCGACCGCGAGGCGATCGTCGCCCCACTGCGCTTCAATCGCTGGCTGATCCCGGCGGCGGTACTCGCCATTCACCTGTGCATCGGCCAGGTCTATGCGCTGAGCGTGTTCAAAGCGCCGTTCATGGACCGCTTCGCCGCGGGCGAGGTCGCGGTCGGCTGGGTCTTCTCCGTGGCCATCGCGATGCTCGGGATCTCCGCTGCGATCGGTGGTACCTGGGTGGAGCGGGCGGGCCCGCGCAAGGCCATGGTGGTTGCAGGTGTGTTCTGGGTGGTGGGCTTCGGGGTGGCCACTCTGGGGATCGTCACGGGACAGTTGTGGCTGCTGTATCTGGGGTATGGGGTGATCGGCGGGATCGGTCTGGGGATCGGTTACATCTCGCCGGTGTCCACGCTGATGAAGTGGTTCCCCGACCGGCCCGGTCTGGCCACCGGTTTGGCGATCATGGGCTTCGGCGGGGGTGCGCTGATCGCCAGTCCTTTGTCGAACTCGTTGATGAGCATCTTCGGTGGGGGCGGCGCCCCGGAGCAGTTGGCCGCCGGTGCGGCACCGACCTTCGGGACTCTGGCGCTGATCTATGCGGTGGCGATCGCGGTGGGCGCTTTCGTGATCCGCCTGCCGCACCCTGACTGGCATCCGGAGCATTGGGATCCGGCCCGCGTCGCCGCGCACAAGGTGGCGACCACGGGGCAGGTGTCCGTGTCCCGGGCGATGCGCACTCCACAGTTCTGGTTCTTGTGGATCGTACTGTTCACCAACGTCACCGCCGGGATTGGGATCCTGGAGAACGCCGCGCCGATGGTGCAGGGCTTCTTCTCCCAGATCACACCTGCCGCGGCGGCCGGTTTCGTGGGTCTGCTGTCGATCGCGAATATGGTCGGCCGGTTCGTCTGGTCGACCGCCTCGGACTATATGGGCAGGCGGAATGCCTACACGCTGTATTTGGGCGCGGGCATTCTGATGTACCTGTGTGTGGCCCTGTTCGGTGGGGCCAATATCGTCCTCTTCGTCGCGGCCTCCATGCTCATCCTGTCCTTCTACGGCGGGGGTTTCGCCGCGGCTCCGGCGTATTTGAAGGACCTGTTCGGTACCTATCAGGTGGGTGCGATCCATGGCCGGCTGCTCACCGCGTGGTCGGCCGCTGGCGTGGTGGGTCCGCTGATTGTCAATACGGTTATCGAGTCGCGCACCCGGGCGGGCGCGACGGGGCCGGCCGTGTACACCCTGTCCATGGGCATTATGGTCGGGCTCCTGGCGGTGGGCTTCGTGGCGAACCTGCTAATCGGCAAGGTCGCCGATAAGTACCGTGCAGAGCCGGCCGAGGTCGAGGCCGCCCTGGTGCACGAGTCCAATGCCTCCGGTGGGGACTCGCCCATGCTGTCGACCGGGGGCTTCTACCATGTGGCGGCCTATGCGCTGACCGGCGTGGTGATCGTCGGCCTGCTCTATGCGCTGGTCCAGACCGTGATCAAGGCATCCGCGCTGTTCGTGTGAGGGGCGGAACACCGACCAAAGTGCTGGCAGGACCCCTGGGGTCCTGCCAGCACTTTGGTCGGTCGTGGCTTAGCGACCAGACCACTCATAGGATTGCTTGGTCAGGAATGCTTCGACTGCGTGCGCGAAGTCGGCACTGCCGTACACCGCCGATACGACATCTGAATCATTCGGCTCCGCTGATTCTGCAGCCGAGGTCTGTGCAGCCTTCAGTCGCCGCAAGTTCTCTTTGATGGACCACTGGGTCAGGGGTGCTAGGTGGGAAATCCGGTGTTCGTACTCGTCCTGTAGTTCGTCAAGATTCTCGCTCACCTCCGTAAGGAACCCACAGGCAAGCGCTTCCTCGGCTCGCACAGCCCGGGCCCCGATGAGCATGGAGCGGACGCGCGACTCTCCGAAGCCCTGGACGAGCACATCCAATGTCGTCGTATTGAGTGTGTTGCCGAGTGTGCGGGCGATCGGAACGGCGAAACTGGCCCGAGGATTCCCAACGCGGACATCTGCACATGCGGCAAGGCCCAGACCACCTCCAACGCAGTGTCCGTCGATGAATGCGAGAAGGGGTTTCCGCATCATCGCAAGCCGTGACAAGGTATCGGCGATCGTCTGCTCGTACGCTATGCCGTCTTCTCCCGTGAATCCGCGGAACTGCGCGATGTCTGTGCCGGCGACAAAGGCCTTTCCCCCGGCGCCGCGCATCGACACCGCGCGAATTTTCGGATCCGCATCGGCTCTTTCACAAGCCTCCAGTAGACCTGCGTACATGTCCGAGGTCATGGCATTCCTGGCTTCGGGACGGTTGAAGACAACTCGAAGTACCGAATCGTGAACGTCGACTTCCAAATCTGCCATGGGTCATACCTCCAGATCGAATTCCTCGGCGAGCGGGACATTGTGTTCGCCGAGCATCGGCCCCGCCTTGCTGCGCACAGTGCCCGAACGTGACAGATTGATGGGGTTGCCCAGTTGTTCGACGTCACCTAGTTTCGCATGGGGCGCAGTCCAGAAGTAGTCACGGGACGCGAGATGTTCATCGGTGAAGACCTGGTCGTACTTCGAGATGGGGCCAACGGGTACTCCGGCCTCATTGAGGGCATCGACGACTTCCTGGACGGTCCGATCCTGCAGCCGCTGCTCGATGATCGAGATCAGCCGTGTGCGGTTGGTCATCCGCGTAGGAGGATCGACGAAGTCCGGGTCATCGGCAAGATCTGCGAAGTCGAAGGTTGTGCAGAAACGCTCCCAGTTCCCCTGGGTGTTGGCGCCGATCGTCACGTAACCGTCCTTGGCCTGCACGGCCTGGTAGGGCGCCAGAGCCTGATGCGCCGAGCCATTGGCAGTGGGCACACTGCCATTGCCGTAGTAGGCCCCGGCTTCCCAGACCGCGAGGGACACGGCGGATTCGAAGAGGGACACATCGATGTACTGTCCCTGCCCGGACGTCTTCCGTTCATAGAGTGCCGAGAGGATTCCGATTGTCGCGTAGAGCGCGGTGGTGAGATCACAGATCGGAACCCCGACCTTGGCCGGCGGCATATCAGGAAACCCGGTAATACTCATCAGGCCAGAGCGCCCTTGGGCCATGATGTCGAGCCCGGGCAGCTTGGCCAGGGGCCCGGTCTGTCCCCAGCCTGAAACCGATGCGTAGATCAAACCTGGATGGTCGCCCTTGAGGTCGTCATACCCCAAGCCCATCTTCTTCAGCGAGCCCGGGCGGAGGTTTTCTATCAGCACGTCTGCGTGATCCAGCAAAGTCAGGAACGCCTTCTTGCCCTCTGGAGATTTCAGGTCCAGGGCAATCGATTCCTTGTTCCGATTCATCCGGATGAAGGTGCTTGATTCCCCCTCGAGGAAGGGCCCAGAGGATCGCACTGGATCGCCGCCCTTGGGCGGTTCCACCTTGATCACGCGGGCCCCGAGATCAGCCAGTTGTGTTGTGGCGAAAGGCGCGGCGATGAACACGCCCACTTCCAACACCGTCACACCGCTGAGGGGCCCTGTGGGGGAGGTGCCGTTTGTCGTCTGCGCGGACTCGAAGCCCGGATTGGTCTGTGCCATCATCACTTTCTTGTGTTGCGTGTCACTTTCTATTGTCTACAATAATGCAGACAATAGAAATCGTCGAGGGGCCATGATGAACAACACGGGCAATCGATCCGCCAAGGGTCGGGCATCCGGCAAAGCTGCCGGCCTGACACAGTGGGCCGCTGATCAGATCAGTGAGCTGGTGTTCTCCGGTGAGCTCATCCCCGGCGAGCGCCTGATCGAAGAAGACCTGACCGAGCGTTTGGGAATCTCCCGCGGACCGGTGCGAGAAGCACTGCACCTACTCGAAGGTGCCGGAATCGTGACCCGTCAGCCGCGCTTGGGCGCCAAAGTGACCAAATTGGACCGTGATGATCTCTTCGAGATCGTCACGTTCCGCGAGGGTTTGGAGCATATGGCCGTCCACCACCTTTACGGTCATGGGCGCGGCGGGGACGTGGATGCGTCTCAGGCCAACCTTCAGCTCTCCCGAATGGAGGAACTCTTCAGCACCAATCAGCCCACGTCTGAGCTCACCCGTGTGAGCTTCGACTTCCACATCGAAGTCGTCCGCCTGTGCGGTAACGATCGGATTGTCTCCGCCTACATAGAGTCGATCGCTCAAGTCAAGCTCGCGATGTCCTTGAACCTTCGCATGCTGGCCGAGACCGAAGATCCGGCGCACAACGTCGAACGACACAAGTACCTTCTACAAGAGGTGCTCTCCGGCTCTGAGACCCGTGCCCATACTGCAATCGATGAGCACGGTCATAACTACCTTCTGGATGGGCGCATCGGCCGCACGAGCCGTGAGTCCGTCCAAGCCTCAGGCAAGCCGACTGTGTCTGGATACTTTCCTGTGTCCTGATCCAACCGGTTTGTCACTCATGTATCGATCTCATTCAATGGCGAATCGAGGAGACTCCCGTGGCAGACAGCCTCATACTCATCAACACCGGTATCACTATCGTCGGTGTCATAGTCCTCATCATTGCTCTTAAGCTGCATCCGCTTTTCGCGCTGGTAATCGGCGCCCTATACCTTGGTCTGACGTCTGGACTCGGTCTTGAGAAGACTGCGGAGACCGTCGTCGAGGGCTTCGGAAAACTCATGGCGGACATCGGCATGCTCGTCATGTTCGGTGTTCTCCTCGGCGTGATTCTGTCCAGACTTGGAGCGATCGAAAAACTGGTGTCCGTGCTGATGAAGATGTCGGGCAGGCGCCTGGCCCCATATGCTCTGGGCGTTACCAACGGCACGATCATGCAGTCGATCTTCTCCGATGTCATTCTGGTCATCACCGCACCGATCGGTCGCAATGTCGCACGCAGGATCGGCCCGGCCGGCGTCGGTATCATGTCCGTCTCGCTCTGCATGGGCTGCCTGTTCGGCCTGACCATGATGATCCCCAGCGTCGGCTCGCTCGCACTGAGCTCCTTGGTGGGAGTTCCCCTCCCCAAATTCCTGCTATTCGGAACTCTGTTTTCCATCGTCGGCGTTTCTGTGACGATCTTCATCATGAAGACGCTCTTCGTGCGTTTCAAGTTCTGGAAACCTGAGACCGACGAGGACCCGGTTGCGCTGGAATCGTTCCGTATGGCGCAGCCGGAAGAGGACGGTAAGAAGCATCGACTGCCCTTGCCGCTGACCATTAGCCCGGTGATTCTGGCTCTGGTGCTCATTGCCGCCAACTCCATTGTCAGCAGCATGAAAATCGAGGCGCCGCTGTTGACGTTCATCGGCGACCCGATGGTCGCCATGTTCCTCGCAACGTTCATCGCGTCCATCATGCTTCTCGTCCACGAGGGCAATGACATCCTCAAAGAGACGATGAAGAAGGGCTTCTCCGCAAGCGGGGAGATCCTCGCCCTGACCGGGCTCGGTGGTTCTCTGGCCGGAGTCGTCAAAGCGATCGGTCTGGGCAAGGTGCTTGAAGGTATGTTCAGCACCGGTGCCGCCTCTCCCATTCTCCTGGCCTGGATCCTGGCCGTTGTTCTGCACGTGGCAATCGGTTCGGTCTCCGTTGCTTCGATCACCGCAGCAGGGTTCCTCGCTCCGGTTGCCTCCTCTGCCGGCGTCGATCCCCTACTCATCGCCTTGTCCGCGGCTGCTGGATCGCTGTTCTTCATGACGGTGCACAGCAACTACTTCTGGATGGCGAAGACCATGCTCGGACAGACAACCAAGGGTGCAACCAAGTCGGTCAGCCTTGCGACCTGTGTGGGCAGCGTGGTGGGCCTCGTTATGGTCTACATACTGGCCGTATTCATCTGACACCCTGAAGTGCTCTGCACATTTCAGGCAGGGGCTGCGCTGGAATGTGCTCTCGTGGGATTCGGTGGCAGCAAAGACGTGAGGTTCTACAGCAGCAAACGCGCGGGCGTGTCGCCGGTTGGGAGCACATTCCAGCAGCCTGCGCCGCTGGAATGTGCAGAGCGCCTAGAGGATTTAAACACCTATAGGAACCTAGGGTTTCCTATAGGTGTTTGATATGGTGGGGACAACAAAGTCGTTGCATCATCTCAGGAAGGACTGACACCGTGTCCAATCCCGCGAATCCCGAAAACCCGAATTCCGAAAGCCCCGTGGTCTCCGGAGCCCAGGCCGCCTCGGCCGCCATCGTGGCCGCCGATGCCGCATTCCGCACGGCCCGCACCCACACCAGGGAGGAACGCGCCGCCTGGCTCGACGCGATCGCCGACGCGCTGGAGGCCCGCCGGGCCGAAATCGTGCCGTTGGGAGTCGCGGAGTCCAACCTTCCCGCCGGCCGCCTCGAAGGCGAACTGACTCGCACCTGCTTCCAGCTCAAGCTGTTGGCCCAGGAGGCCCGCGAGGGCCAGTTCCTCGACGCCACGATCGACCACGCCGATTCGACCTGGGGGATGGGCCCGCGCCCCGACCTGCGCCGCATCAACGTCCCGCTGGGCGTCATCGGCGTGTTCGGCGCCTCGAACTTCCCGTTGGCCTTCTCCGTCATCGGCGGGGACTCGGCCGCGGCCCTGGCCGGCGGCAATGCAGTGGTCCACAAGGTCCACGACGCACACATGGGCCTGGGCACTCTGGTCGTCGAGACCGTCACCGCCGCTCTGGCAGCCGCCGGCGCGCCGGCCGGCCTGTTCGCGGGAGTCTCCGGCCTCGAGGCCGCACAGACCCTGGTCGACCACCCCCTGACCAAGGCCATCGGCTTCACCGGCTCCGAGGCCGGCGGCCGCGCCCTGTTCGACCGCGCCGTGGCCCGACCCACCCCGATCCCGTTCTACGGCGAACTGGGTTCGTTGAACCCCGTGGTCATCACCGAGGCCGCCTGGGACGCCCGCGCCACCGAGCTGCTCTCCGGTTTCGCCGGCTCTTTGACCAATGGTGTCGGCCAGTTCTGTACCAACCCCGGCATGGTCTTCCTGCCGGCTGCCGCCGCCACGCAGGCGAACGCCGAACTGCCGGCCCTGCTGGCCGCCCAGGACATGGGCGCCGGCATGCTGACCGAGGGCATCGCGCACAACTTCACCGTCCACCGCGATGAGGTCGCAGCCGCCCCCGGCGTGACCACGGAGGTCGCAGGCGACAACGCCAATCCGCCGGCCCCTGCGATCCTGACCATCGCGGCCGCGGACCTGAGCGCGGACCACCCGGCCCTGCACACCGAGATGTTCGGCCCCGCCGCCGTCATCATCACGTATGCGAACCGCGAAGAGCTCATCGAGACAATCGGCCTGCTCGGCGGCCAGCTCACCGGCACCCTGCACAATGAGGACGGCGAGGACGTCGCCGACGTGCTGACCGCTCTGGCCGATAAGGCCGGCCGCGTGCTGCGCGGGGGCTGGCCCACCGGCGTCACCGTGTCCTACGCCCAGCAGCACGGCGGGCCGTATCCTGCCGCCACGATGTACGGCACCTCGGTCGGCACCGCCGCAATCGGCCGCTTCATGCGGCCGGTGGCCTTCCAGGACTACGAGGACGCGCAGCTGCCCGCCGAACTCCAGGAGGCCAACCCGACCGGCATCGCCCGCCGTGTGGACGGCGTTTGGCAGGCCGCCCGATGAGCACCACCGGCCCGCTGACCGCGGCCTTCCCCGCCACCGTGCGCGAGGTCCTACCCGTCGACCAGACGGACGGCACCTTCGTCGCCCGCCTGTACGACCCCGCCCAATCCCGCCCCGTCGTCGCGGCCTACCGCGGCGAAGAGCTCTGGGACGCCTCGGCGCTGGGACTGACCTGTGCCGATCTGCTCGAGCGCGAGAACCTGGCCGGCGACCTGGCCGGCCTGATGACCGGGCCCGCGACGTGGACGATCGACCAGGTGCAGCTGCCCGACCACGCACAGGCGGGGCCCCGGCCCGAGCGCCTGACGCTGTTGCCACCGGTCGACCTGCAGGCGCTCAAGGCCTGTGGTGTGACCTTCGCGGGCTCCATGATCGAACGCGTCATCGAAGAGCGCGCGGCCGGCGATCCCGCCCGCGCCGCCGCGATCCGCACCCAGATGGCTCAGGCCGTGGGCCGCGACCTGTCCGCGATCGTCCCCGGCAGCCCCGAGGCCGCGGCCGTGAAGGAACAGCTGATCGCCGCCGGTTGGTGGTCGCAGTACCTGGAGGTGGGCCTGGGCCCCGACCCCGAGGTCTTCACCAAGGGCCAGGTGCTGTCCGCCGTGGGCAGCGGGGACACGATCGGCATTCCCGCCTTCTCCAGCTGGAACAATCCGGAGCCGGAACTGGTCCTCCTCGTCACCCCGACGGGCCGGATCGTCGGTGTCACCCTGGGTAATGACGTGAACCTGCGCGATGTCGAGGGCAGGTCCGCCCTGCTGCTGGGCATGGCCAAGGACAACAACCACTCGACCGCCCTGGGCCCGGTCATCCGCATCTTCGACGAGAGGTTCACGATCGAGGATGCGCGCACCTTCACGATCGACCTGAGCGTCAGGGGCACCGACGGCTACGAACTGCACGGGGTGAACTCCGTTGGCTCGCTCTCGCGGACCTTCGAGCGCCTCGTCGCCGCTACCCTGGGTGCCCATCACCAGTACCCGGACGGCTGCGCCATTATGACCGGCACGCTGTTCGCCCCCACTCAGGACCGCAATTTCCCGGGCGAGGGCTTCACCCATGCGAACGGGGACGTGGTCTCAATCGAGAACCCCCTGGTGGGCCGCCTGGTCAACCGGGTGGGCGCCTGCGAGGAGCTGGCCCCGTGGACATACGGACTGCGCGAGCTCATGGCCGATCTGCGCCCATGAGCACCCCCGGCACCGCCAAGTCCGACCGCGCCAAGCAGGACACCGTCGCTGCGGTCTACGAGTCGATCAGCGAGCGGATCTCCGCGAAGGACCTGCCTCCGGACACCCGGTTGAACATGGATCGCCTGGCCCGTGAGTTGGGGGTCTCGCAGACCCCCGTACGTGAGGCCCTGCGGATGCTCGAGGGCGCGGGCCTGGTGGTGGCGGCCCCCCGCGGCTACACCACCACCGGCCTGCTCGACGGTGCCGCGCTGCGCGATATGTACGAGGTCCGGCTGCTCTTGGAACCCTGGGCCGCGGGCGCGGCCGCGACCAGCCGGGTGGGCAATCCGGGCCGTGCGATGCTCGCCGAGCTCGACCGGTTCCGGGCGCTCGAGGCCGCTGGTGCCGCCGGAGACGAGCTGGTCCGCCAGATGTCGCACCATGACGAGGTGTTCCACCGGGCGATCTTCGATTCGGTTGACAACCCCTTCCTGACCACGGCCTTCACCCAGTTGCACGCCCATTTGCACCTGTACCGGCTGTACCCGCCCGGCGCGGATTCCACCGCGACCATCACCGAGCACCAGGCGATCGCCCAGGCGATCGCGGATGCCGATCCGGCTGCTGCCAGGGCTGCGATGGAGGAGCATCTACGGGGTTCCCTGGACCGCTTCGCCCAGGGCATCGAACCCGCGCAGCGGCCCGGAATCGCGCAGATCCGCTCGGGCCGTTCGGGGCCGAACAGCCCTCCTGCACCGGTAGGATAGTGGCATGGCGCTCACAGACGATGCACTGGCGAAGATCAAGGACCTCATCGTCACCGGTGAGCTGAAACCCGGGGACCGCCTGCCCCCGGAGGCGGAGCTCTCCGAGCGCTTGGGCCTGTCGCGCAATTCCCTGCGCGAGGCGGTCAAGGCCCTGGACTTCATCAATGTGCTCGACGTGCGCAGGGGCTCCGGTACCTATGTCACGTCCCTGTCAGCGGCGGACCTCACCGATGCCATCGGGTTCTTAGTCGAGGTCCACTCCTCGGGCTCGCTGGCCCAGATCCTCGATGTGCGCCGCGTATTCGAGGCGGAGACCGCCTACCGTGCGGCCCAGCGGATCGACGCCGCCGGGCTGGCCGAACTGCAGCGGTTGATCGACGAGACCGATCCGCAGTCCATCGAATCGCTGGTGGACAAGGACTTCGAGTTCCACGGCACTATCGCAGGTTATGCGGACAACGACTACCTGGCGGCCCTGCTGCAGGCGGTGTCAGTCAAGACCAGCAGGGCGCGCACCTGGCGCGGACTGACCCAGGACGGCGCGGTGGAACAGACCCTGCAGGAACACCAGGCGATCCTCGACGCCCTGGCGGCCGGCGACCCGCAGCGGGCGCAGGCGGCGATGATCGTGCACGTCTCCGGGGTCCAGGATTGGGCTGCGGAGACGGGCGGACCCGCATACGAATCGGCCAGCTGAGCCGGCTCCAATAACAACGCCGCCCCGTCACACATATTCGCGCATCGGTTGAACCGGGGAATATGTGTGACGGGGCGGCGCTCTGGGTTCCGGGCCCGGGCCCGGGCCCAGCCCCGGAATCAGCCTGGAATCAGTCGCGCAGGCGCAGGCCCTGCATGCCGCCGTCCACGGCGACAGCGGTTCCGGTGGTCGAACCCTGCAGCGGGCTGGCCAGGAACGCGATGGTCCTGGCGACCTCGGTCGGCTCGACCAGGCGGCCGTGGGGCTGGCGGGCGTTGAGCTGGCGCAGCTCCTCCTCCGGGTTCTCCGCCTTGCTCAGCAGTCCACCGGTGACCCAGGGGGTGTTGGCGGTGCCGGGGCACACGGCGTTGACGCGGATGCCCTCGTGGATGTGGTCGGCGGCCATGGCCAGGGTCATCGAGTAGATCGCGCCCTTGGTCGCCGAGTACAGCACGCGCTCGGGCAGGCCGGCGGTCGCGGCGATCGAGGCCGTGTTGACCACGGCGCCGTGCTCGGACTTGCGCAGGTGGGGCAGGGCCGCAGCGGTCACCCGGGCCACGGAGACCACGTTGACGTTGAGCACCTTGTTCCACTCGGCATCGTCATTGGCGTCGACCTGTCCCTGTGCGCCGATCCCGGCGTTGTTGATGACGATGTCGATTCCACCGAATTCGCCCGCGGCGGACTCGACTGCGGCGTTGACCGAATCACGGTCGGAGACGTCGCACTTGATGCCCAGGGCACCGGCCGGTGCCGCATCCGGGTTGAGGTCGAAGACCGCGACCTTGGCCCCACGGGCCAGCAGCAGTTCGGTTACGGCCTTGCCGATTCCCGAGGCTCCACCCGTGACGATGGCCGACAGGCCGGTGAATTCCGTATCGATGCTCTCGCTAGCACCCATGTTCACTTGTCTCCCTTCAGACGATCCATAGCGGTCACAGCACCCGCGCCGGCGGGGACGGTGACCTGGAAGTACTCCTGCTTCTGCGCGCCCAGGCCCTCGACCTCGACCTCGGAGACGTCGCCCGGGGCCAGGAACGGGAACTTGCCCGACAGCGCCACGCCCTTGGGCGTTCCGGTGGAGATGATGTCACCGGGCTCCAGCTGCATGAACTGGGACAGGTGGTAGACGATCTCCTCCACCGGGAAGATCATGTCCGAGGTATTCGAGCCCTGCCGGGGTTCGCCGTTGACGCGGCTGGACAGGTTCAGATTGTGCGGGTCGATGGCATCGGCGGTGACCAGCACGGGGCCCACCGGCATCGAGTCCTTGACGCACTTGCCCTTGGCCCACTGGCCACCGGAGTAGGTCTGCTGGTAGTCGCGCTCGGACAGGTCGTTGGCGACCATGTAGCCGGCGATCGCATCCAGGGCGTCATCCGTGTTCGTCAGGTACTCGACCTGCTTGCCGATGACCACGCACAGTTCGACCTCCCAGTCGAACTTCTGCGCCTGCGGCGGAATGCCAACGGCATCGTAGGGACCGGTGACCGTATTGGGGGTCTTGAAGAAGATAATGGGCGACTCCGGGGGATTGTCCCCGGACTCGGCTGCGTGCTCGGCGTAGTTCTGGCCGATGCAGATCACGGAGCCGGCCGCGGCGATCGGCGCTCCGATGCGCTGGCCGGCCACGTCGATAACGGGCAGGGAACCGGACTCCAGTGCGGCTGCGACCCGGGCCGGGCCCTCGGCCCAGAACTTCCCGTCGATGTCGCCGATGGAGCTGATGTCGTAGTGCTTGTCGCCGGCGTGGACAACGGGGGTCTCGTGCCCCTTCTCGCCGATGCGCAGGAATTCCATAACGTCTCCTTATATAGGTGTTTTCAGGTCAGCGGTAGTCGGCGGGGTCGCGTTCCAGGAGGCCACGCGAGACCGCTTCGGCCCAGAAGGCCTCGGGGACTTCGGCATCGAACAGTTCGACGTCGCGCGCCACCTGTTCCGGCGTGCGCATCCCCAGAGTCACATTCGTCACCGCGGGGTCGCGCAGGCTGAACTGCACGGCCGCCGCGGGCAACGTGGTCCCATGGGCACGGGCGAGGTCCGCCAGAGCCTGGGCCTTGGACACGATGTCCGCAGGAGCTTCCTCGTAGTTGTACTTCGCCTGCGTCAGCGGGTTCTCATTGGCCAGGATGCCGGAGTTGAACACGCCCACATTGACCACGCCCACACCGCGTGCCGCGGCGGCCGGGAGCAGGTCGGTGCGACCGCCCTGCTCCAGCAGCGTATAGCGCCCGGCCTGCATGACGACGTCGATGTCCGTCTCCTGGACGAAGCGGGTCAGCATCTGCGCCTGGTTCATTCCCGCGCCCCAGGCTCCGATCACGCCCTCATCGCGCAGCCGGTTGAGGGTGGGCACCGCGCCCTCGAGCGCTTCGACCCAGAATTCGTCTGGATCGTGGATATAGGCGATGTCGATCCGATCGACGCCCAGGCGCTCCAGGGATTCGGTGATGGAGCGCTCGATCCCCGCCGGCGAATAGTCGCGCACCCGCGCCATATCACCGGGCACCGCGAAGCCCTCGTCGTCAAACTCCTTGGGTTCTTCGGCGGGCCGGATCAGTCTGCCGACCTTGGTTGAGAGGATGTACTCATCGCGTGGCTTATCGGCCAGGACCGCGCCGGTGCGCTTCTCGCTCAGGCCCAGCCCGTAGTGCGGGGCAGTGTCGAAGTACCGGATCCCGGCGTCCCAGGCGGCGGATACGGCGGCCCGGGCCTCGTCATCGGTGATCTGCTTGTACAGGTTGCCGATCGGAGCGCCGCCGAAGCCCAGCGTGTGCAGATCGGCCAGTCGGCCGATCAGCGGATTCTTCACAGTCATCGTGACTCCTTCATAGTCTGAGTGTTCCCGGCCTGGTCGTCTGCGGGCAGGTCTTCGTCTGTCGGCAGGTCTGCGAGGCCGTAGAACCGTAGAGCGTTGTCGCTCAGTACCGCCTCAAGCTCATCGGCCTTAAGGATGCCGGCCAGGGTGAGGTGGAGCGCGCCGAACCAGACCCGGTAGTCCAGCCCGTGGGCCAGGGTGGAGACCGGGTGGTCGCTGCCGAATAGCACCCGGTCCGGTCCGAAGGCCTCCAGCAGCGGTGGGAGGAAGGTCTGTGCCAGTTGCCCGGCCAGTTCGCCGGTGACGGGACCGGGTACCTGGCCGGGCAGGCCGGAGATCTTCACGGCCAGGGATTCGATCGTGGCCAGGCGCCGGATCCCCGGCAGCCAGGCGTCCCGTGCCGCGGCGAGCACCGCCGAGCGCTGTGCGGCGGCCTCGGCCGCACTGGCGGCCTCGGACACCCCGGCGAGGTCCTCCAGGCCGGGTTTGGCGATGTGGTCGAGCACCACGCCCGAGGCGTCCCCGCGCTGCGCTGCCACGGCCTCCAACAGCCCCGCGAGTTCTGCTGCCTGCTCGTGGCGGATGCACACATCTACCCGCAGGCCGGCCGACAAGACGGCCAACAGGCCGGGCAGGCGCTCGGCCAGGACCCCTGCGGGCAGGCCCTCGAAATTATCGCGCACCCCCACCACCAGGGGGAATTCCCGCAGGGCGGCCAGCTGCCCGGCCAGCGCCGCGGTGTCGAGCAGGTCCACCGCCGCGACGATCCCGCGGATACCGGCGGCCGGGGCCAGGTCCGCGACCCAGGCGACCTCGTCCAGGCGCTGGGCCGCGGCCACCCCTGCCTCGACGAACACTGCGCCGACGGGGAAATCCGCGTCCGGGAAGCCGGGGGCCCCAGGGGCGCTGACCTGCGGTAGGTCCGCATTGCCGTCCATCCACGGATAGGCGAAGCGGTTCCGGTCCCACAGGTGCAGGTGCGCGTCGAACATCAGGCCACGACCCCGATGGTCAGCAGCAGGTTCGCGTACTGACGCTGGTCCCCGGTGGCGACGACCACCGCGATATTGGGATCACGGGCGGCATCGTAGAAGGCGAAGCGTTCCAGACCGGTGAACGGCACGTCGGGCAGCAGCGCGCCGTAACCGTCGACCGCCGGCGCCTTACCGCCGGCTGCGTCGAGCATGAAGGTCGCGGCCTCGATGTTGACCGTGGCGGCCAGGGGTTCGAGCACCTGGTCGACGCTCAGCAGCCCCGGCGTGACGTTGAGCTGGATCCGCGTGGCCGCGGCGGGCGCCCCGGTGTTGTGCGGATAGTTGCCGTCGGCCAGAAGCACCTGGGTGCCGTGGCCGCACCGGCCCAGCGCCGCCAGCAGTTCGGGGTGGAGCAGTGGAGTCTTGAGCATATCGGTTCCCCTTTCTGAAAGCCTCAGGCCGTGGCCGAGGCGTCGCGCCAGTGCGCCTCGATCTCCTCGAGCGACTTGCCGCTGGTCTCCGGCACCCGCGCCAGCACATACCAGCATGCCAGAGCGGACAGGGCGGCGAAGATGAAGAACACCCACGGTCCGATCCCGGCGAGCACGACCGGGAAGATCGCGGAGAAGACGGCATTGAACAGGTACTGGGTGAAGGTGATGACCCCCGTGCCGATCGCGCGCACCGACAGGGGCAGGACCTCGGGCACCAGCAGCCAGAACACCGGCCCCATGCCGATGCCGAAGGCGAAGGTGTAGACGAACACCGCCGCGATCGAGAACCAGCCGGCATCGGGCAGCAGCCACAGGGCGATCATCGCGATGGTCTGGCCGGCCATGGAGATGGCCAGCAGTTTCACGCGGCCCAGCCGGTCGATGATCGGCAGCGCGATCGCGGTGGACACGACCAGGGCGATGCCCACGCCGTAGTTGGCGTACATCCCGGCCGAATCGCCCATCCCGGATTCGGCGAAGATGATCGGGGCATAGTAGACGACGGCGTTGATGCCGGTGAAGACCTGGAAGAACGTCAGGATGAACAGGACGATCAGCGGTTTGCGCGATGAGGTGAACAGCGCCTTGATCCCGCCGGTCTGGCGGCTCAGGCTGCCCGCGATCTCATCGGCCTCTGCCCTGGCGATGTCCTCGGTGGCGCGCAGGGTGGACAGCACCTTGACGGCGTCCTCGTGGCGGCCGCGGGTGATGAGCCAGCGCGGGCTGGCCGGGGCGATGATCATGCCGACCAGGAAGACGATGGCGGGCACTGCGCCCAGCCCCAGGATCCACTCCCACTTGCCGGATGCCTGGAAGGCGTCGCCGACGATGTAGGCGCACAGGATGCCCAGGTTCACCGCCAGCTGGTACATGCCGGTGAGCAGCCCGCGGATCCGGGTGGGGGAGAGCTCGGAGAGGTAGATCAGGCCGAACATGTTCGCGATCCCCACGCCCAGGCCCAGGAAGAAGCGGGTTGTGCCGATCAGCCCGACGCCGGGGGCGAAGAAGAACACGAGCGAGCCGACGAGGAAGATGACGGCTGCGACGATCAGCAGGTGGCGGCGGTCGAAGCGCCGCGCGGCGATCGAGGCGCCGATGATCGAGGGCAGGGCGCCCCACAGCAGCAGCGAGGTGATGAGCCCCTGCTGCCCGGCGTCGAGTCCCAGCTGTTCGGTCATCGGCGGCAGCGCTCCGGAGATGGCCCCGGAGTCGTACCCGTAGAGCAGTCCGGAGAATCCGGCCAGGATCGCGATGAACACGACCTTGCCCGTGATCGGCTCCTTCGAATGGTCCACAGCGGCGTGGGCCGAGGTTGCAGTCAAGGCTGGATGCCTTCTTTCGTAGAGCGGTGGTTCAGCGGTCGATTACTTGGCAGCGGCCCGGCCCGCCGGGGTCGCCGCGATGGCGGCACGACCCTCGGGGGTGTCGGACCATTCCGGGCCGAACGGGAAGGCGAAGTCGTGCAGGGTGGTGGGCAGGATCTCGGCGCCGGAGCCCGGTGCCGCGGGTGCCCAGTAGCGCCCGGCGTGCACATCGGTGGGGGTGACGAAGTGTTCGTGCAGATGGTCGACGAACTCGATGCAGCGGCCCTCCATGGTGCCGGATACTGCGACGAAGTCGAACATCGACATGTGCTGGACCAATTCGCACAGGCCCACGCCGCCGGCATGGGGGCACACGGGCACGCCGGCATGGGCGGCCAGCAGCAGGTTCACGATGTTCTCGTTGACGCCGGCCACGCGGGAGGCGTCGATCTGCATGACGCGCAGTGCATCGGCCTGTAGGAACTGCTTGAACAGAATGCGGTTCTGGCAGTGTTCGCCGGTGGCCACCGGGGTCGGCGAGATGCCCTGCTGGATCGCGGCGTGGCCCAGCACGTCGTCGGGGCTGGTGGGCTCCTCGACCCAGCGCAGGTCGAACTTGGCCAGATCGTTGATCCAGGAGATCGCCTCTGCGACGTCCCAGCGCTGGTTCGCGTCGATCGCGATGGGGAAGCCCTCACCGCAGATCTCGCGGGCGATCGACAGGCGGCGGATGTCGTCGGCGCGGTCGGCGCCGACCTTGAGCTTGATCTGCTCGAAGCCGTCGGCGATGGCCTCACGGCACAGTCGGGCCAGTTTCTCATCCGAGTAGCCCAACCAGCCGGGGCTGGTCGTGTAGGCCATGTAGCCGTGGTCCTTGAGGTACTGGATGCGCTCGGCCCGGCCCTCTTCGCCGCGCTTGAGGATCGCCAGGGCGTCCTCGCGGGTCATGAAGTCGCTCAGGTAGCGCAGGTCGACCAGGTCCAGCAGGTCCTCGGCGCTCATGGTGCCCAGCAGCTCCCACAGGGGCATGCCGGCGCGCTTGGCCTTGAGGTCCCACATGGCGTTGACCACGGCGCCGATCGCCATATGGCTTACGCCCTTCTCCGGGCCGAGCCAGCGCATCTGGGAGTCGTGGACCAGTTCACGCCAGAAAGATCCCATGTCTTCGAGGATCGGTTCGACCTCGCGGCCCTTGATCGTCTGGGCGATGACGCGGATCGCCTCGGTCTGGATGTCATTGCCGCGCCCGATCGTGAAGACGAAGCCGTGGCCTGAGTCGGGGGCGTCTGCGGTGTCGTCCGTGGTGCGGACGATGAGGTAGGCGGCTGAGTAGTCAGGGTCCGGGTTCATGGCGTCGGAGCCGTCGAGGCTCTTGGACGTCGGGAAGCGCAGGTCGACGACATCGATGTCGGAGATGGTGGACATGATGGCCTTTCCGTGGAGATCACTGGTTGATTCGGGCGGCGGCCAGTGCACGGTAATCGACATCTGGCGGCACTGCCCGTCATGTCTTGATTCAAACATAGGATGTTTCACCCGGTCAACCGGTGCCGGTGTCTTCTTGCGCATAACCCGGATGTCTTATAGGTTACTTGAAGTTCCTATAGGAACGCCCGATAAGTGACATGACGGAACGGCCAGAGCCTCCGCCGTGAACCCGTGCAAAGGAGCATGCCCGATGGCAATCGCGCTCGATCGATCCAAGGACGGATCGCAGACCGCACCCGCAACATCCGCGGACCGGAAGAAGAACGTCAAACGGACCGCTGCCGCCGGCATCGTCGGCAGCATCATCGAGTTCTACGACTTCACCCTGTTCGGCCTGGCCGCGGCCGTGGTCTTCGGCCCGCTGTTCTTCCCCAGCCAGTCGCCCGCGGCGCAGACGATCAGCGCGCTGCTGACCTTTGCGATCGGCTACATCGGCCGCCCGATCGGCGGCATCGTGTTCAGCCACTTCGGCGACCGCTGGGGCCGCAAGCCCATGCTGCTGGCCACCCTGCTCATCATGGGTGTGTCCACACTGGCCATCGGCATGCTGCCGACCTACCAGTCGGTGGGCCTGTGGGCACCCGTGCTGCTGGCGATCTGCCGGATCGTCCAGGGCATGGGGGCCGGTGCCGAACAGGTCGGCACCATGGTCATGATGGCCGAGAACGGCGGGAAGAAGGGCCTGGGCCTGCGCATCTCCCTGCCCGGCATGGGCACCTTCGGCGGCATCGTCATCGCCACCGCCGTCTTCGCCCTGGTCTCCACCCTGCCGGAGGAGGCGCTGTTCAGCTGGGGCTGGCGCCTGCCCTTCTTCTTCGCCGTCATCACCATCGCCATCGGCATCTGGATCCGCTTCGGGATCACGGAGACCGAGGAATTCTCCCAGGTCGAGGACCAGGGCAAGGTCACGAAGGTCCCCGCGCTCGAGGCCATCAAGCAGCAGTGGAATCGCATCCTGGTGGGCTGGGGAATCGCCGGACCCTATCTGGCCTTCTCCACCCTGGTCCAGGTCTACATGCTGTCCTACATCACCAAGACCCTGGAGATGCCGGCGAGCTTCGGGCTGACGGCGAACCTCGTCTCCTCCATCCTGGCGGTCGCAGGCGTGCCCTTCTTCGGCTGGCTGACGGACAGGGTCGGCCGTGTCACGGTGTGGCTGTTCTCCATGCTGATGTTCGTCGTCTTCGGCCTGACCGCCTTCGGGCTCTTCGGCACCGGCAATGAGCTCATCATCATCGCCACCATGGTGCTGGGCCTGAGCATCGCACTGGCCAGCGGCTACGCCTCGCACAGTGTGCTGCTCTCGCGCCTGTTCAAGCCCGAACACCGGCTGTCCGGCCTGGTCCTGGTGCGCGAGCCGATGTCCGCCTTCCTGGCCGGGCCCATCGCAGCGGTCGCCGCT
Source organism: Brevibacterium sp. 91QC2O2 (assembly GCF_024580695.1). Classification (NCBI taxonomy): domain Bacteria; kingdom Bacillati; phylum Actinomycetota; class Actinomycetes; order Micrococcales; family Brevibacteriaceae; genus Brevibacterium; species Brevibacterium sp. 91QC2O2. The sequence continues at coordinate 81,332 of NZ_JANIJY010000002.1, read as the reverse complement.
GCCCTCGTCACGGCCGCCGGGGACAAGCCGTGGCCCGTCACCCTGTTGTTCGTGGGCTTCGCCGTGATCGGCGCCGTCACCGCCTTCGCGACCCGCGCCTGGTACAAGGACTGACGTCCTGCCCCTGTCACAGCCCCACCGACTCATAGAAGGAAGCCATCCCATGAAATACGATGTCACCGGACTGCTGGACCTCGCCGCCGCCGCCCTGCAGACACAGCACGTGCCGGCCGAGGACGCCCGGCTGACCGCCCGCAGCCTGGTCCTGGCCGACCAGCGCGGGATCAACTCCCACGGCCTGCTGCGCCTGCCGCTCTACGTCTCCGCCCTACGTGAGGGCGGGATCAAGGCCAACCCCGAACCCGTGCTGCGGGCCACCGGTGCCACCGCAACGCTCAATGGCGACGCAGGCCTGGGCCAGGTCGTCATGCAGCGCGGGGTGGACTGGGCCGTGCAGGCCGTCGCGGAATACGGAATCGCCGCGATCTCCGTGGAGAACTCGAGCCACTACGGCGCAGGGCAGTTCTGGACCGACCAGCTGGTGGCCCGCGGGCTGGTGGGCTTCCTGACCTCGTCCACGGGACCCACCGTCGCCCCCTACGGCGGCGTGTCCACGGTGCTGGGCACCAACCCGCTGACCATCGCCATGCCCAGCGCGGGGACCGACCCGCTGACGGTCGATATGGCGACCTCCAACGGGGCCTTCGGCAAGGTGATGGCGGCCAAGCAGGCAGGCCGGCCCATCCCCGCCGGCTGGGCGGTCGACGCCCAGGGCAATCCGACGACCGATCCGCAGGGCGCGATCGACGGGGCCCTGGTGCCCTTCGGCGACCACAAGGGATCCGGCGTGTCCGTGCTGCTGGAGGGCCTGGCCTCGGCCCTGAACACCGCGACCTACGCCTTCGACACCCAGGACATCTGGGACAACCCCGCCTCCCGGATGAACAACGGCCACTTCCTCATCGCCTTCGACACCGAGCGCTTCGCCGGCCGCAGTGCGGTCGAAACCAAGGTCGCGGCCCTGCAGGACGCCGTCCACGGCGCCGGCGCCCGGGCCGCCGACGGGACCAGGGACACGCTCCTGGTACCAGGGGAGAAGGAATACACGCTGCAGCGGGAGTATGCGGTCGCGGTGGAACTGGGCGACGCCCTGGTCGCCGATCTGCGCGCCCTGGCCGCCGAGCTGGACGTGGACGCCGCCGCGCTGACCGCGGTGGGGTAGGGTGCCGCCATGACCCTGGAGACCGCCGGACCCCACGGGGCCGTAGGGGCGAAGACGCCCCAGTACATCCTGCCCACACCCGAGGACAACGTCGCCATCGTGCCGCGGCGCCTGGACGCCGGGACCGTCCTGCGCATCGACGGGGTGGAGCGCGTGCTCACCCACCCGATCCTGCAGGGCCACCGCGTGTGCGCGCGCCCGATTGCGCGCGGCGAGGCGCTGACATCCTGGGGGATGCCCTTCGGCCACGCCCTGGCCGATCTAGCGCCGGGGGACTATGTGTGCAATGAGAAGATGCACGGCGTGCTGCTGGCGCGCCATCCCGGCGAGTTCCCCGCTGACCTGCCCGTGACCTTCCGCGACCGCGACACCGTGGCCGATCGGACCCTGCCGGAGCACCCGGCATACGGGCCCAATGTGCCCACCCGGGCAGATGAGCGCACGTTCCCCGGGTACCACCGGGGACCCAAGCGGGGCTGGGGGACGCGGAACCACCTGGCGATCATCGGGGTCACCTCGCGCTCGCGGGCCGCTGTGTTCGCCGCCGCCGCACGACTGTCCGAGCTCTACCCCGCCACCGCGGACTTCGACGGGGTGGTCCCCGTGGTCCACACCGAGGCCGGCGGGGCCACGGCACCGGCGAACAAGGACCTGCTGCTGCGCACCCTGGCCGGCTTCGCGGTCAATCCGAATGTGGGCGCTGCGGTGTTCGTGGGCGATCCGGACAATGCGGTGAGCAATGCCGAGGTGCTGGCCGCCCTGACACAGGTGTATGCGGATCCGCAGGAGTACGCGGTGCGCTTCTGCCTGGCCGCCGACGCCGGGGACGAGGCGGTCGAGTCCATCGTGCGGGTGGCCGAGACGGTGGCGCCGCGGGTCGTGGCCCAGCGCCGGACGCCCGCGCCGCTGTCGGCCCTGCGGGTGGGTCTGCAGTGCGGTGGCTCCGACGCCTTCTCCGGGGCGAGCGCCAATCAGGTCCTAGGCGATGCGATGTTCCGTCTGGTCGACCACGGGGGCGCTGCGAACCTGGCCGAGACCGATGAGCTGATCGGCTCCGAGGTCCACACCCTGGCCCGGGTTGCCGATGCCGGTGTGACGGACAGGTTCTTAAGCGTTCAGCAGCGCTTCAAGGACTATGCGGCGGCCCATGGCCACACCGCCGAGGGCAATGTGTCCGGCGGCAATATCTACCGCGGCCTGTACAACATCACGCTGAAGTCCCTGGGTGCCTCACGCAAGAAGGACCCCAGGCTGGCGATCGACTACGTGATCGACTACGGCGAGCCGATGACGGCTCCCGGCTACTGCTTTATGGACTCACCCGGCAATGACCTGGAGTCCATCGCGGGCCAGGTGGCCGCCGGTTGCAATCTCATCATCTTCACCACCGGCAACGGCTCGATCACGAACTTCCCCTTCGTGCCCACCCTCAAGGTGGTCACGACGACCGAGCGCTTCACCAAGCTGGAGTCCGATATGGACTTCAACGCCGGCCGGATGCTCGACGGGCTGCCCCTGTCCGTCTGCGGGGAGGAGCTGTTCGAACTGGCCCTGGCCACGGCCGGGGGAGTCCGGTCCAAGGGCGAGGCCTCTGGCCAGTCGCAGACTCAGATCTGGCGGTCCTGGAGCGACCGGCCGGTGGCCTCGGCCAGGCCGGCGGGGCATCCGCTGGTCGCGGCGGCGGCCGCGGGTGGGGACCTCGGGGACGGCGCGCCGGTAGCAGCCAGGGTGGACCTGGTGCTGCCCACCAGTCTGTGTTCGGGCCAGGTGGCCGAGCAGATCGCCCACGGCGAGAGTGCCCCGGGTCACGGGCAGGGCGGCGCCGGACTGCCGGTGATCGCCCTGCCACACACCGAGGGCTGCGGGGTGTCCAGTGGCAGTGCCGAGGAGATCTTCCGCGATACCCTGATCGGCTATGCGACGCACCCCTATGTGGGCAGCTGCGTGTTCTTGGAACACGGCTGCGAGAAGACGCACAACGACTACTTCCATTCGGCCCTGGCCGAACGCGGGGTGGACGCCGGGGCCTTTGGCTGGGCGAGCATCCAGGGTGACGGCGGAATCGCGGCAGCCACCGCGCACGTGCGCGGCCTGTTGGGCGACCGGGACGATGCGGGGGCCCCGGCCGCCGGCCGTCTGGACGGTCCCGTCGTCGGGATTGCCACCGGCCGGGGGGCCGCTGACGGACTCGTGGCCGAGGCGATCGAGGTGATCCGCGGACTGTTGGCCCAGGGCGGCTCCGTATTGGTGGCCCAGGGAGATCCGCTGCTGGCCGATCCGCGATTCCGCACGGCCTTCGGCATCCCGGGCACCGGCCCGGTGGCGCCGACTCTGGCCTATGCCGCCGTGGTGTCAGAGCCCGGACTACACGTGATGGAGCTGGGCACCGGGGACTGGCTCGAGGCCGCCACCGGGATGGGCGCATCCGGTGCTCTGGCGCTGCTCGTGTTCACCGCGGGCCGGCCCTGGCAGCCGCACCGCTTCATCCCCACCGTACAAGTGGGGGATCAGCCCGTCGCCGGGCTCGACGTGGTGCTCGGCGGTGGCGGAGCCCGGCCGAGTGTGCAGTCGGTCCTGGCCGCGGCACTGGCCGGTGAGTTCGCCTCGCAGACCCCGCCGCGGGCCGATGTGGGCTTCCAACTCACCCGCGGGGCCCTGGGTATCTCGATGTGAGTATCCCGTGTTTCGGATCCATGTGGATCCATCGGATTCATATGGATCCGAAACATGGGATGACTCTTGCAATGCACATCACATTCATATAGGTTGTTCAGCATTCCTATAGGAGAGCTTTGGGGGAATGGACCCCCACTTACCGTTCGAGGGAGAACGATATGAGACGACGACTGGCAACGGCTGCCGCCGCCTGCCTGAGCGCGCTCGCACTGACATTGTCCGGTTGCGGCTTGATGGACCCGGTGGACATCAGCGGCTTCGCCAAGGACGCACCGGATCCGGACGCCAAGGTGATCCGGCTGGCCAATGTCTACGAGTCCAAACATCCGTCCAATCGCTGCGGCACCGCCACTATGAAGAAGGAACTGGCGACCAAGGGCATCGATCTGCAGGTCTACCCCTCGTCCCAGCTGGGCACCGAGGCCGAGATCGTCGAACAGGTCGCCACCGGGGCCCTGGACATCGGCATCTCCTCCGGTGCCTTCTTCGGAGTCTGGTACCCGGATTCGGCAGTGGTCGATGCGCCCTATCTGTTCACGAGCGCGGACGAGTACGATCAGGGCACCCGCGGCAAGACCCTGGAGAAGGTCTACGACGATATGGCCGCCGAAACCGGCCTGCACGTCTTCAGCTCCTGGTACTACGGGGCGCGCCATGTCACGGCCAACAAGCCGGTGCGCAACCCCGACGACTTCAAGGGCCTGAAGATCCGGACCCCCGATGCTCCGCTGTACCTGCAGATGATCAACGCCTTCGGCGGGACCGCCACGCCGATGGCCCTGACCGAGGTCTACCTGGCCCTGCAACAGCACGCGATCGACGCGGAGGAGAACCCCATCCCGACGGTGTCCTCGAACAAGTTCGAGGAAGTGCAGTCGACCATCAGCCTGACCGGGCACATCGTCCAGGGCATCCAGCTGGTCACCAGCGACCACTTCCTCGACGGGTTGGAGCCGTCCGACCGGGACGCCGTGATGCACGCGGCGGATTCGGCCCGTCAGGCCAACCTGCAGTGCGTCAAGGACGAAGAACGCGACATCCTGGCCAACTGGAAGTCCGATGACACGATCAAGGTCGTCGAGGATGTGGACGTGGACGGTTTCCGCGACCGCATCAAGGACCAGATGCTGCCCAAGACGCCCTATCAGCAGCTCTACCTGGACATCCAGAAAGAGGTCGCGGGTATGCCCGCCGGCAAGGCATCGCAGGGCGGTGAGAAGTGATGAGTGAGTCCACCGTACCCACGCCCACGGAGCCGGTCGCAGATGACCTGGAATTCCCGCAGGATCACATCGAACGGCGTTCGGCGGTCTACCGCTGGCTGATCAACATCGAGCGCTTCATCACCAGCATCCTGCTGGTGGGACTGTTCGTCCTCGTCATCACCCAGGTCGTGACCCGCTATGTGTTCAACTCCCCGCTGTCGTGGACCGAGGAATCGGCCCGCCTGTTCCTGGTCTGGCTAACCTTCCTGGCCGCGGCCTTCGTATCATCGCGGCGCGCCCACATCACCGTGGACCTCATCGCCACCGTGGTGCCCAAGCGGGTGGCGCAGGTGATCTCGGTCATCGCCGACATCATCGTCGCAGCGACCTCCGTGGTCATCGCGATCGGCGGCATCATGCTCATCGACATCGTGCACACCGTCACCCTGCCCGCCACCGGCCTGCCCACCGGGTTGCTTTACGCCGCTGCGCTGGTGGGCTTCGTGGGCGTCCTGTTCCACACCCTCATCGCCCTGTATCTGCAGCTGCGGTACCCCGACGACGAACCCGACCCCGCCGACAAGGCCGCCGGAATGGAGGGCATCTGATGACGCTCTTATGGATGATCGTGGGCCTGCTGGTCCTCCTGGCACTGCGCGTGCCCGTGGCCGTCGCCCTGTTGGTGCCGTCCCTGCTCTACATCCTGTTCGACCCAACGGCGACGCTGGCGATCGCCGCCCAGCAGAGCACCTCGGGGGTGTTCGACTTCGCGATCCTGGCCGTTCCGATGTTCATCCTGCTGGGCAATCTGGCGAACATCTCCGGGGCCACCGATAAGCTCTACGACTTCGCGGTCTCGGCCATCGGCCACGTCCGCGGTTCCCTGGGCTATGTCAACATCTTCACCAGTTTCGGCTTCTCCTGGATCTCCGGGGCCGCGATCTCCGACGCCGCTGCGATGGGCCGGATCCAGGTGCCGGCGATGGTGCGCCGCGGTTACCCCAAGGAGTTCTCCCTGGGCATCACCGGCGCCTCCTCGCTCATCGCCCCGATGCTGCCGCCGTCGATCCCCGCGATCATCTTCGCGGTTACCGCCGGCGTGTCCGTCGGATCGCTGTTCGCCTCCGGTATCATCCCGGCGCTGATCCTGGTCGTGCTGCTGTGCATCACCGTGTGGTTCATGATGCGCAAGCGCAACGATCTGCGTCTGGACAAGGCGAGCTGGGGCGAGCGCGGTAAGAAGGCGCTCAAGGCCATTCCGCCGGCCGGTGCGGCCGTGGTGATCCTCGGCGGCATCCTCTCTGGCATCTTCACCCCGACCGAGGCCAGCGCGATCGGCGTGGCCTATGTGGCGGTCCTGGCGATCTGCTACCGGAACCTGAGCTGGAAGAACCTCAAGCACGCCCTGGTGACCACGGTGGAGACCGCCGGCGGCACCCTGCTGATCGTCGCGGCGGCCGGCCTGTTCGGCTGGGTCCTGGCCCGTGAGCAGGCCCCGCAGCTGGCCGCCGATGTGATCCTGGGGATCACCGACCGGCCCCTGGTGTTCCTGATTCTGGCCAATATCCTGCTGCTGATCGTGGGCGCGGTACTCGAACCGACCTCGGCGATCCTGATCCTGGCGCCGGTGCTGGTCCCGGTGGCCGAGGCCTTCGGCCTGAGCCCGATCCACTTCGGCACCATGATGATCTTCAACCTGATGATCGGTCTGCTGACCCCGCCGGTGGGGCTGGTGCTGTTCGTGCTGTCATCGGTCACGAAGTATCCGGTGACGACCGTGATCAAGGGCGCCGTGCCGTTCTTCATCCCGATGCTCGTGACCCTGTGCCTGATCTCCTTCATCCCGATGATCAGCCTGTGGCTGCCCGGGACGCTGGGACTGGGGTAGGGCCGAGCTGAGCACATCCCATACGGAAACCTGCAGGCCATACGCGTATACGCGTATGGCCTGCAGGTTTCCGTATGTTCTGGGCTCCGCGCGGGGCCCCACGCCCCGGCTCAGCGGATGCTGGCGATCGAACGGTCCCTGACATTGTCGATATGGGCGGCGATGGCAGCCATCGCGGTCGCCGTATCCCCGGCGCGCAGCGCACGCAGGATCGCCTCGTGCTCGATGACCGCCTCCCTGACGTCATCGGGCCCGCTGTGGGCGCTTTGGCGCATCCGATTGGTCAGCGCGCCGATTCCGGTGCCGGAGAAGGTGGCCAACTGCTGCTTCGGCGGGGCGGACGGGACGACGCTGTACATCTGCGCCTCGACCAGCATCTACCGCATCCGCACGAACGCGCGGGACGCGCGCACGCTGGCCTACGGATGAGGCGGGGCCCGACACGTACGGGCCCGGCGGGTGCATAATAGTCGGTGGCCCTCATCCGGTGGGGTGCGTACGAGCCAGCCCTCCGGCGGCTGAGCCCATTTCCGCATTCCGACCGTGAAAGGCCCCCGCATGCCCACGCCCGAACCCGCCGCCACCGAAGCCCGGCCCCCGGCGAGCACACCCATCGTGCACGATCCGAAGTACCAGCGCAAGGCCATCGTCGCCGCGGCCGTCGGCTATGGCCTCGACGGATTCGACCTGATGATCCTGAGCTTCGCGCTCTCCGGCATCATCGCCTCCTTCGGCCTGACCGACGTCCAGGCCGGTTCCCTGTCGACCATCACCCTGCTGGGCGCGGTGGTCGGCGGCGTGGTGTTCGGCGCCCTGGCCGATCGCCTGGGCCGGGTCAAGGTGCTGACCTGGACGGTCCTGCTGTTCGCCGTGTTCACCGGCCTGTCCGCCGTTGCCCAGGGCTACTGGGACATGGCCGCCTACCGATTCGTCGCCGGGATCGGGATCGGCGGTGAGTTCGGCATCGGCATGGCCCTGGCCGCCGAGGCCGTGGCCAGCCACCAGCGGGCCCGCGGCACCTCCTGGGTCGGGGTGGGCTTCCAGCTGGGCGTGTTCGTCGCCGCCATCGCATCCGGTCCGGTCATCGCCCTGTGGGGCTGGCGGGCCCTCTTCGTCATCGGCATCCTGCCGGCGATCGCGGCCTTCTTCATCCGCCGCGGGGTCGATGAGCCGGAGCACTTCACCCAGGCCAAGGCCGCCGGAGAGCTGGGCGGGGCGTCGTTCGCCCACCAGGTGGGGGAACTGTTCAAGGACGCGCGCACCACCCGGATCACCATTGCGATGATCATCCTGACGACCGTGCAGAACTTCGGGTACTTCGGCATCATCACCTGGCTGCCGAACTACCTGGCGACCTCCCTGGGCCTGGGCGTGACCAAGGGATCGCTGTGGACCGCTGTGACCGTGGCGGGGATGCTGTGCGGCATCCTGATCTTCGGGGTGCTGGCCGACAAGCTGGGCCGCCGACCGGCGTTCTGGATCTTCCAGGCGGGCGCGATCGTGTCCATCCTGGTCTACAGCCAGCTGACCGGTCCCACGGCACTGCTGGTGGGCGGCTTCTTCATGGGCGCCTTCGCCAACGGCATGCTGGGCGGTCACGGGGCCCTGCTGGCAGAGCTCTATCCCACGCACGTGCGGGCGCTGGCGCAGAACCTGCTATTCAATGTGGGCCGGGCCCTGGGCGGGTTCGCCCCTGTGGTCATCGCGCTGCTGGCCGGTTCGGTGGGCTTCGGCGCGGCACTCGCCTTCCTACCGATCATCTACGTTGTGCAGTTCCTGGCCATGTTCATGCTGCCCGAGCGCAAGGGCCAGACCCTGGCCTGAGGACTGCATCCGGGGTGTCTAGTCCTCCGCGGTCTTGGACTCCAACGCCTCCTGTGCCACACCGAGGAGGCCCGCCCCGGCAACCATCCACGGGCGTGGCCGGCGAACCCCGGCGCGGCGCAGTCCGTGTTCGATCCAGCGGTCGAGGTAGACCGTCAGCAGCGTGCCTCCGGCGCCCAGGACGGACCCCATCCCGGCTGCCACGGCAATGATGACGGGGGAGGGTATCGGCCGTTCCCCGGACGGTTCGGTTTGAGGGGAATCGGGCGTGGGGGACTTCTCCCAGGACTTATCCGGGTTCACATAGGCCACTGTCCCGGCGAGGGCTGCTCCGCCCATGGCCCCCACCGCCGCGGCCAGGGCCAGGCGGCGACCGCGGAGCCGTCCGAAGGGGATCATGGTCGAGGCCGCATAGGCGGAGCCGACGACCAGGGCTTTCGTCGTTCGTCCACTCACGTGCATGCTCCGACCCTAACAATCCGGGCGCTTATTCCAAGAGGTGTGGGGCTATCGCCTCGCGCACCAGGTCGCGGAACCAGACATTGGGTCGGTGTGCGTCGAGGATAGTGGGCCACACCAGGGAATAGTCGATGAGCGTGTCCTCCATCGGCAGGTCGACGACCTTGATCCGCGGCGAGGACCGGGCGCCGTGCCAGCTCAGCGCCACTAGGTTGTTGCCCGTTACCAGTGAGTGCAGTGCCGGTGTCGTCTCCAGGACGATCCGGGTGTTCAGAGTCAGTCCCAGGGCGGCGAGCTCGGCATCGATGAGTTCGTGGATGAGGGCCCTGCGGATGACGATATTGGGCAGGGCCGCGAACGCCTCGATGCTCAGTCCTGCATGGACGCGCGCGTCGTCGATGCCGGCCATGAGGCGGAAGCGCACAGTGCCGATTCGTGCGCTCGACATGCCGTTGGGCACACGCCTGGTGGGGACCATGGCCACGCCGAAGTTCTTCCGGTCGAGGAATCGGACCATATTGGCATCTGTCAGCGTCGACGGGGCCAGGGTCGCCGCCGGAGCGAGTTCGTGCAGGCGGGTGTAGATGTCGTGCAGGGTCACCGCATTGATGAAATCGGGCAGCAGCAGATTGAACTCCCCGGATTCCGTGGCAGGGTCGAAGTCGTCGGCCAGCAGGCGGTTCTCCACGGTCCCCATGAGTTCCTGAGCGATGGGCAAAAGGCGTTCGGCCTCGGGGGTTAAGACCATGACCCGCCCGGAGCGGTAGAGCAGTTCATCGGCGAATACGGAGCGCAGACGGCCAAGTGCGTGTGAGCAGGCGCCCTGGGTGATCCCCAGGCGCACGGCCGCTGCAGTGACGCTGCGTTCCTCCAGCAGGGCGTGCAGGGACCGGATGAGGTTGAGGTCCAGATTCGATACATGCATTCAGTACATACTAGCTATTAACTATATGCACTGGTTTTATATGTAGTCCGCTCCTAGTCTGTGGTTATCCAATTTCTTCAACGACGCAGGATTGAGATGACTTCCGTGCAGAGTTCCACCGGTGCCATGCGTGCCCGGACCACTTCCGCCCCGGCTCCGGCCAGGCCCGTGAGCATGGGCAGGGCCTGGGCCGTGACCGTCATGGTCGTATTGCTCATGATGATCAACTTCGGCGACAAGGCCGTCCTGGGCCTGGCCGCAGCCCCTATCATGAAGGAGCTGGGGATCAGCGCCGCCCAGTTCGGCGCGATCTCCTCCAGTTTCTTCTTCCTCTTCAGCCTCTCCGCCCTGTTCGTCGGCTGGCTGTCCAAGCGCTTCTCGACCTTCTGGATCCTGCTGGTCCTGGCCCTGCTGTGGTCGATCACCGCGACCCCGATCATCTTCGCCGCAAGCCTGCCGATGCTCTACCTGAGCCGGATCTCGTTGGGTGCGGCCGAGGGGCCCACCAGCCCGATGACGGTCCATGCGGTGCAGAAGTGGTTCCCCGCCCGCAGCCGCGGCCTGCCGACTGCGATGACCCAGATCGGTTCGGCGCTGGGCGTCGCGATCGCCTCGCCGGTCCTGGGATACTTCATCGCCGTCCACGGCTGGCGCAGCGCCTTCGTCGTCCTGGCCATCGCCGGCGTCGTCTGGGCTGCGGCCTGGCTGTTCATCGGCAAGGAGGGGCCGCTGGAGACCCTGGCCGCCGCGGATTCAGGCGATGTGGCCAAGGACGCCCAGGCGGACGTCCGCGTGTCCTTCTGGAAACTCCTGTTCAACCGCACCACGGTGGGCCTGATGCTGGCCGGGATCGGCTGCTACTGGTTGGTCGCCGGCGGCATCGCCTGGATGCCCAGCCTGCTGGAGGCCAAGGGCTTCGACTTCACCCACGCCGCGCTCATCGCCGGCCTGCCATCGGTGGTCTCCGCCGCCTCCATGCTCATCATCCCGCCGGTCCTGGACCGGATGGTGTTCCGCGGGCGCAGCCAGCGGGCCTGCTACGGCGGCGGCCTGGCCGTGGTCATGGTGATCTCAGCGCTGTGCCTGTTCCTGGCCCCGGCCCTGACCGGCGGCGCCCTGGTGGCAGCACTCGTCATCGCCTTCGGCATCGGCGGGGTGACATTCCCGCTGACCTTCCTGGTGCTGGCCCAGTACAGCCCGGTCAAATCCCGCGGCGCCCTGCAGGCCACGACCACGGCGGTCGTCACCTTCACCGGCGTCATCGCCCCCGCCGCGATCGGCGCACTGCTGACCTCGGCCGGGTCCATGGCCGCGGGCGCGAGCACCGTGTTCCTGGTCTCCGGGGTCCTGGTCGCCGTCTGCACCGCCATCGGCGTTCCCTTGATCCATCCCGCTGCCACCATCGCCAAGCTGGGCGTCAAGGCCTGACCGGCACCCACCGTACAAACAAGCGAAAGGCAATCCGTGTCCAATCTCAAACACATCGCGCCCGCCCCGGCCGAGGCCCGCAAGCACCTGCCGATCGCCGATGAATGGGGCCCGGTCAACACCTCGCGGGACCTCGCCGGGGCGCAGACCGTCGGCCTGGGCTCGGCCGCCCGTGACCACGCCGGACCCAATGTCCTCATCGTGCTGCTCGACGATATGGGTTTCGGCGCCAGCTCGCCCTACGGCGGGCCCTGCCGGATGCCCACGGCCGAACGCCTGGCCGAGTCCGGCCTGCGCTACACCCGGTTCCACACCACCGCACTGTGCTCGCCCACCCGGCAGTCTCTGATGACCGGGCGGAACCATCACGCGGTCAATATGGCCGGCATCACCCATATGGCCACCTCGGTCCCCGGCTACACCTCCGTGCGGCCCAACACCGCGGCGACTCTGCCGGAAGTGCTACGCCTCAACGGTTACGCCACCGGGGCGTTCGGCAAAATGCACCAGACCCCACAGTGGGAATCGACCCCGGCGGGGCCCTTCGACCGCTGGCCGACCGGGGAGGGCTTCGAGAGGTTCTACGGTTTCCTCGACGGGGAATCCGACCAGTACAACCCCCTGCTCTACGACGGCACCGTGCCCGTGGAGAAACCGGACGACCCGGACTACCACTTCAGCGTCGACATCACCGATCACGCGATCGACTGGGTGCGGATGCAGAACACGCTGGCCCCGGACAGGCCGTTCTTCTGCTATCTGTCCTTCGGCGCCACCCACGCCCCGCACCACGCCCCGCAATCCTGGATCGAGAAGTACCGGGGCCGCTTCGACGCCGGCTGAGACGCCGAACGCGAACGCATCCTTGACTCCCAGCAGGCGCTGGGCGTGGTGCCCGAGGCCGCGGAACTCACTACCCGCCACGCGGAGATCCCCGCCTGGGCGGACTTAAGCGACAAGGAGCGGATGGTCGCCGCCCGGCTGATGGAGGCCTACGCCGGCTTCGCCGAACACACCGACCACCAGGTGGGCAGGCTGCTCGATGCTCTCGAAGGGATCGACCGGCTGGAGAACACACTGGTCTTCTACATCCTGGGCGACAACGGGGCCAGTGCCGAGGGCGGGATCCACGGCACCATCAACGAGAAGGCCTCGCTCAACGGCGTCCACCATTCGCTGGACGAGGTGATCGAACGGCTCGACGAGATCGGTTCCGAGACCTCGTTCAACCACTATCCGGCCGGCTGGGCACACGCCATGGACACCCCCTATCAGTGGACCAAGCAGGTCGCCTCCCGCTGGGGCGGCACCCGGGTGGGGATGATCGTGCACTGGCCCGCCGGGATCGGGCAGGTGGGCGGGGTGCGCAACGACTGGCGCCACGTCAACGACATCTATCCGACCGTGCTCGAGGCCCTGGGTCTACCCGTGCCGGAAACGGTCGCCGGAGTGTCCCAGCAGCGCCTCGACGGCACCAGCATGACCGGTACCTTCGCCGCGGACACAGTGCGGGAATCCGGGGTGGTGCAGTACTTCGAGATGTTCGGCAACCGCGGCATCTACGCCGACGGCTGGTCGGCCTGCACCAAGCACGGCACACCCTGGTCCAGTGCGGACACGCCCGCCTTCGACGATGACCGCTGGGAGCTCTACGCCCCAGACGACTGGACCCAGGCCCACGACCTGGCGCAGGAGATGCCGGAGAAACTGCGGGAACTCCAAGAGTTGTTCGACCGCGAGGCCGTGGCGAACAAGGTCTACCCGCTCGACGACCGCCGCAAGCAGCTGTTCAATCCCGATATCGCCGGCCGGCCCGATCTGGCCCGCGGCCGAACCCGGATGCGCCTGCACCCGGGGATGCGCCGGCTCCCGGAATCGGCGATCCCCAATGTCAAGAACAAGTCCTTCGCCGTCACCTCGACCGTCACCGTGGGTGAAAGCGCGGACGGGGTACTGCTGAGCCAGGGGGACCGGTTCGGCGGCTGGTTGTTCCACCTGGACGCCGGCCGGCCCGCCTATACGCACAATTACTTCTCCACCGAGATCTTCACCGTCGCAGCCGAAACCGTGCTGGCGCCGGGCGAGCACGAGTTGCGGATGGACTTCACGGTCGATCCCGACCCCGGGTTCGGCCGCGGTGGCACCGTGGTGCTCACCGTCGACGGTGCCGAGGCCGCACGCGGGCGGGTGCCCAAGACCGTCCCGTTCATCTTCTCCGGCACCACCGATGTGGGTTGCGATACCGGTAGCGGGATCATCTCCGGCTACCGGAGGGCCCAGGGCGGTTTCACCGGGTACATCGAATACGTGGACGTTCAGATCTTCCCCGACGCCGGCGCGCTTCCCACCCCGCCTCAGAAGGTCAGGCAGATCGCGGAGACGATCCAGTGAGCGGGACTCTGGGTAGTGGGCAGCCCGGCTGCTGCTGTGGGTCCGCGCGCCCGGTGGGCGCCGCGGCCGCGGAAGAGCCTGTCCCGCCCGAGGTGACAGCGGCACCTGCCGCGACCTCGGCGCAGGTGGGACTGCTCGCCCTGCCCGGTGGGGAGTTCGCGATGGGTGACGCCCACGGCGACGGGGACGTAGCCGACGGCGAGGCGCCACGCCACGCGGTGCGGCTGAGCCCCTTCTCAATCGGCGCCACGACCGTGACGAACACCGAATTCGCCGCCTTCACAGCGGCCACCGGTTATGTCACGACCGCCGAACACTACGGGTCCTCGGCCGTATTCCACCTGCTGCTGGGACCACAGTCGCAGGTATTGGGTCGCGACCCGCAGATCCCCTGGTGGTGCGAAGTGGCCGGTGCCCACTGGGCCGCACCCGAGGGCGCCGGCTCCGATATCGAGGACCGCTGGGACCATCCGGTGGTGCACGTGAGCCACGCCGATGCCCTGGCGTACTGTGCCTGGTCGTCAACCCGCCTGCCGAGCGAGGCCGAATGGGAGTTCGCCGCGCGCGGCGGGTTGAACGGCCGCCGCTACCCCTGGGGCAACCGGCTGTTGGGGTCCAGTGACACGCCGACCGAGAGCGTCTGGCCCTGCAATATCTGGCAGGGAGAATTCCCCAGCCGCAACACCGCAGCCGACGGGTACACCGGCACCGCCCCGGCGGATGCCTATGCGCCCAACGGCTACGGCCTGTACAACACGGTGGGCAATGTGTGGGAGTGGTGTGCGGACTACTTCGACCCCGCCTACTATCCGCGCTCGCCCGAGCAGGACCCACCCGGCCCCGCCGAGGGCCAGCGGCGGGTGATGCGCGGTGGGTCGTTTTTGTGCCACGACTCCTATTGCAACCGCTACCGGGTCGCCGCGCGCTCGTCGAACACCCCCGAATCATCCGCCTCGAACATCGGCTTCCGCGTCGCCCGCTGAAAGGAACATATGACTGTGACACCCGCGAAAGAACTGCTCGCCTACGCAGAATCCGCCTGGTCTGGTACCAGGCCCGTGGCCGCCACCGGCAGTGCCGCCTATAAGGAGACCGGCCCGCATCGGGTGGCCGATGGAGTGTGGATGTGGCCGGCTTTCGGCAATGTCCACATTTTCGACACCTCGGAGGGTCTGCTGCTGTTCGATGCGGGGGAGGCCCGTGCCGCGGATGCCCTGTATGCGGCGATTCGGGAACTGACGGATCAGCCCGTGCACACCGTCGTGTACTCCCATGGGCACATCGACCATGTGTGCGGGGTCGAGTTGTTCGACGCCGAGGCCCGGGTCAACGGTACGCGTCCGCCGCGGGTGGTGGCCCAACAGAATGTGGCCCACCGGTTCCGCCGTTATGAACGCACGGCCGGTTACAACACTCGGGTCAACCGGCGGCAGTTCGGTTCCCCGGAACATGCCTTCCCCGATCACTTCCGGGCGCCGGACCTGGAGTATGCGGACTTCTTGAGCCTGCGGTTGGGGGACCTGGAGATGCAGTTGCATCATCGGCGGGGTGAGACCGACGATGCGACGATCGGGTGGGCACCACAGCAGAAGATCCTGCTGACCGGTGACTTCTTCATCTGGGCCGCGCCCAATCCCGGCAATCCGCAGAAGGTGCAGCGTTATGCCTGGGAGTGGGCGGGGGCGCTGGAGTGGATGGCAGGGTTGGGCGCGGAGGTCCTGTTGCCGGGTCATGGGGCGCCGATCTTCGGGGCCGAGCGGATCCGGCAGGCGCTGACGGATACCGCCGAATACCTGTCCCATTTGGTCGATCACACGGTGGACGGGATGAATGCGGGGGCGGACCTGGAGACGATCGCGGGTTCCTTTGCCGTGCCGGAACATCTGCGTGAGAAGCGGTACTTGCAGCCCAGTTACGACGAACCGGAGTTCATTGTGCGCAATGTCTGGCGGCTCTACGGGGGTTGGTGGGATGGGGACCCGGCCCGGCTCAAACCGGCTCCGCGGGCCGAACTGGCCGCCGAGGTCGCGGCCCTGTCCGGCGGACCTCAGGCCCTGGCCGACCGGGCAGTTGCCCTGTTGGAGGCCGGTGAGCACCGCTTGGCCGCGCAGTTCGCGCAGCTGGCGGGTGACTCCTCGGGCGAGGTGAGCCGCGCCGTCGACGAGGCGCGCCTCACGGTGTTCACGGAACTCGTGGCCGCCGCGACCTCGACCATGTCCAAGGGCGTCTACCGCTGGGCCGCCGCCGAATCCCTGGCCCGCCTGGACGGGGTGGACGTCTTCACCGCCGTGGCCACCCTCAAGGCGCGGGAGTAAGCATGGGAGGAGGATCATCCGGCAAGCCGCGTTGTGCCGATACCCCCTGGTCTATAAGATCAACCTGACAACTGTCGTGTGAATCACAGATGAGGGGTGGCCCGCATGATCCGACTCGACGATATCGACGTCACATTCCCCAAACCGGGGGACGCGAACGAACAGGTGCATGCCCTGGCCGATCTGAACCTGGAGATCGCCGATCGGGAGTTCGTCTGCCTGCTCGGCCCCAGCGGTTGCGGGAAGTCCACCGCACTGAACCTCATCGCGGGCTTCACCAGTCCCACCTCGGGCACCGTCACCGTCGACGGTGACGCGGTCACGGCCCCCGGTCCGGACCGCGGGGTGGTGTTCCAGGAGGCCACCATCTTCCCGTGGCTCAGCGTCAGGGAGAACGTGGCCTTCGGCCCGAAGCTGGGACGCGGGGCCGACAGGTCCGGCCTGCACGACAAGGTAGACGAACTGCTGGAACGGGTGGGCCTGGCGGGCTTCGGCGACCACCTGCCCAGCGAGCTCTCCGGCGGGATGCGCCAGCGCGTGGGCCTGGCCCGTGTGCTCATCAACGATCCGCCCACCCTGCTGATGGACGAGCCCTTCGGCGCGCTGGACGCACAGACCCGCATCACCATGCAGGAACTGCTGCTGGAGTTGTGGGAGCGCAACCGCAAGACCGTCCTGTTCGTCACCCACGATATCGACGAGGCCCTCATCCTGGGCGACCGGGTGGTCGTGATGACGGCCCGCCCCGGCAGCATCCGCAGCATCATCGAGGTGGACCTGCCGCGCCCGCGCAGCTACGACATGATCACGGATCCGGAATACGTGGCCCTGCGCCAGCGGCTGTTCGAGGAACTGCGGCAGGAGGCCCAGCGCGCCGATGAGCTCATGGGCGTGACCCACGGGGGTGAGCACTGATGGCCGCGACCCGCAGCATCGTGCCGCGCAACTGGATCGCCCGGCTGGTCATCGCCGTCGTCCTGCTGGGCCTGGTCGTCGCCGGCGGCCGTGTCTACGGAGCGGCATCGGGGGCAGCCGGTGAGAACCGGATCCGCCTGGGCTGGGTGTCCTCTGCCACCTGGGGTCCCTGGCGCACCCTGGACAAGGAACTCCCCGATGGCATCGACGTCGAATACGTCCAGTTCAAGAGCTCCAATGATGTGCTCACAGCACTGTCCAACGGCTCCCTGGACATGTCGCCGGTGGGCTACAACAACGTCGCCTCCCTGCTGACATCGGCCAAGCCCCGTCTCAAGTTCGTCAGCGGGATCTCCTCGCGCGGCTCGGTGTTCTTGGCCCGCAAGGGCTCCGGGATCGAGGACTGGGACGACCTCAAGGGCAAGAAGATCGGCGGGGTGCGCGGCTCGACCCAGTACGTCAATATGACCGCGGCGATGAAGGCACGCGGGATCGACGTCGACAAGGACACTACCTTCGTCAATATGCAGGCTTTCCCGGATATGAACCTGGCCCTGCAACGCGGCGACGTGGACGCCATCACCACCTTCCCGCCTCTGTCCGGCGAGGTCCTGGCGGCCGGCTACGGCTCCACGGTGCCCACGATCCAGAAGTCCCTCTATGAGGGGTCCTTCGAGGTCAGCAGCGGAATCGCGGCGACCGATTCCTTCCTGGAGAAGGATCGGGACAAGGCCAAGACCGTGGTCGAGGCCTATATGAAACGGCTGGACGAGCTGCAATCAGATCCGCAGAAGTGGCAGGACGACTTCGCCACCACCTCGGGCGGAACCGGTGCCGGAATCGCCGATGCCCTCAAGGAGGGTCACTTCAAGGGCGTCTACGAGATGCCCAGTGAGGACATTCTGCGGGTGCCCAAGGTGCTGACGACCATGGGCATCATCGACAAGGACACCAGTGGCGACCTGTTGGGCTACCTGGACTATTCGCTGCTCGAGGAGATCACCGGGAAACCGGCTGACCAACTGGGCAAGACGGACTGAGGAGGGCGTCATGGCATCTGCGAAGAAGACACAGACGAAGAACACGCTGGCGAAGAAACAGTCCGCTTCCACCGCCATCACCGGCAAGGTACGGCCCGGGCGGTCCCGGCTGGCCGGCAACCTGAGCGCGGTGGGCCTGGGCCTGATCATCCCGGTGATCATCGCGATCGTCTGGGAGGTCGCCGGGCGGATGCACTGGATCGCCAACGGCCTGTTCCCGCCGTTGAGCCTGTGCGTGGCGGCCCTGGCCGACTGGGTCTTCGGACTCCACCTGTTCGGCGATCAGTTCAACCCCTCGACCGTGTACTCGGCCTCCTGGCTGGTGCACGTGGGGGCATCCGTGGGCCGCGTGCTCATCGGCTTCCTGATCGGCACGCTGCTGGCGATCGCCTTCGGCGTGATCGCAGGCGTCAGCCTGCACGGGCGCCGGATGATCGACCCGACGATCAACGCGATCCGGCCGATCTCCGTGACCGGCTGGGTGCCCCTGGCGCTCATCATCTTCGGCATCGGCGACAAGCCCGCGGTGTTCTTAACGGCCCTGGCGACCTTCTTCCCCGTCTACGTCAACACCCTGGCCGGGGTGTCCCGGGTTGACACGGGGCTGGTGCGTGCGGGGCGGATGTTGGGCGCCAAGCCGGCTGAGCTCATCATGAAGATCGTGCTGCCCGCGGCCTCGCCCAGTATCGTCACGGGCCTGCGAGTGGCCACCGGCATCGCCTGGACCACCGTGGTCGTCGCGGAGATCCTGGGTGCGAAGTCCGGCGTGGGCTATGTGCTCATCGATTCCTACAACCAGTTCCGCTTCGACTATGTGATCGCCGCGATGGCCACCCTGGGCCTGTGCGGCTACGTCACCGACCGGCTGCTGCAGTGGGTCTTCGCCGACGCTCTGCGCTGGTCGGATAAGTAATGACGCGATGAATGCGCTGGGCGCTTCAGTGCCCTGACCGGGATTCAGAAGGGTGGGACGTCGGTGTCGTCGGCATCGGTGCCCGTGTCTGTGGCGTAGGACCCGTGGGTGCCCCATGGCGTGCCAGAACCCGGTGGGTCAGCGCTCGGCGAGGTCGTGTCCTGTGAACCTGATATCCCTGGCGGGTCGGGCGGGTCGGATTCCGTCTTCCAGTCCGGTGGGGAGAAATCCTCCGGCACCCACACCGGCGGCAAACCCGCAGCGTTCCGCGCGGCACTCACATCAACCAGGGCAGCCGTGAACCGGGAATGGAATAAGGGTCGCTGCTCGATATCGACATGCCGGGGTGGAATCCACGCCGGCAAACCGGCGATCAGTTCAGCCCTCCACCCATGCTGGTCATGCCACGTATGGTGGAACCTGCACGCCAACGTCAGATTCGACACCGTCGTCGGACCACCCGAGGACCACGGGATCATATGGTGGGCATCGCACCACCCCACCGGCATATCACATCCCGGGAACGTACACCCCCGATCCCTGGCGGCGATAAGTTCAACCTGCCGGCGGGTAGCAAACCTGCCCGCACTCCTGACCGTGACTTCCCGAGTACCCGGCTGATTGGCCTGGAAATACACGAGAGCACCCGGAGACAAGGCTTCCAGATCCTGCAACCCGATCGGACCGGCAGTGGATTCGACCTCCGCCTTGCCCTGCGCGTACTCTTCGGCAGTCGCGGTGACGATCAAAGCCATACCCGCACCCTGCGGACCCGAGGCCGCTGCCCGATCGATCAGTGTGGCGAACATGTCATGCCGCCGGGCTCCATCGGGCCGCTCCCGATACCCAAACGGATGCGCAGCCTTCGCACTAGGATGTCCATCCGCGGTTACCGCATTCGATGGCAGATCACCGGGCGGCAGGTCATCGGATGCTTCGTCGGCTGCGGCGGAGTCACCGCTCGTGTCCTGTTCGGGTTTCTGCCGGTTCGTCAACAAACCATGCAACTTCCCACCCGTCACCGGATCCAACAAACCCGTCAAACTCCACGCACCATTACGCCTGGGTGTCACCGTCACATGGAACTCATCAACCAACGGCGGAACCTCGGCGAAACGCCCATCAGGATCCAGGTAGGCTCGAATCCGAGAACCCAGGACACGAATCTGGGCCACATCAACACTCGGCACCGTGTCCACCAACAACCGTTCGGCCGTGGCGTGGTGGACGTGCCGGACCGGGCGGGGGATCTTCTCGATCTCCCGGATCACCGCCTGCGCCTGATCCACCGACAGGCCACCACCAGCCAACGCGTGGGCAACATCAGGGTAGACCGGTTCCAGCCGGGCACCCGTGAGAGACCGGCCCGCCCCGATCGCGCGTGCGAACCGCACCCGCCGCCGGGCGGTCGCCCCATCGATCTTCAACAGGCGAGTCAACAGGGCTGGAAGAGTCTTCGCACCATAATCGGCCGTGGACACCTCGTGTTCGGCACGCGCCACCACGACGGCCTCCGTCGAGGCGGTCACCCGGGATAAGTATTCGATTCCCTTGAGCATCAGGAGCAGGTCGGAAGCGTCGAGGCTGGGATCCGTGCCAACACCGGCACCCAGACCAGCGAGTGACTCACTGGCGTGGACGAGTTCCGGAGCAATCTCCTGCAGACGCTCCCAATCCTCGGGGGTCAACAAGGGATCGGCCGGGCGGGCGAAGACCTCGGTGTTCTTGTCGTCATCGGGGGAACCCGCGCGTGGGAGGGTGGAATCGATGGTCATGACCTCTTCCCTCCTCCCGTATCCCAACCGAAACGCCGGCCGGACTGGCTACACACGTGTGTGCTTGATGAATGTCGGGGAAGACGAGTCGTGAAACCGAAGGGACTTCAGTGTCCGGATCGGGTTTCCTGACCTACCTCAAGTGTAGCCCAGGCCACTAAGGAAGGGAAGGGTTTAATCGAAACTGGTTTCCGATGTTTGTCTCATTGAATCGTATGACTGGCACCGCTCAGCCCTCCGTGGCCTCCCGCAAATCCGCCTCCGTGAATTCCATGACCGTGGCGAAGGCGCCCAGCGGTACCACCGAGTGCAACAGCCGGTCGGGATAGACGTGGACCAGGTTGTAGCTCTGCCCGCCGTCGACCCCGTTGGCATAGGGGAAGACCACCTGCAGGTCCTCGGTATAGCAGGTCGCAGCGGCCACGGACACGGGAATCGATCCGGCGAAGGTCGAGGTCGTGGCATAGTGCAGGTGCCCGGCCAGCACTGCGCGCACATCGGTGCCCGCCACCACCCGTTCCAGCCCGGCGATATCGTGCAGTTCGATCGAGGCTCCCACGCCCAGGGGGCTGGGCAGGGGCGGATGGTGCATGGCCAGTACGGTGCCCTCGGGGGCCGGCTCGGCTAGAACACTCGCCAGCCAGTCCAGTTGGGCCGCGGACAACTCCCCGTAGTCCTCGCCGGGCACCGAGGTGTCCAGGGCGACGAGGCGCAGCCCGCCGAGCATATGCACGCGGTCCAGGGGTGCCTCGGTGCCGGGTAGATCGAGAAGTCCGCGGCGCAGGGCCGAACGGGAATCGTGGTTGCCCATCAGCCACAGCACCTGCGCCCCGAGCGATTGCGCCACTGGTTCGACCAGGGAGCGCAGTCGGGCATAGGCGGCGGGTTCCCCGGCATCGGTCAGGTCCCCGGTGAACAGCAGGACATCGGGTGAGATCGAGGAGCGTTGGACCCGTGCGAGTAGCCCGGCCAGGTTCGCCAGCGGGTCGATGCGACCCAGTAATGGCCCGGCTGCGGTGATGTGGGTATCGGAGATGTGCAGGATCGTGTGATCCGGCGGACCGAACTGGCCGGTGAGGAACTCGGCGCGGGTAGGGTTGAGCATCCCCTAACTATGCCCTATAGTTGCGATCCGTAGGGCAAGAATCTTAGACCTCCTACCAGTGGTCGGATGCTGCCCTTTTTTCAACCCTCATCCTCATTCCTTGTCCGGCCCTGTGGAGGTCCACGACAAGGAGGTCACACTATGGCGGTTGTCATCCGCGGAGTCGGCGACGTTGCCGACTACATCGATGCGCGCCCCGGGATCCGGGGACGCGCCGGCATCATCTGGTGGTTGCTGCTGGGCGGTCTATTCCTAGAGGCCCTGGCCAATTCGGCGATGAGCGCGGGCCTGAGCCCCATGACCAAGGACCTGAGCCTGTCCGCGGGCCAGGTCGCCCTGCTGACATCGCTGTCCTCATGGGTCGCGCTGCTGTTCAACCCGATCGGCGGCGCCGTCGCCGATCGGATTGGCCGCGTCCCCCCGCTGATCGCAGCGAAGATCTTCGCTGTTCTCGGCTCGGTCCTGGCCTTCACCGCCGCCGGTGTGTTCCAGGTCGCGGTGGGCCGCGTCTTCGTCGGCATGGCCTATGGCATCGACTTCGCCATTGCGATGGCGATGCTCGCCGAGTTCACCCCCAAGCGCTTCGCCGCACGCCTGAACACCTGGCAGGGCATCTGGTACACCGCGGTGTCGCTGAACCTGGTGCTGGCGATCATCTTCTACCAGGTGGGCACCGGTGACTCCATCTGGCGCTACCTGCTGGCCGTGTGTGGCCTGGTCTCCCTGGTGCTGCTGGTCCTGCAGTGGAAGTTCCTCGTCGAATCGCCCACCTGGCAGGCCCGCCGCGGCAAACTGGCCGGAGCAGCCAAGTCGATGTCGAAGGCCTACGGCGAAGAATTCGTCGCGGGCGAGGTCGCCCCGGAAGAACAGGGCGCACCCGTGGCCAGCAAGGGCCTGAAGAATCTGGCACTGATCTTCCGCGGCACCTACTTACCGCGCACCATCCTGGCCGCCACCGTGCAGCTGGTCCAGTCCATTCAGTACTTCGGCGTCGGCTGGTACCTGCCGATCATCGCCGTCGCCCTGTTCGGCAGCGACTTCGTGTTCAACTCCGTCGGCTCCCTGGTGTTCAACGTCTTCGGTATCATCGGTGGCTTCGCCTCGGCCTGGCTGTCGACCAAGATCGGCCAGCGCATCGCCTCGAAGTGGGGCTTCCTGATCGTCTTCGTCATCCTGGTGATCTTCGGCTTCGCCTATGACAAGCTGCCGATGTGGCTGGGCTTCGTGCTGCCATCGCTGTTCATCTTCGCCCACTCGATCGGCCCGGCCGCCAACGGCAAGTCCCTGTCGTCCCTGTCGTTCCGCTCCGAGGTCCGCGCCACCGCCAATGGCTTCATCGGTGCGATCGGCGCCCTGGGTGCGGCCCTGGGCCTGTTGGTCTTCCCGCTGCTGAAGGAATCGCTGGGCCTCGGTCCCACCTTCCTCATCGTCGCGGTCTTCCCGCTGGCCGCCTTCATCATCTGCGCCGTCATCAAGTGGGAGCCGACGCGGGCTGCGACGAACGTGGACGAGGAAACGGACGCTCCGCAGTTCGCTGCATGAGCTAGGAGGTAAGAGCGTGTCCAACAACCCGACCCAGCGCGGCATCCTCGCCATCGACGAGGGTACGACCGGCACCCGCGCGGCCATTGTCACCGAATCCGGCGACATCCCCTACATCTCCTACCGGCAGCTGGAAACACACAATCCGGCTCCCGGCGTCGTCGAGCAGTCGTTCGAACTGTTGTGGGACGTCACCCTGGAGGTGCTGCGGGACGCCCATGCGCGCGCCCGCGACCTGGGGATCGAGCCGGTGGCGGTATCCGTGGCCACCCAGCGGGCCACCTCGGGTCTGTGGGATGCGGCCACGGGCCAGCCCTATGGGCACGCGATGGTCTGGCAGGACACCCGCTACGCCGCGAAGCTGGCGGAATACGCCGGGGACTGGGATGCGGAACTGCGCAGGACGACCGGCCGGCCCGCCGGGGTGCGATCGCCGTACCTGTGGGCGGCCGAGCGTCTGCCCGAACCCGAGGTGGCCCGCGCCCTGGAGCGTGGCACCCTGCGGTTCGGGACGGTCGACACCTGGCTGACCTGGAAGCTCACCGGCGGGCGGACCCACATCACGACGCCCACCAATCTGGCCGCCTGCGGCGGCTACGATCTGAGCCGTGATGCGTACTTAGGCGACTGGATCGCTGCCCTTGGCTTCCCCGTCGAGCTGCTGCCGGAGATCACGGACGACGGGGCGACCGAGCTGGGCCGCCTCGACCCGGAGATCTTGGGGACCGAACTGCCGATCCGCGCAGTGATGGGCGACCAACACGGCGCGATCCTGGGCCTGGGCTGCTTCGACGCCGGACAATCCACCTGTATTCACGGCACGGGCAGCTTCATCGATCAGATCCTGGCGAGCCGCGCCGCACTCGACGTCACCGTGCCCCAGGCCGTGACCGGCACGGTGGGCTGGCGGGCCGGAGCCACGGTGCCGGCGGTGGAGAACTTCACCGCCGCCACCGGGTCAGCGCTGAACTGGCTGTGCCGCGAGATGCGGATGTTCGTCGACCCCCTGGAGATCACCGAACTGGCCTCCCGGGAGACCCTGTGGACGGGGACTGCGCCCCGCTTCGTGCCCGCGCTCACGGGTATCCGGCTGCCGGTGATCGACACTCGGGTGCGCGCCTCGATTTCCGGAATGGACCTGTCCACGACCCGTGGCGAGGTAGCCGTCGGCATGCTCGAGGGGATCGCGCAGTGCGTGGCCCAGTCGGTCGACGCGAACGTCGCGGTGGCAGGAGTGCGGCCCGACCGGCTGTGCGTGGGAGGGGGACTGAGCCAGTCCGATCCGCTCGTGCAGATGCAGGCCGACCTGACCGGGGTGCCGATGCTGCGCTATCCGGACACGGACAAGGCCACTCTGCGCGGGGCGTCCTTCCTGGCCGGGGTGGGCCTGTTCTGGGATTCCCTGCCGGACGCTGCGGCCACCATGGGCCGTCCCCAGGTCTTCACGCCGCAGCTGACGGTGGCCCAGCGGATCGAGCGCACGGATTCCTGGCGGGCCTTCGTGGACCGCCAGCGCGCGGCCCTGGACGCAGCCTGATGCCCCATAATTTTCCACAAGCCGTCTATGCAGGTTCTAAGTAGTTCACAGGAACAGTAAGGAGACTCGGATGGTTTCGCTTCCGGGAAGAAAAGTCAACGATGCGCGCGCGAAGATGGTGCTGGAGAACCCCCTGGGCTTCAGCCGGCGCGAAATGCTCGACGAACTGGAATCGAGCGTCTACGACGTGGTCATCGTCGGCGGTGGCATCACGGGCAGCTATGCGGCCCTGGACGCTGCCTCCCGCGGTTTCAAGGTCGCGCTGATCGAGAAGGACGACTTCGCCTCCGGCACCTCGTCGAAGTCCTCGAAGATGGTCCACGGCGGCCTGCGCTACATCGAACAGGGGAACCTGCCGCTGGTGCGCCACTCCCTGCTGGAACGTCAGCGCCTGCGCAACAATGCCCCGCACCTGATCCAGCGCCTGCCCTTCCTGTTCCCCGTGCTCACCGACAACGGTGTGTTCGATCCGCGCCTGGCAGCCGGCTTCGAGGCCCTGCTGTGGACCTACGACCTGGCCGGCGGCTGGCGCGAGGGCGTGCTGCACCAGAAGCTGGCGCCCAATGAGGTGCTCTCCCACTGCCCGACCTTCAAGGCCGAACGCCTGAAGTACGGCTTCATGTACTATGACGCGCGCGTCGACGACGCCCGCCTGACCCTGACCGTGGCGCGCACCGCCGCCTACTTCGGCGCGACCGTGCTCAACCACGCGAAGGTGACCGACATCCGCCGCGACAATGGCAAGATCTCCGGAGTCGAGGTCGAAACCTCCGAGGGCCGCAGTGTCAGCGTGCGCTCCAAGTCCGTGGTGATGGCCACCGGGTCCTGGCTGCGCGACTGGCACGGCGCCCACCCGGATGCCGATGTGCCCCCGATCCGCCCGGCCAAGGGCGTGCACATCGCGGTGCCGTGGTCCAAGATCCGCAATGACTGCACCGTGACGATCCCAGTGCCCGGCCGCTCCCGCCGCGCCACCATCACCCGCTGGGGAGATATCGCGCTGCTGGGCACGACCGACGACGACTACCAGGGCGATCTGGACAACGTCTACTGCACCGCCGATGAGCGTGACTTCCTGATCTCGGGCACCCGCACGGCCCTGAACACGGACCTGGACGCCGACGATGTGCTCGGCTCCATCGCCGGTACCCGCCCGCTGACCGCCACTCCCGGCGGGAAGTCCGTGGACGTCAAGCGCAACCACGAGATCCGCATCGACGCCGACGGCCTGGTCACCGTGGTCGGCGGCAAGCTGACCACCAGCCGCCACATGGCCGAACAGACCATCGACGCCGTGGCCCGGGTGCTGGGCTCCAAGGCGCGCACCCGCACCGTCAAACAGCCGCTGCTGGGCGGGGCCGGCTACGATGCGCAGTCCACCACCGCCACCGGCGGCCTGGTCGCCCACCTGGGCGAGCGCTACGGCAACGAGAGCCACTTCGTCGCCGACATCATCGAGCACGAGGCCGGCGCCTCGGCCCCGCTGGTCGAGGGCCTGCCGTACCGCACCGGCGAGGCGGTCTACGCGATCCGCCGCGAGATGGCCACGACGATTTCCGATGTGCTCGATCGCCGGATGCGCGCCCGCCTACACGCCCGCGACGCCTCGGCCGCGGCAGCCCCCGCGGTGGCCGATCTGCTGGTTGCCGAGGGTGTGACCGACCGCGCCGGAGCCGATGCGCAGCTGGCCGACTACCTGACCGGGATCGAAGCCGAGAAGACCGCCCTGAACACCTACGTCAACGACAAGGAATATGCCTGATGCTCAGCAAGGAAGCCCTCAAACGCAAGTACAACCGCGGCGACTACACCGTGGGCGCGCACACCGTGCCCAAGTTCGCCCGTGAAGCCGCCCCCGAGGCCACCACGGCCCGGTTCCAGACCTCGGCCCTGCCCGCCGGGTTCGTCGAGAACCTGGCCGGCCTGGCAGGCGTGACCGAGGTCGTCACCGAGGCCGCTGCTGTCACCGCCGGAGTGCGCGACTGGTGGGCCGGCACGATGATCGCCGAAACCGATCACCGCGGCCAGTACCCCGACACCGTCATCGTCAAGGTTTCCTCCGTGGAGGGAATCCAGGCCGTGCTGGCCGCGGCGAACGAGGCCGGCGTGCCCGTGACCGCCTCGGCCGCCCGCTCCAATGTCACCGGTTCGGCCCTGCCGGCCGCCGGCGGCGTGGTGCTCGACGTGCTGGCCCTGGACCAGGTGCTGGACTTCGACGAGGAGAGCCAGATCATCACGGTCCAGCCGGGCATCTTCGGCGACATCTTCGAGCAGTGGCTGCAGGACCGCGGGTTCACCGCGGGCAACTGGCCCTCCTCCTTCGGCATCTCCACGGTGGGCGGCTGGGTCGCCTGCCGCGGCGCCGGACAGCTGTCCACCCGCTACGGCAAGATCGAGGACATGGTCGTGGGTCTGGACGTCGTGCTGGCCGACGGCACCCTGGTGTCCACCGGTGGCAGCCCGCGCGCAGCCGTCGGCCCCGACCTGAACCAGGTGTTCACCGGCTCCGAGGGCACTCTGGGCGTCATCACCTCGGTCAGCCTGCGGGTGCACCGCCTGCCCGATTACACGAAGGCCCTGGCCTTCGGATTCCCGAGCTTCGCCGCCGGGCTGGACGCCTGCCGCGAGATCCTGCAGCGCGGGGCCAACCCCGCCGTGCTGCGCCTGTACGACGAACTGGAATCCGGCGTGCAATTCGGCCACGGGGAGACCAACGTCCTGCTCATCGCCGATGAGGGCAACCCCATCATCATCGACGCGGTCATGGCCGTTGTCGCGGATGTGTGCAAGGACGCCGTGGTGCTCGACCAGGACGCGATCCTGGAGACCTGGCTGGACACCCGCTACCTGACCGGCAAGTCCGCCGAGGGCTTCAAGGCCAGCGCCGGCTTCGTCGCCGACACCCTGGAAATGGTGGCGCCCTGGTCGAAGCTGCCGGGCATCTACGAGCGCGTGGTCGCCGCGATCAACGCGGTGCCCGGCACCAATGCGGGTTCGGCCCACCAGTCGCACGCCTACGTCGATGGGGCCTGCCTGTACTTCTCGCTGCGCGGCACCGTCGAACCCGATGAGCGCCAGGCCTGGTACGACCAGGTGTGGCAGGCCGTCAACAGCGTGCTGATCGAGGAGAACGCCTCGATCAGCCACCACCACGGCTGTGGGCTGCTGCGCTCGCCCTATGTCGCGGATTCGCTGGGCACCGGCTTCACCGTGCTGTCCGATCTGAAGAAGGCCCTGGATCCCAAGGGGATTCTGAACCCGGGTAAGTTGGGGCTCTGAGTAGAGTCCTGCACAGTCGAGGGTAGGCGGATAGGGGTGGGCACGATGGCCCTGGAACAGATCCTGCACGACAATCCGGTGATCGGCACGCTGTTCGGCGAGGCCGGCCTGGAGGAGTTCTGTGCGGGACCCACGCGTTTCAGTTTCGTCGCGAACCTGCCCCTGTCCCGCCTCGACCACGTGTTCTCACGCCTGGCCGAGGCCCCGACGTTACCGCTGCTCAACGTCGATTCCGTGGCGGGGCTGACCGCCAACGCCGACGGTCTCGACTATCTCAAGGGCGTCGGCGTGCCCGGCATCGTGTCCACACACTCCCAGGCAGTGGCCCGGGCCGCGGGGATGGGGATGCTGGCCGTGCAGAAGGTCTTCGTGACCGACCGGTCGAACCTGAAGAGGGCCGCGGCGACGGTGAAGGCCAGCCATGCGCATTTCGTTCAGCTCATGCCGTGGCCGGTCGTGCCGTTCGTGGACCGGGAGTTCTTGGCACAGCTGGGGCCGTTCATCGTGGCGGGCTTCGTGCGCACCGAGGACGATATCCGCCGGGCCTTCGACTTGGGCGCCCTGGCGGTGTCGACCAGCCAGAGTGAGCTGTGGGATTTCAAACTGTAACGAGGAGAATGCAATGACTGAAGACAAGACCGCTGGGCAGACCGCGCACTTCATGGCGCTGGCCCACTACTACCCGGCAGCCGGCAACGAGGCACAAGTGCTCGAGTTGCTGGTCGAGCTGACCGAGGCCAGCCGGAGGGAGGCCGGCAACGTGTCCTACGATTTCTACGCCCCCGGTTCGAATGCCGGCGAGATCCTCATCGTGGAGCGCTATGTCGATGCCGATGCGTTCACCGTGCACCGCGAGTCCGAGCACTTCGCGGCCATCGGCAAGGCCAAGATCATCCCGCTGCTGGACAACCGCGTGGTCGAGGAATTCGCCATCTGAGTGGCCCGAGCCGTTCAGCGACTCACCGCGTCGGACCCGGTCGTGAAGGCGGCCAGGTCCGCGCGGGTGGGGTAGCCCTCCCAGTCGCCGTGGCTCAGGCAGGCGAAGGCGCCGACCTGGGCGCCCAACTCCAAGCACTGCGCCACGTCCAACCCGTCCAGCCGGGCATCGATGAAGCCGGCGGCGAAGCCATCGCCGGCACCCACCGTGTCGACTGCCGCCACGGGCACCGCTGCTTGGAAGATCGGCTTCCCGTCCACCAGCGCATGGGCGCCGTTGGCCCCGTCCTTGATCACCGGCAGGCCTGAGCCCAGCTCGGCCAGGCCGCGCAGCAGGGTTTCGATGTCATCCTCCTGAGTACCCAGGACCAGCTGGGCCTCCTCGGGACCGGCGAAGACGATATCGGCCAGCGCGGCGAACTCACGGTAGACCGGCCGGGCCGCGGCCTCGGTCCACAGCCTGCCGCGGTGGTTGACGTCGAAGGACACCGGCACCCCGGCGGCACGGGCCACCCGGGCGGCATGGAAGGCCGTATCCCTGGCCGATTCCGAGATCGCCAGGGTGATGCCCGTGATGTGCAGGGCCCCGGCCTGGGCGATCAGATCGTCCGGCACATCGGCCGGTGTCATGCGCGAGGCCGCCGAACCCTTCCGGTAATACGTCACCGACTGCCGCCCCGGCAGGGGAGTGGTCTTGACCATCAGACCGGTGGGTGCGCCCTCGGCGTAATCCTGGTGCACTGCGACAACGCCCTCGGCGCGCAGCTCGCGCATGATGAGCCGGCCGAAGTCGTCATCGCCCACCCAGCTGATCCACGCCGCCGGCCGGTCCAACCTGGCCAGGGCAATCGCGAAGTTCGACTCGGCCCCGCCCATGCCCGCGACCAGTGCGGACCCGGGGGCCAGGCGCCCGGCCTGCCCCGCCCGGATCAAGCCCATGGTCTCGCCGATGCTGACGACGTGCCGGAACTCCATCATGCGTTCAGTGCCGCCACGAACTCGGCGGTGCGCTGCCGCAGTGCGTCCACCGAACCACCCTTGAACACGTCGCCCAGCAGCGGACCGCCCACGCTCACGGCGGGCGCCCCGGCTGCCAACCAGGCTCGGGCCTCGGCCAGGTCGACGCCACCCGAGGGGATCGCCTGGAGTCCGGGGAATGGTCCCTGCAGATGCTTGTAATAGCCCGCGCCCAGCGTCTGGGCGGGGAAGACCTTCACCGCATCGCAGCCGGCCTCCAGGGCCCGGGCGACCTCGCTGGGGGTCATCACACCCGGCAGGGCGGGGATGCCGGTGGCGTGCGCGGCGGCGACCACGGACTCGTTGAGATTCGGCGCCACCACGAACTTCGCACCCCCGGCCGCAGCCGAGCTCGCCTGCTCGGCGGTGCGCACGGTCCCCACGCCCAGCAAGGCGCCGGGGAACTGCTCGACCAGTTCCGGCAGGGCCTCCAGGGTGCCCGGCGTGGTCAGGGTCAGCTCGATCGCCTCGACCCCGGACTCGACCAGGGCTGCGACGACGGGACGGTAGGCATCGGCGGAACCGGCGCGGAGCACGGCGACGATCTTGCGTCCGTCCAGGGAGGCGATGATGCTGGGGGTAGCGGCTGACATGATGCTCCTGACGCTTGGATTATTTGATGACGATCGGGTTCACGGGTCCGCCGGACCCGTGGCGCAGGCGCAGGGGCGCTGCGACGTAGAAGGCCTCGTAGACACCGTCGGCGGCGCAATCGTCCGCCCAGTCCTCCAGCCACAGGGCCTCGTGGAACAGGATCCCCAGATTTCGCTGCAGCACCACGTGCAGCGGATAGTCCGCCGCCACGGTCGACGAATGCGCCTGCTCATTGCACAGGGTGTCCGTGCCCAGTCCCGCCACGTCGAACTCGTCGAGGAAGTCCAGCAGCTCCGGCTCGAAACTGAGCCCCGGCTCGTCCACCGGCTCCTCGACTGAGAAGAACGGCGCCGTGCCGGTGCGGACCAGCAGGGTGTCCGCGGCCTGCACCCGGGTGCCCTGGTGTGCCAGGGCGGCCTTCACCTCGGCGATGGTGATGTGCTCACCGCGCGGCACGCGTTCGGTGCCGCGGAAGCGGGGCAGGTCGACCAGCACGGCGCGGCCCACCACACCGTGAGCCGCAATGGCTGCGATGTCTGCGTGCTCCAGCCCGCCGTCGGTGGTGTCAGCCGGCACCCCGGCATAGAGCGTGTCCCCGGCGTAGGCGTGGCCCAGCGCATCGATGTGCGTGGTGCCGTGGCAGGCCAGCATGATCGTGTCGTCGGTCGAGCGCATCCCGCCGGGCACGTCGGCCACGCGCCCGGACACGTAGTCCGCGTGCTCGCGCAGCATCCGGTGCTCGGTGGCCGGCCTGCCCTCGAGCACGGCGTCGCCTGCGGCCGAGTTGAGCACCAGCGCCAGCGAGTACCGCTTGCCCGTGCGGATCGCCGAGGCCGCACGCAGGACGTTGGCCGCGTCGAGCAGATTCGCCCGGCCCAGCTCATCGCCGGCCGGCCAGCGGTCCCACTGCCGGGGCCCGGAGAAGAGTTCGCCGCCCAGATCCATTATTCGATGAGCCCGGAGTTGATGATGCGCCGGATGCCCTCGGTCAGGTCCGCTTCCGAGGAAGCCAGGGCCAGCCGGATCGCGCTCTTGCCCGAGGGTCCGAAGGCGGGCCCCGGGCCAACCGCGACGCCGTGGTCGATCACGAGCTGCTCTGCGATCTGCTGGGCGTCCCCGTGCGTGTCCACCCACAGGTAGAAGGCGCCGTCGGGGGCGGTGACCTCGATGCCGGCGTCGGCGAACAGGCGCTGGGCCAGCTTGGCGCGTTCGCCGTAGCGGGCGCGCTTCGGTCACGAAGTCCTGCGGGCCGGTCAGGGCCTCCAGGGCCGCGTACTGGGCGGGGGTGTTGACGCAGGAGACCACGGGCTCCTGGATCTTGGTCAGCGCATCGGTCAGCGCATCGGGCACGACCAGATAGCCCACGCGCCAGCCGGTCATCGCATACGTCTTGGAGAAGGAGTACACGCTGATCACGCGGCTGTGTGCCGGGACCTGGTCGTCGGGCAGGCCCAGCGCATCGGCCTCGACTCGGCCCATGGAGACCATGGTGCCGTTGAAGACCAACTGGTCGTAGACCTCGTCGGCGAGGATCCACAGGTCGTGGCGGACCGCGAAATCGTAGATCTCGCGCAGGTTCTCCTGGCTGAGCAGGGTGCCCAGCGGGTTCGAGGGCGAGTTGATCATGATCGCCCTGGTCGCGGGCGTGACCATCGATTCCAGCACCTGCACGTCGATCGCGCCGGTGCGCGTGTCCATCGGGTAGAGCTGTTCGGTCACCCCCAGGATCTTGGCCATCATCGAATAGTTCGGCCAGCTGGGGTCCGGGATCATGACCGCGTCCCCGGCCTGCGCGACACTGGCCAGGACCGTGAACAGGCCCTCCACCGCACCATTGGTCACGACGATGTTCGACCAGTCGGCCGGCACCCGGTTGACCGTGGTGACCTTGTGCGCCAGGGCCTTGCGCAGGGGCACGATGCCCGCGTTCGGCTCATAGTGCGTGTGGCCATCGGTCATCGCCTTGGCGGCTGCCGCGTTGATGTTCGCGGGCGTGTCGGCATCGGGTTCGCCGACCTGCAGGGTGATGGTGCCGGGCCGGGCCGCGGCCAGTTCTCCAATGCGACGGATTCCGGAGGCGGGCATGTTCGCGATAGCGGGGGAGAAATACATGTGGTCAGTCTCTCATGCGCGGTCTTCGGCGTTCGTGGCTGCCTCGGCGTCCGTGTCCGAGGCGAAAACGGCGTCGGCCGGGGGTGCGGTCTCCTCCTCTTCGGGGTGCACGCCGAGCTTCTTGGCGAAGCGGACCAGGTAGCCGTCGGGGTCCTGCACGAGGAACTGGCGGTAGCCGCGGGCCAGGCCGTCCTGCACGGGCCATTCCTCGCTCATATCCTCGAAGATCGGGTAGCCGGCGGCCACCAGCTCATTGCGCAGCGCGTCGGGGTCGTCGATGAAGATCTTGAAGTTGACCCCGCGGCCCAGCGGCGGATCGAAGGGGCCGGTGGACCAGTGGCGGGTGGCCTGGCAGATCATGATCTCGGCCTCGCCGATGCGCAGGTAGTCGTGCGCCTCGCGGTGCATGACGACCTCGCTGGGCAGCAGGTCGACCCAGAAGGTCCGGGATTTGGCGATGTCGAGGACCATGAGTTCCGGCACCAGGTGGCTGCGGCCGCCGTCGAGGTCGAAGGGTTCCATGGGTTTTCTCCTTTTAGAAGACGTTGAAGTCGTTGACGAGTTCGATCTGGCGGGTGCGCGCGGCGGACACGACGCGGTCCACGTCCACGGTCAGAACCTCGCCGCCGGACACGACGGTGCGCCCGTCGACCAACACGGTATCGACATCGTGACCGGTCGCGCCATCGACCAGGTAGCTGAACGGGGTGACCGAAACCGAGGCGTCGACGCTGTCGAGGTCGAGCAGCACGATATCGGCCCTGGCCTCGGCGGTCAGCTGGCCGATCCGCCCGGCCATGCCCAGCGCGGCGGCGCCGCCTCGGGTGGCCATCTGCAGGGCCTCGTCCGGGGCGATCGCGTCGAGTTCGTGCACCACGGGGCCGTAGGTGTACTGCTGGCCCATGGTCACGCCCGAGGCGATGCGGAACATGTCGAGCATCCCCTGGCTGGTCGCGGCGCCGTCGGTGCCAAGGCCGATCGGGACGCCGGCGCGCCAGTACTCCAGGGCGCGCGGGGTGCCGAAGTTGTAGTTGTTGCGGCAGTGGGCCACGCTGGGGCCGTATTCGCGGAACTTCTGCACGTCCCAGGGGGTCGCGTAGACGGCGTGGGCGGCGTGCAGGGTCTCATCGAAGACACCCAGGTCGATCAGGAAGTCGATGGGGCGCTTGCCGTAGCGGGCCACCGCGTAGTCGATCTCATCGGTACCCTCCAACAGGTGGGAGTGGACCTTGGCACCGCGGGCCAGCGCCTCGGCGTGGATCGTGGTGATGAGCTCCGGGGAGCAGTTCATGATCTGGCGCAGCGCCATGGAACCGGTGATCAGGCCGCCTGCGGGGTAGTCCTCGACCAGGCGGATGTTCTCCTCGATCGCCTCGTCGGTGGTCATCCGCATGGACTCGGGGATCTCCGTGGAGTCGTCCAGGGTGGACCGGCCGATCATCCCGCGCATTCCGGTGGCCAGGGCCGCGCGCGCGGTGTGGTGCGGGTGGGGGCCGCCGGCGTCGTAGAAGGTGGTGGTGCCGTGGGCCAGCATGTTCGCCGCCGCCAGCTGCATGGACAGTTCCATGTCCTCACCCGAGAGATTCGCCTCGAAGGGGATGAGGTAGCGGCGCCACACGGGCCATTCCTGCTTGCCCTTGCGCTGCAGTTCGGGGAACAGGCCCTTCATCATGGTCTGCGCGATGTGGGTGTGGGCGTCGATCAGGCCGGGCATCGCCAGCCGGTGGCGCCCGTCGATGACCTCGGCGGCGGTGTAGGCGGCTGCGATGTCCGCGGCCTCGCCGACCGCGGTGATCGCGTCGTCTGCGATCGCGATCGAGCCGTCCGCCAGGACGGTGCCGGCGTCGTCGAAGGTGACGATATAGGCATGTTCGACGATGGTGTCGACGGTTTTGGGTGCGGTCACAGGGCGGCTCCTAGGAATATGCCAATACATGTGTATCGATGGCAAGAGTTTGTCAGCTCAGCCGGTAAGACGTTCAATAGTTGCCAGGATAGCAACGGCGAAATATGCTATGCAACACCAGTCATCGCGCCTTCACGGCACCCTCTTACCGGAGATTTCGGAGTCCTTCATGGCGACAGACCGCCCCACCCCTGTACCTACCAGCCCGGGCGGCAATGCGCCCGGTGTCCAGGTGAATGACCTGGAGAAGGTCTTCCACACCCGCTCCGGCGACGTCACAGCGCTGACCGATGTGAGTTTCGCGATGAGCCGCGGCGACTTCGTGTCCATCATCGGACCATCGGGCTGCGGTAAGTCCACCGTGATGCGCGTCCTCGGTGGCCTGGACACGGAATTCTCCGGCACCGCCACGATCCACGGGCAGAGCCCCGACGCGGTCCGCCGGGCCCACCGGGTGGGCGTGGCCTTCCAGGATTCCGCGATGATGCCCTGGCGCACGGTGCGGGGGAACCTGGAACTGCCGTACAAGATCGCAGGGGAAACCGTGGACACCTCCCGGGTGGACGAACTGTTGGAATTGGTGGGCCTGAGCAATTTCGCCAAGGCCTACCCCAGCCAGCTCTCCGGCGGCATGCGCCAGCGCGCCAGCATCGCGCGCGCCCTGGTCCGTACCCCCGAGGTGCTGCTGCTCGACGAGCCCTTCGGCGCCCTGGACGATGTCACCCGCCAGCGGATGAACTTCGAACTCCAGGACATCTGGCTGGCCTCCCAACCCACCACCCTGATGGTCACCCACTCGATCCCCGAGGCCGTGCTGCTCAGTGACCGCGTCATCGTGATGAGCGGGCGCCCCGGCACGATCGCAGCCGTCTACGAGGTCCCGATTCCGCGCCCGCGCACCGCCGAGACCCTGCGCAGCCCCGAGTTCCACCGGGTCGTCGACGAGATCTCCGACATCCTGTTCGGCGAGGACGCACAGTGACCCGCCTGGTCCGCACTACCCGCTATGCGGGCGTACTGGTGCTGGTCGTGGTGGTCTGGTGGCTGACCGCACTGGCCTTCGAATCGCGCGGCGGGGTGGTTCCGGGACCCGGCGCCGTGTTCAGCCGGCTGTTCGCCGACGGCTGGGACTTCTACGGCCGCAATCTGCTGGCCACCCTGGGCGAGGCCGCCCAGGGCTTCGTCTGGGGCAACGGCCTGGCGATCCTGCTGGGAGCGCTCACCGCGTTCTTCCCCGTGATCAGGCCCTTCGTATCCCAGCTGGCGCTCTTCGCCTACAGCGTGCCGATCGTGGCGATCGGCCCGATTCTGGTCACCGCCCTGCACGGGCGCACCCCGATGGTCGTGCTGTCTGCCGCCGCGGTCCTCTTCATCACCCTGAACAACGTCATCGACGGCCTGGCCATGAGCGATAAGGGCACGCTGTCGATCGTCGACTCCCTGGGCGGGTCGAAGGGTCAGAAACTGCGCTTCGTGCGCTGGTGGTACGCCCTGCCCAATCTGTTCTCCGGTTTGAAACTGGCAGTACCCGGTGCCCTGATGGGTGCGATCTTCGGTGAGTACCTGGGCCGGGTGGACAACGGACTGGGCGTTGTCCTGGTGCGTGCCCAGAAGGAACTGGAGATCGACCGGGCCTGGGGCATCATCGTCGTCATGGTGCTGGTCTCGAGCATCGGGTATGCGATCGTCGCGTGGATCGGCAAGCGCCTGCTGCGCTGGGCTGCGGACATCACGCCCGTGCAGTCCAGCCCCGATCAGCGGATCTGGGTCAACGTCTTCGGCATCATCGGCTCGGCCATCGTGCTGGTGGCGATCTGGTGGGTGGGCATCGGCCTGGCCGATATGAACCCGGTGATCGGCAAGTCCCCGCTGGACGTGGCCGGCTACCTGTTCGCGGCCGATCCGACCGGTCGCGCCGAGGTCTTCCACAATCTGTGGATCACCCTGGGCGACGCCGGGGGCGGGTTCGCCGTCGGCATCGTGCTGGCGATCCTGTGCGCCCTGCTGGCCACCCGCGTGAGCTGGTTCGCCGACCTCATCATGCCGATCGCCATGATCTTGCGAGCCGCCCCCTTGGTGGCGATCGCCCCGATCATGTTCATCGCGATCGGCCGGTCCTACACCGCGGTGACGGTGATCGTCGCGATCATCGTGTTCTTCCCCGCCTTCCTCATCATGCTCGAGGGCATGGCCACGGCGCCCAAGGCGCTGCTGGGGATCGTCGACTCGCTGGGCGGGAAGTCCGGTGCGCAGGCGCGCTTCGTGGTGCTGCCGGCCTCGGTGCCGTATCTGTTCTCCGCCCTGCGGGTGACCCTGCCGAACGCCATCATGGGCGCGCTGATGGCCGAATGGCTGGCCACCGGCACAGGCCTGGGCGCCGCCTTCATCCAGGACGTCACCAAGTTCAACTTCGCGGGCCTGTGGTCCGGCGTCGTCTTCGCGACCGCCGCGTCCGTGATCCTCTATGCGCTGGTCGATTTCATCGAAATCGCCTACCGCCGGTCCAGGAGGCTGGTATGAAACTCTTCTCCAAGCGCCGGGGCCTGTCCCTGGGCGCCGTGCTCACCGCAGGCGTCATGGCCCTGACCGGCTGCGGGTCCGTGGCCGACACCAGCGAGTTCGGCGAACTCTATGTGCGCCTGTCCTGGCAGAAGGACATCACCGCGGCCGGCGCCTACTTCGCCGATCAGCACGGCTACTACACCGACGAGGGCTTCTCCAAGGCGGAGCTGCTCTCCGGCGGCCAGGCCTCGCCCCCGGTGGCCAGCGACGTGGTGCAGGGCAATGCGCTCTACGGCATCGACGGGCCCGACTACGCCGCCCAGGCGATCAAGGCCGGCGCTCCGCTGTCGATCGTGGGCTGCCAGTACCAGGAGACGCCGATCGCGGTGATCTCCGCGGCTGATTCCGGGATCGCCGGGGCCAAGGATCTGGTGGGCAAGAAGATCGCGGTCCAGGACGCGAATCAACCGGTCATCCAGGCGATCTTCGAGGCCAATAAGATCGACCCGAAGTCCGTGACCGTGGTGCCCTGGCAGGGTGATGCGACGACCCTGGCCGGCGGCGAGGTCGACGCGGTGCTGGCCTTCGGGCCGGAGTACATGGTGGCGCTGAACAACATCGGCTTCGATTACCGGCGCGATCTGGTCAGCCAGTTCGGGATCCACAATATGACGTACTGCTATGAGGTCACCGGCGATGCGCTGAAGACCAAGCGACCGCAGATCAAGGCGGCGCTGAAGGCCGAGGTGCGCGGTTGGCGCGATGCTCTGGCAGATCCGGACCAGGCCGCGGACTACGCCCTGCACACCTACGGCAAGGACCTGGGGCTCGACGCGGATGCGCAGAAGAAGATCCTGTGCGCGGACTCGCAGATCATGGTCACCGATGAGACGCGCAAGAACGGGCTGTTCACGATGAGCGATGACCTGATCGAGAAGAACATGCAGTCACTGGCCCAGTCGGGGTTCGGCGATATCAAGCGCGAGGACCTGTTCGACACCTCGCTGCTCGACGAGATCTACCGGGAGAACCCGGAGCTGAAGGAAGTGCCGCGGGTCGGGTGCAAGCCCGCCGACATGCTCGACCACTGAGGCTGGTGTCCAACGGTCACCACAGGCCGGTGTCCTTGACGTTCTGCGAGTAGTAGTCGACGCGCACATCGGCGACCCGCTGATCGGCCAGCACCGCGTCGATCGCACGGGTCATCTCCGCCTGGTCCGCGGCCAGGAACTCGACGGTCACGGCGGCAGGGCCGGTCACCTCGGACACCCAGGAAGTCGCCGGGTGCACGGCCAGGGTGCGGGCCAGGCCGCCGGCGTCGCGGTGCACCCGGATACTGACCCCTGCATAGTAGTCCAGGCCCAGGGCCGCGGGCTTGACGCGGCACTGCATGCGCACGCCCGGTGAGCTGAGCAGCCGGTTGACGCGGCGGCGGGCGGTGGACAGCGGAATGGCCACGGCCTCGGCGATCTGGGTCAGGGTGGCGCGGCCATCGGCGCGCAGCACGTGCAGGATCTCCCGGTCCGTATCGTCCACCGCCTCCAGGGCGGTGCCGCCCAGCCACTGGGTGGGGGAGTGCTCGGCCGTGGCCGAGGTCCCCGGCAGTCGGAAGGTGCTGGCCGAGCGCGGGCCGATATAGGAGCGCATGACGATCGCCGACTCCAGTGCGTCGACGCCCGGCCAGGAGCGGATCTCATCGGTCAGGGTAAGGAATTCGGCGGGCGTGGCGCAGTTGATCTGGGCGACGGCGGTGCGCCCGTCGATGGTCAGGGTCGCCCAGTTCACTCCGTGTTTGGCCGCCAGGCGCACGCCGATGTCCGTATGCAGTGCGCGCGAGTGCAGCCACAGGAAGCCCACGACTGACTGGTCCAGCAGTGCGGGGTCGACCAGGGTGGTGATCTGCACGGTGTCGGAGTCCAGGAGGTGGGCCAGGCACCGGCGCGCGGTGGCGTATTCGATGCCGGCGGCCTCGGCGATCTCCGTTGCCGTGGCCCGCCCGGATGCGCGCAGACAGGCGACGATCCGCAGGTCCGTATCGTCGAGCAGGGGAACGGCGTGGTCTTCCATAGTGGTGTTCAGCCTATATCGCTTCTCGCGCGGGGCCCGCGCTCAGGACCAGCGCTCGTCGGAGATGACGAAACCGGGGCCCAGCTCGCGGCGCAGGCGCTCGATCACCGCATCGCCGCGGCGGTACCAGTCATTGCGGTTGGCCTCGGCGTCCCATACGGCGTCGCCGGTGTCGTCGAAATCGTAGTGCGCCGTCCAGAACTCCATGAGCCGATGCGAGAGACGGCCCAACTCCGCGGACAGTCCCAGGTCGGCCGGCTCGAGGTTGTATAGGGGGTTGCCGGTCTCCCAATAGGGTGAATCCTGGCCCCACTCCTCGAAGAACCGGATCGTTCTGCGCCCCTGCGCATCGAGCACCGGCTCCTCGCCGTCCTCCGTGCCGGTCGCGGAGCCATCCGGGTCGCCGGCGTTGAAGACCTCCCCGCTGAGCGGGGCATAGGCGGACCACCGGTCCTCGGGTTCCCGGCCCATCGGCTCGGTCCCTACTTCCCGAAGTCAGCTGGGTCGCGCGGTGCGATCCACAGGCCGTGGGCCCTGGCGGTGATCTGCCCGCCGGCTGAGACCTCGGCGGCCATAAAGCGTTTGCGGCCCTCCTCGCGGTCGATCCAGCCGCGGAACACCAGCGGTGTGTTCAGGGGAGTGGCGGCGTCGTAGGTGATCGTCAGCTCCCTGGTGTAGGACGGGCGGCGCCCGTTCACATGGGCCGCGGCACCTGCGACCCGGTCGAAGCAGGCGGCGATGATCCCGCCGTGCACGCGGTTCGGCGGGCCCTGGTACTGCAGGGGCAGGGAGGCCTCGCCCACGGCGATATCGCCCTCGTAGCGGATCGGCATGGGCGGGGCGATCGGATTGCGCGCCGAGGCGATCGGGTTGATGCCCGTGGACACGTAGACCGACTGCGGGAACGGATCGTCGACCGTGACGTCCTGCGGTGCCGCCGAGGTCCGGGCCAGCTCCGCAGCTACCTCGCGCACGCGGCCCGCCAGAGCCGCATCGTCGTCGAGCGTGGTCAGCGCTGCGGTGAGTTCGCGGGTCAGGCGGGCCGTGTGTTCGGCGTACGGTGTCGTCGTCAGGGGGTATTCAGTGTCAGTCGTCACCGTTCATTTGTATCACCGTCACTTCCAGGTCCAGAAGTTCCAGAAGGCGTTCGGTGCGACCGGGATGGAGCTGACGCCCTGCAGGGACTCCTTGTTCGCCACGATTTCCGGGAACTGGAAGATCGGCAGGCCGAAGGCGTCGTCGACCATGTTCTTCTCGATCTGGCCCTGCATCTCGATTTGCTTTGCCGGGTCGGTCTCCGTCAGCAGCTTGTCGT
Source organism: Brevibacterium sp. 91QC2O2 (assembly GCF_024580695.1). Taxonomy (NCBI): domain Bacteria; kingdom Bacillati; phylum Actinomycetota; class Actinomycetes; order Micrococcales; family Brevibacteriaceae; genus Brevibacterium; species Brevibacterium sp. 91QC2O2. The sequence continues at coordinate 40,444 of NZ_JANIJY010000002.1, read as the reverse complement.
AGAGGCCGTCGACGGTGGTGTTCTTGTAGCCGCTGGTCATCTGCTGGCCATTGGAACGGTACTTCTGGTCGGTCTGTGACACGCCCAGGTGCTCATTGCCCCAGCCGTAGAACACCGCATCATACTTCGAGGTGTCGTCCATGTTCTCGCTCCACTTGGCATCTGCGCCGTCGATGACCTGGAAGCCGGCGGACTCCGCGGACTCCTTGATCAGCTGGAAGATCTGCTCGCGGCGGGCATTGCCCTTGGCGTAGAGGATCCTGACCTTGGGCTTGGAGGCCCCGGCGTCGGCCAGCAGCTGCTTGGCCTTGTCCACATCGGTGGAGCCGTAGGTCGATTCCATGCCGTTGGCCGCGGTGACCTTGCCGTAGCCGTCCGACCCGGGCACCTGAGTGTAGGAGTTGCGGACAGCGGCATCGTCCTTGAGCGGCTTGATGATCGTGTCGACAATCTTCTGCCTGGGCAGGGCAGACAGGAACGCCTGGCGGACCTTGAGCGCCTTGGCCCTGTCTCCGCCGTAGGTCTTCGGGTCGAAGGGACCGCCGTTGTCCATCACCAGGTCGATGTGTTCGAAGGTGTCGGAGTTCTGCACATTGACCTGGGTGCCGTCGATGCCCTGGACCGATTTGAGGATGTCGGCGGTGGCCTGCGGGTTGATCAGGTCGACCTCGCCGTTCTGCAGTGCCTGGACGGCGGCCGTGGGATCCTCGTTGTAGCGGAAGGTGACGGTCTTGAAGTCGGACTTCCGTTCGCCCTCGTAGTCGTCGCGGCGGGACAGGGTGAGGAACTGGCCCTCCTGGTATTCGGTCATCTGGTAGGGACCGGTGTTGACCAGTAAGTCCTTGTCCTCGGGCAGCTTGGTGAAGCTGTACCCGGTGTTCCAGAAGGTCGCGACCTTGTTCAGCGCGGCGTTGTCCTTCTTCCTGAAGGCCTCGGTCAGGGCCGCTGCGGCCTCGCTTGGGTCGTCGACGCCCAGGGCCTTCTTGGCCACGATGTGCGCCGGATTGCCCGAATCCTGCAGGGTCAGGTTGACGTCCCAGTCCGCGAAGGGCTTGGAGTATTCGACGGTGACGGTCTTGCCGTCCTCGGACACCTCCGGGAACTTCTTGATCAGGGCCAGACCCTGATCGTTGGCGTTGAAGACCACGTCGTTCGCGCCGACCTTCTTGATGCTGCCGTCGTCCTTGGTGGCCTTGCCCAGGTCGATGGTGTTGAAGTTGCCGCTGCGTGCGCCCCAGGCCAGGATCATGTCCGCGGCGGTGTAGGGCACGCCGTCGGACCACTTCGCGGTGTCGGCGATCGTGTACTTGACCTTCATCGGGTTGTCGGAGATCTTCTCGACGGTGCCGAAGCTCGTGTTGTCGTGGAGTTTGAGGTCGTCACCGTAGTACTTGAATGAATCGCTCATGAAGTAGGTGACGTTCTGGTTGGCGGTCGCCGAGGTCGTGGTGGTGTGGCCGTTGAGGGAGAAGAACGGCTGGTTCCACATGATCTTGACTTCTTTGTCCTGGTCCGCCGCAGCAGCGCCCGAACCACTGTTGTTCGGCGCACATCCGGTCAGGGCCAGGCTCAGCGCCGCTATGGCGGCGATGCCCGATGTCAGCAGATGTTTCTTCACGGGAGTGTCCTTACTGTGTCCGAGGGGCTGATGCTTTTACATAACGTCTTATAAAGGTATACCATTGATTGTGACACAACACACCGCTGATCCCAAGCACTTTCCAGTGATGACTTTTCAGCGACCCGAGTAGATCCGAGCAGGAGACGGAACCATGAGCGACACCGTGCACCCCACCGACATCATCGAAGCCCAGCTGGCCAGAGCGATCGCCGCCATCACAGCCAAGACGGACATCAAGAACGTGTTCTTCGCGGCCTGCGGCGGCTCCAACGCCACCTTGCAGCCGGCCGCCTACACGCTGCAGGAACAGACCGGAGAGGTCTCGGCGCTGGCGCTCAACGCCCGCGAATTCACCACCCGCGCGCCGAAGGCCCTGGGCCCGCACAGCCTGGTCATCACCTGCTCGCATTCCGGCAACACCCCGGAGACGGTCGCCGCAACGGAATTCGCCAGGGCGGCGGGCGCCACCACCATCGCGCTGACCAATCTGGAGGGCTCGCCCCTGGACGAGGCCGCCGAATACACGATCTTCTACCAGCACGGCGAGGGCAAGCAGTACGCCTACACCGGCAGCCCCCTGCTGTACCGCCTGACCTGGGCGATCCTCGACCACGTCAACGGCACGCAGATCGCACCGGCGGCCGACGCGGCAGTTGCGGCATTCGACGACATCGTCGCCGCCACCACCCCCGGATACGTCGAGCAGGCCGATAAGTGGGCGTTCGCGCACCGCCGCGATGAACTCATCTACACCCTGAGCTCCGGGGTGAACTATTGGCAGGGCTATTCCTTCTCCATCTGCTTCCTGCAGGAGATGCTGTGGGTCCACTCGCAGGGGATCAACAGTGCTGAGTACTTCCACGGCCCCTTCGAGATCACCGATTTCGACGTGCCCTTCATCGAATTGCTGGGTCTGGGCGAGGCCCGCGCGATCGATCAGCGCGCGCACGACTTCGTGATCCAGCACGCCGACTCCGTCGTCACCCTGGACGCCGCGAGCTGGGACCTGTCCGCTGTGGACGAGGCCCTGCGCCCCAGCTATGCCCAGCTGGTCTTCGGCCCCGTGCTGCGCGTGTTCGCCGACGCCCTGTCGGACCACCGCGGCCACCCGATGTCAGTGCGCCGCTACATGTGGCGCATGGAGTACTGAGGGGAAGGCGGGCACAGTCATGGCAGACGTCCTGGGGATCGGCGATGCGGTCGTCGACATCTACCGCGATCGGACCACCGCCTACCCCGGCGGCAATGCTCTGAACGTGGCGGCCTATTCGAGGCTGTTCTACGGTTCGCTGGCGGGTTTCGCCGGGATACTGGGCACCGACGGCTACGGCGACCATGTCGCCGACACGCTGTCTGGCATCGGCGTCGACGTGTCGAGGATCCGGCGGGCGGTCGGTGAGACCGGGCGCACCCTGGTCGACCTGGCCGCCGACGGCGACCGGGTGTTCCTGGCCTCGAACCGGGGTGGGGTGCAGCACGACGTGCGGCTGCGTCTGACCGATGAGGACATGGAGCTGGCGGGGGAGTTCGCCGCCGTGCACACCTCGATCGACTCCGGGATCGAACCCTATCTGCCCCAGCTGGCGCAGCGGGCCACCGTGTCCTACGACTTCTCGGAGCGCTCCTACAAGCCGATGGACATGACCCTGCTGCCGCATGTGGAGTGCGCATTCGTGTCCGCCAGCGGGTGGAGCCCGGAAGAGCGCACGGAGTTCGCCCGCGCCTGCTTCGCCCACGGGGCCACGGTCCTGGTGCTCACCGCAGGTGCCGCCGGAGCCCACGGGTACACGGCGGACGGCGAGTTCTACGCCCCGAGCCACGCGGTCGAGGCGGTGGACGCCCTGGGCGCCGGCGATGGTTTCATCACCGGTTTCCTGCATTCCTGGACGGCCGCGCACGACCCCGTCGCAGCTCTGGCGGCCGGAGCCGAGGCCGGGGCCAGGGCCTGCGGGTACCGGGGTGCCTTCGACTGCGGCACGCCGGCCAGTACCGCCGAGATGGACATCATGCTGGCCACCAACCCGCACATCGCGTAGGGGCCGGAACCCGGTAGGGCACAATGGCAGGTGTGAGCACAGTGCAGCCCGGCATCCCCCGTTATCTGCAGATCCGCAATGATCTGCGCGCCAGGATCGACGCGGGTGAGTTCCAGAACGGGCAACTGCTGCCGGCGGAGCCGAAGCTGCAGGAACACTACGGGGTCTCCCGCATCACCCTGCGCAAGGGGGTCGAGGAGCTGGCGAAGGAGGGCTACGTCTCGAAGCAGCCGGGACGCGGCACCTTCGTCACCCACAGCTCCTTCACCACCAGCCTGATGACTCTGGGCGGGTTCGGGAAGCTGCCGGAGAAGTTCCAGGGAACGCCGCGGCGCCGGGTGCTGGAGAAGCTGCGCGAAGGCGCCGATGTCCGGGTCGCCGCCCTGTTGGAAGTCCGGCTGGGCACTCCCGTGGTGGGGCTGCGCCGGCTGCTACTCGACGGGGAAAACGTCATCGCCTACGACGTCACCCACTATCCGGAGCTGCTGCTGCCGGGCTTTTTGGACAAGATCGACGACGACGTGTCGACCTTCGCCGTGCTGGCGGCCGACTACGGCTATGTGGAGACCACCTCGGGCGGCACGATCGGCGCCGAAGTCGCTACCGGGACCGAGGCCGAACTGCTGGGGGTGGCGCTAGGGGATCCGGTCCTGCGCATCGACAAGGTGGTCAGAGCCGCGGCGGGAGCCGATGCTGGAACGCCGATCGCGGTGTCCTCCTTCCGCGTCGACCCCTACCGTGTACACGTGGAGTTCTAGGGGGTCCCTACAGCGCTGGGAAGGCGATCGGGTCGCGCGGGGAGATCCACAGCCCGCGCGCCCGGGCGGTGACCTGTCCACCTGCTCTGACCTCGCCGGCCATGAAACGCTTGCGCCCGGACTCCGACTCGATCCAGGCGCGGAACTCCAGGGGCGTATCCAGGGGAGTGGCCGCATCGTAGGTGATCGTCAGCTCGCGGGTGAAGGCCGGGACCCGGCCGCCCACATGGGCGGCGGCGCCGAGCACATCGTCGAAGCACAGGGCCACGATGCCGCCGTGCACGCGGTTGGGCGGGCCCTGGTACTGCAGGCCCAGGGTCACCCGGCCCACCGCCTGCTCGCCGTCGAAGTCGACGTCCACGGGTGGGGCGATGGGGTTGCGGGCCGAGGTCACGGGACCGCGGCCGGCCCCGAAGACCGTGCGGAAGATGAGCGGATCGTCGACGGTCACGTCCTGCGGGGCCGCCGCGGCCTCGGTCAGCCGGGAGGCGATTTCGGCGACCCGGCCGGCCAGGGTGGCGTCATCGGATTCGGCGACGAGGGCCGCGGTGAGTTCGCGGGCTAGCCGCGTCGTGTGCTCAGCGTAGGCGGAGGGCTCATTGATCATACGTTCGTTCTATCAGATCGAGCCCCTCCGCACAGCCGAGCCCCTACTTGGTCAGGTCCACCGCGATGGGGGAGTCGAACAGCCCGCCCTGGAACTCCAGCGTGGTCGGAATGACCTTCTTGGGAACGTCGAAGACCACGATGCCCTTGTTCGTGTTGCCCGGGTTGATCTGCTCGAACAGGGCGTTGGAATCGGAGATGTAGGCGGCGGCCTCGGAATCGGCGGAGTACTCCGTGCCCTTGGCATCCTTGAGCTTGACGTCGGTGTCGGAGAAGTATTCCGCGGAGTCGCCCACGTTCTTGATCGTCATGTTCACCTGGACGAACCGGCCCTGGGCCTTCTTGCCGATGTACTCATTGCCGACCTTGGTCTTGTCCTTGCCCACCTTGGTGACGGTGACCTGGAGGTTCCCGCTGGTCACGGCGTCGCCGACCTGCGCGGACTTCTGAGCGTCCTTGCCGGAGCCCGCCGCGGACCCGCCGGACGCGCTGTCGGAGCCACCGCCGAGAATCGAGGCGCACGATGCGATGACGACGATGAGCACCACGATGATCAGGCCCAGGCAGCCGAACCCGGCGATCTTCTTGCCCTTGCCCTTCTTGGGCGGGATCGGTGCGGGGTAGGAGGGGTAGGGGTTCGGGGGAGGAGTGGTCATGGCCGATCCGTTTCTGTTCGGGTTTCTCTTGCCCCTCAAGACTCGCGGTCCGGCCGGGCCCCGCACATCCTTCGATCGGTCCCACCCGCCCGACCGATCGGAGGATTCCCGTGTCACCGGGCCCGGTTAATCTGGAGGGGTGACCCCTGAATCCACGACCGGTGTACCGCCCTGGCTGCGCCAGGGCGGCCGCATCGTCCTGGGCATCCTGTACTTCTTCCTGGCGATCTTCCTCTCCGTCTTAGGCGAGGCGAATGCGACCGGCCATACGACGTTCTTCTGGGCGCCGGACGCCGCGAGCGAGCCGATCGCCCTCGAGATTCTCCTGTGGCTGACCTCCATGATCCTGTGGGGCAGTGTCTTCCTCCGTTTCCGGGTGCCCTGGCTGACGTTCGCCGCGGGAGCCGTGCTGGCGCTCATCGGCATGGACTACCTGCTCATGCTCATCGGCACCCACCAGCTGGTGCGGCGCGGTACCCGCCGGCAGGCCGGCATGAGCGCTATCGCAGCAGCGATCGTCCTGGTCTTCACCGTGATCCGCGACAGCCTGCGCGATCCTCTGAACACCGTGGTGGGGGCGCTGTTCGTCCCGATGGACTCGGATCCCGGAATCACCTCGGCCGATGCCCTGGTCACCCGCGGCACCACCGCTAGCGTGCTCGCACTGCTCGCCCTGGCCTGCTATGGACTCAGCGTGGGGATTGGCTATCTGCTGCGCGCCAATCGGCGCGCAGCGCTCGAACGGGGCAGGGCCACCGATGCCCGCGAGGAGCTGGCCCACCGCGGGGAACGCGATCGGTTGGCCCGCGAACTCCATGACTCGCAGGCCCACCGCCTCTCCCTGATGTCGATGCAGGCATCGGCTCTGGAACGCCGGGCCGGTGATACCGCCACCGCCCAGGCCGCTGCGGCCCTGCGGGGGCAGGCAAACGAGGCACTGAACGATATGCGGACCCTGGTGGGTGGGCTGCGCTCGAATCCACGCGCCGCCGGCGCCCCGCCGACCGCTGCGATGAATGGGATCCCCGACCTGGTGGCGAATGTGCGCAAGACGGGTACCCCCGTCGATGCGATGATCATGGTCGACCGGGCGAAGCCCGCGAACGCGGTGTTCGAGAACTCGGTGTACCGGATCGTGCAGGAGGCGCTGACGAACGCGGCCAAACACGCTCCCGGAACGCCGATCAGCCTATCGGTGACGGCGGACCCGGAGCGGGGCGCGCGCATCAGGGTGGCCAATCCGTTGGCGGCCGTGGGAGCCCAGGTGCCCGGCGGGGGCAATGGGCTGACCGGGATCCGGGAACGGGCACAGCGGCTGGGCGGCCAGGTGTGGATCGGTCCGTTCCAGGGCGAGTTCATCGTCGACGCGACTCTGCCGTGGCCCGGCGAGGGCTGAGCCGACTATGATCTTCGGGTGAGTCCGCGAATCCCCGAACGTCCCGCCCCGGTGCGGGTGCTGGTCGTCGACGACGAGCCCATGGTGCGCAACTTCGTGGGCGGCTACCTGGACACGGTCCCGGCCATCGAGGTTGTGGGAACCGCCGCCAACGGGGCCGAGGCCCTGGAACAGTACGCGCTGCACTACCCCGAGGTGGTGCTGATGGACTTGGCGATGCCGGTGATGGACGGGTTCGAGGCCACCGCCAGGCTGGCGGCCCTGGCCCCCGCACCCACGATCGCAGTGCTCACCACTCTGGACGCCGGCGATGACGTGGCCCGGGCGGTGGCGGCCGGAGCCGTGGGCTACATCTTCAAGAACTAGGACCCACAGGCCCTGGCCGCAGCGATCCTGCGGATCGCCGCGGGCGACGGCTTCATGTCCGGTGGTGCCACCGCCACCCTGCTGGCGCAGATCCACCGCGACACCACGCTGGTACAGCGCTCCCAGGCCCGCGAACGGGTGGCCCTGCTGTCCCCGCAGGAGTTCGAGGCCGCGAAACTGGTCATCGAGGACCTGACGGACCAGCAGATCGCCGCGCGCATGTTCCTCTCGGAGACCACCGTCAAGAGTCACCTGAAAAGTGCCAGGCGGAAACTGGGCGTGGGCACCAGGACGGGCCTGGCGCTCGCCGTGGATCGCGCGCTGCGGTAGGCGGGACGGGACAGTACGAACCGGCGGCCTACTCCAGCCCGGCCACGTACTCCGGGACGGCCCGCTGGGGCAGGATGATCGGCAGATCGGGTGCGCCGGCCTCGGCCAGGGCAGCCGCCAGCGCCTCCTGGTGTTCGGCCCTAAAGCCCATGCAGTCCAAGACGACCCCGCTGGGTGTACCGTCGCGCAGAACGGAACGCGCGACCTCGGCGGCGGGGAAGGGCTGATAGGGCGAGGCCGAGGAGAAGCTGCGGCGCTGCGTCACCGGCTCCCACTTGCCCTCGAGGAAGGGCCGTTGTTCTGCCGCCGGCATCACCACGTGCAGGTGCGCCCCGAGACCCCCGTCCACCACGGCCCGCCGCAGCACCTCATCGGGGAAGATCAGCGGCACCGGTGAGCGCAGGCCCTCGAAGGTGCCCGTGCACAGCACGACGATGGCGCTGCAGTCCCCGGCGATCTCGTCGATGCGCTGCTGGAGTCCGCGGGATACGGCGGACTTGAGCACCTTGACCTCGGTCCCGTCGGCCATCCGGGACACGTAGACCGTGTGCCCGGCGGCGACGTCGTCGGGTCCCGGCGCGAAATCGCGGTGCACGGCATCCAGGCTCAGCCCGTCCAGGGCGCCGCCCTCGACGAAGTCGAACCCGGCGAAATTGCCCGTGATGTCGACTCGCGGGGACTGTCCGATGGTCAGCAGGCCGATGGTCATCAGGCCTCCTTGTACAGGTGGCCCAGCGAGCCGTAGAGGCGCTGCAGGATCGCGACCTCATCGTCCTTGACGAAGTGCACATCGCCCTTGCCGAAGCCCTTGGCGACTTCGATGGCGAAGCGCACGGCATCGGCGATGTCGATCTCGTGGCTGGCCCCGGTGGCCGAGCCCGGCACCAGGGATTCGGTTGTGATGGCCACGCCCACGACCGGCACCTCGGCGGCAGTGGCCGGCTGCACGATGCTGTTGACGTGGTGGACGCCATTGCCGTACGGGGTGATGTCCTGATTGGTGATCGGGAAGGTCACGGCGGGCCGGCCGGTGGCGATCTCCAGAACGTCGAGCAGGTCATCGGGCACTGCCATGACATAGCCGTCGAGGATCGCCGGGGTGATGGAGATGCCCTTGACGTTGACCAGCTTATTGCCCTTGGTCGTGTCGATGGACAGGATCGCGTCCATCGCCTCATCGACCTCGTGGCGGTTCATGATCCCCATGTCCACGGGGGAGTCCATGAATTCCACGGGCTTGTGCGGGCGGGTCGGGGCGTCGGGGCAGACGTGGGTGGCCACGATGACGTCGCCGGGCAGCCGGTCGCCCAGTTCGGCCATCCGGACCAGCTTCCAGGCGGTCGCGATGGCCGAGGCCGCTCCGTCGCCGTCCGAGGTGAAGCCGATCCGGGTGGGCCTGGCACCCAGGCCACCCAAGCGGCCGATGACGCCCAGGGTCCGCGCCGAGCCACCCGCGGCCTTGCCGTCGGTGCCCTTGATCGTGACCTTGACGAAGTCGGTCGAGCCCTTGTCGGTGCCGACCGGCTGCACGCTGACGGCGACGATTCCCTGGGCCGAGGCCTCGGGGGCGGCCGCTGTGAGTGCCTGGGCGACCGCCTGGCCGCTTGCCTGCGGGGAGTCGAGGATTTCGAGTGTGTCCAGTACCTGCTTGAGCATGATGTCCTTACGGTGGTGGTGAACGGCTTACTGGTGGGCCACGATCGGCTTGCCGAGTATGGGTTCGATCCCCGCCAGCAGATCGGCGTCGAACATGCTGGCGCCCAGGCGCAGCCGCGATTTGTCCGCCGTGATGACGGTGAGGGACTGCCCCTGCTCGATTCTGGCGGAGACGACGGGGGCACCGGTTTCGGTGTCCAGGGTCATGATGAGGTCGGGGAAGGTCGCCAGGCGCTCGCCTGCGAGCTCGGCGGTCATGTACTCGTTCCAGAAGGTCAGTTCGCAGTTGCGCGAGCCATCGCCCAGGGTTACGGTGCCCACGTCGAAGCCGCCCTCCTGGCGCAGCTCGACACCGTCCACCGTGCCGGTGAAGCACACGTTCCCGCCCAGGAAGTCCACGACATTGGCGATCTTCTCGGCCCCGGTGGTCCCTGCCAGGTGGGCCCGGCCCAGGTCGATGGCGAAGCCGATGCCGCCGGCCGCGCCGTATTCGCGCACCCGCTGAATGCTCACCGGGTTGCGGCACACGCCCACCATGCCGCCTGCGGTCACGGACAGGGCGCGGACCGCGGCGGCGGCCGTGTTCAGGTTGCCCGCCACGTGCCCGGTCAGGGCCGCGGTTCCGGCGCCGCCGGCGAAGGCCTGGACCGAGGTGTACTCGGGCTCCTTCTGCAACTGCAGGGCGCCCATCACCCCGGTGGGGTGGGCCCTGCCGTTCGAGGGTGCGTCGAGGACCGGCAGGCCAAGGGCCGCCGCCTGCAGCCAGCCGTTGATGGTGGTGGCGGGTCCGTTCTCATTGGTCATCAGCGCGGCCAGTTCGCCTTCGACGGCACCTGCCAGTTCGCGCACGCTGGCGATCAGCTGGGCCTCGTCGATATGGGCCGCGGCGGCCGAGGGCGCACCGACCAGGGCCACACAGGCGACTGTGGCCAGCGGGCTCAGCTCGTCTAGCGATACCAGGGTGGGTGCGGGCAGGTGGCCGTCGAAGATCTGCTCGACGCGGGCCAGGCCGTCGGCCAGATGGCCGCCGCCCCCGCCGCCGAGGACGCCGCCGCCGTAGACCGCCGCGATTCCGTCTTCGCGGGTCAGGGTTCTAGACATGTTCTACCGTGCCTTCCAGAGTGAGGAGAAGAAGCTGTACAGGGCGTCGCCGGCGATGAAGCCGGCTGCCAGGGTGAAGGACATGGCCTCACCCTTCTCGCCCCAGATTTTGAGGATGATGAAGCGCAGGACGATGCCCACGAGCACCGCCCAGCCGGCCAGCGGGTTGACGATGAGCAGCCCGGTGGCGAACATGATGCCGACCTGGCGCTTGGGTCCGCCGATCAGCTGCACGATGGCCCCGGGGATCGCCCAGATGAGCAGCTGACGGCCCACCTCGCCGCCGATCCCGTGCTCGATCGTGGTGGCGAAGACCTTGTCTACCGGCGGGATGAGTCCCTGGGAGAACAGGGTGTCGTGGGCGATGGCCACGACGACGAAGGCGACCACGAAGCCCACGATGCCGGCCTTGAGCTGCTGGCGGCGGCCGTAGATCTCCTCCTGGACGCTGACGCCGCGGCGGATCAGGGCACCCGTTTTGAAGTCGTAGCCCATATCCGCGAAGGCGGGTCCGGAGGCCGCGACATAGCCGGTGAGCAGCGCCAGGGCCACCGGTGGGAAGCCCAGCAGCAGACCCAGCATGAGCGAGATGAGGGTGACGGCGAAGGCGGGGAACCAGCCGGAGTGCATGGCGGCGATGCCGACGATGATCTCGTGGCAGAAGGTGATGACCCCGGCGAAGATCACGAAGCCCACGATCACCAGGGGTGACATGTGGCTGATCAGCCCGCCGAGCAGAGCCAGGATCAGGGCGCCGGCCATGAACAGCACATTGCCGGTCAGGAAGGCTTTGCGGACGTCGGATTCGCTGCGGGTGGCCTCGGTCCGGCCCACGCCCTTGACGCTCTCGGCCTTGGCCGCATCCTGGGCGGCACTCTGCGCAGTGGCGCCCTGCCGCTTCTTCCGTCCGGCATTGATCATCATGAAGACGAACTGCAGCAGGGCCACCAGGCCCGCGCCGATCATCATGCCGTGCGGGATGTAGAGGGCGTTGATGTCGATGCCGAACCAGGGTTCGGCGTAGCCGTTGACGACCAGGCCGATGCCGAAGAAGGCCAGGGCCCAGATATTGCCGATGAAGGCCACACCGAAGGCGGACATGGAGATGCCCAGCGAACTGCCGATCAGGCCCAACACGATGCCGGCGCCCAGCAGCCAGGCCTTCTTGCCGCCCTGATCGCCGGCCTTCATCGCCTCGGCGGTGGCCACGCCGGAGGGCCAGGATTCATTGGCCGAGAAGAAGCGTGAGTCGAAGACGCGGTAGAAGATGAAGACGTCGATGGCCAGGGCGATGCCGGAGCCGATCAGCAGGGGCCAGACCAGTTGGGGCAGGCCCATGGCGTACGGGATGCCGATCGGCAGCAACAGGCTGTTGGCCGCGCCGAAGGTGGCCGAGGAGATGGTCGTCTGAATGAGGTTCTGCGATTCCATCGAGCGGAACTGCTTGAACCAGCCCAGCGGGATGCGGGCGATGATCATGGCGATGAGAACGCCGATGATCGAGGTGTTCGGGGTGACGCCCAGCTGGGCGATCAGCTGCATGCCGATGATCGATCCGAACACCGCGACCACGATCGACACGATCACGAAGACCGTGTTCTGGGTCCGTTTCGACACGGTCCCGGTGAGGGTGTTGTCAGTCATACCGGCCACGCTAGTGGTGTGGGCCCGGCCACTGATATGTCCGGAACGGGGAAAATCCCGCAGCCCGATTTCCCGGGTGGGAAACCAGGATTACGCGGGTGTTACTCCAGCGGGGACTCCGGTAGGAATGTCAGGTACAGGATGATCTTCGCGGGGAAGGCCGGCAGGTCCAGGCCAGTGATCTCCGCGATTCGGTGGAGTCGGTGGTTGACGGTGCGCCGGTCGACGGCCAGCCGCGCCGCGGTGTCCGAGGCATTGCATTCGGATCCGGCATAGGCCACAGCCGTCGTGGCCAGCACGGGGTCCGCCGCGTACAGGACAGCGCGGATGTGCTCGGCATAGCGGGTGAAACCCGCGCCGCCGCGTTTGAGCAGGGCCAGGGACTGCAGACCGCCGTCGCCGCGGGTGAACACCCTGGTGCGGTCGTGATCCGGCGGGGCCATGCTCAGTAGCGCCCTGGCCTCGGCCTCCGCTCGCTCGGTGCGTTCGGTGCCGTCGGAGATGACGCCGAGCCCCAGGTTCAGTCGCCAGCCCAGGTCCTGCAGGGCCGAGCGATAGAGCGCTTCGAGGGCTGCAGGGTCCATCGGCCGGGCGAAGCGCAGCTGCTGGACGAGCTCGATCCGGTCGGCGGAGTGGACGATGTGCGAATCCACGGTCTCCACCGGCCCTCCGGCGGCCAGCAGAGCGCTCTGCAGGGCCAGGCCTGCCAGCCGGGCCACCGATTCGTGGTCGAGGATCCGGTCGGCCGGATGCCCGCCCACGCCCGCGGTCAGGGTCGTGACCGCACAGCCGACCGCGTCCTCGGCCCCGGAAGGGACGGCGGGCGCGTCGGGATGCCGGAATTCGTTGAGCCGGCCCATGACGAGCATGAACAGCTTGTCGCCGAGGATGGCGACCAATCGGGTCGCGGTGTTGTCCTCGGTGCGCGGGACCGGCGTGGGCAGGCGCGAGTTGACCAGGTGGACGAAGGCGAAGATCTGCCCGTGATAGGTCAGCGGGATGATCGTGCGGCGGTATCGGAAGGACTGGTCGCCCGGGATCGCGATATAGGTCCGCCCCGAACGCGACCAGATCCGCAGGGACTTCTCGAACCCGGCGACCGAGGGCTGCGATAACGGTGTGAAGTCCCACCGCCAGTCGTCCGGGTGCGGTGCCGAATGGGTGAACAGCAGCCGCCCGGAGACGTCCTCGATGTAGACCGCGCCGGACAGCGTGCGCACCAGGTAGTCCAGGGTGGGGGTCAGGTCCCGGTAGGCGGGCAGGCGCAGTTCGGCCTCGATGCGGTCTGCGTCTACCGTCGCCTCATCGCCTACCGTCACTTCACCGCCTGAAGGCCTGTGCCAGGGCGTCGTGCAGGGCCGCGATATCGGCCACCGCGCACATCTCGCGGGCCGAGTGCATCGACCACAGGGCCGGTCCCACGTCGACGGTGGTGACGCCGAGGCGCTGGGCGGTCAGTGGGCCGATCGTGGTGCCGCACGGCATCGTGTTCTTCGAGACGAAGGGCTGGGAGTGCACGCCGGCGGCCGCGCAGGCGCGCTCCCATACGGCGGTGCCCAGGGCGTCCGTGGCGTAGCGCTGCTGCGCGTTGATCTTCAGCAGGGGGCCGGCGCCCAGGTGCGGGCGCACGACCGGGTCGTGGTGGCCGGGGAAGTTCGGGTGGACCGCGTGCCCGGCATCGGAGGAGATGCAGACGCTGGCGGCGATGGCCCGCAGATAGTCCTCGGCCGGACGGGTGGAACCCGGGTGCAGGGCCTCGACGATGCGGTGGGTGATGTCGGACAGGATGGGGCCCGAGGCCCCCGAGCGGGTGCCCGAGCCGACCTCTTCGTGGTCGAAGGCCGCGACCAGTGCGACCGAGGTGATGGCATCCGGGTCGACCGCGGCCAGTGCCGTGACGGCCGGGTAGACCGAGGCCAGGTTGTCCAGGCGCGGCGAGGCCAGGAACTCCCGGTGGGCACCGAAGAGCGCGGGGCGTTCGGCCGGGATGGTGTGCACATCGTAGCCGGCGATCTGTTCGGCCGTGACCCCTGCGGATTCGGCCAGCAGTCCCAGTACCAGGGAGGAGGCGGCCGCGTTGTCGGCCGATCCGGTGATGTGCTCCAGGCCGATGACCGGCTGGGTGTGCTGCTGCTTGTCCAGCATGAGCTTCTCATTGGCCGAACGGTCCAGGTGGATGGCCAGCTGCGGGATGCGGCCGATCGGTTCGGTGCGGGCCAACACGACGCGGCCGTCGCTCAGGGCCAGGCGGCCGGCGAAGCACAGTTCGCGGTCCAGCCAGGAGTTCAGAATGGGCCCGCCGTAGATCTCCACGCCCACCTGGTTCGCGCCCTCGTGGGTGAAGTCCGGCAGCGGCTTGAGCTTGAAGGCCGGGGAATCGGTGTGGGTGCCCACGATCGTGAAGGCGGCGGATTCGGGAAGCGTCGACGGGATCGCCCAGGCCGCCAGGGAGCCCTCGCGCACCACGACGTAGCGTCCGCCCGGCTCCAGATCCCAGGCCCGCGTCTCATCCAGTTCCGTGAAGCCCGCTGCGACCAGGGCGTCGCGCGCGGTGGCCGCGGCGTGGTAGGAGGTGGGGGAGTCGACGACGAAGTCGATGAGCCCCTGGGCATGTGATGTGGGTGCGGAAGTCATACACGCATTCTAGGCACAGTGGCTCCGGGCACCGGGGCGGTGCCGGACCTGAATGCGCAACGGGGCCCCACTCGTGAGGAGTGGGGCCCCGTTTTTCCGAGGTGATCGGATCACCTCAGAACGAAGAAGCTCAGTTCTTCTTGCGGCGGGCCAGGAAGACCGTGGCGGCGCCGACCAGGATCAGTGCGATGGCACCGCCGAGCAGCGGGGCCGAGGTCACACCGGTCTTGGGCAGTTCCTTGCCGTTATCGCCCGAACCGTTGTCGTCCGAGCCATTGTCGCCGGAGCCGTTGCCGTTGTCATCGCCGTTATCGCCACCACCGGGGTTGGCATCGCCGGAGACGACCTGGAACGAACCGGTCAGCGGATCATTCGCGGCCTTGGCATCGGTCTGGGGCTGGGCCTTGACCTGGTACTTGCCGACGTAGACCTCGGGATCGCTGGCGCTGGTGCCGTAGACCTTCCACTGCGCGGTGCCATTGGCATCGGCGGTGGCGGTCAGTTCGTAGGGCTTGACGTTCTTACCCGAGGGGCTCACCGTGAAGTCGACCTTCTGGCCCTTCTCCAGGTTCGCCACCTTGAGGGTGACGCCCTTCTTCTCGTTGACGAAGTTCTTCGCCGAGACCTTCTTCGGGTCGATCGTCAGCTTCGGATCGGCCTTCGGAGCCTCAGTGGTCTGCGTCGGCTTCGAGGTCTGCGTCGGTTCCGTGGTGGGAGCCGAGGAGGTGGGAGCCGGAGTCGTCGGTGCATCCGTGGTCGGCTTCTCGGTGGGAGCCGTCGTGGTCGGTGCCGGCGAGGTGGGCTCTTCGGTGGGAGCCGTGGTCGTCGGCTCGTCCGTCGGAGCCGGCGTCGTCGGTTCCTCGGTGGGAGCCGTCGTCGTGTCCGTCGGCTCCGGGGTCCCCGGAGGAGTCGTGGTGTCGCCGTCCGTGGTCACCTTAACGTTGTGGCCCTTGTTCTTGAGCTGGGTCAGACCCTCGGCCAATTCAGCGGTCCACAGGAATGCCTTGTGGCCCGCTTTGGCGGGTGAGCCGCCGGAGACGACGCCCACGGCCTGATCACCCTTCATAACGGCGCCGCCGGAGTCACCGTGATCGGCCAGGGTCTCGGAGGCGAAACCATAGACCAGGCGACCGCCGATGTTCGAGTAACCGTCGACGATGGCAACGGTCTGCCGGTCCTCGTAGCCGATCGGACCGGTCTGCTTGCCGGTGGTACGGCCGGAGCGCCAGACATCGGAGCCCACATCCTTGGTGGTGACGTCGTGGACGCCCTTGACCGGAGTGGTGTCCTTGGCCAGATTGTCCTCGTTCTTGGCGTCCTTCTCGTTCCAGTTGGTTGTGACACCGGGCTGGTTCAGATTGAGGCCGCCATCGACGGCGAGCAGGCCGAAGTCCTGCGCCTTGGCGGGCGTGATGCCCGCGGGCAGCTGCGTCTCGTTCTCGTCGATCGCGGTCGGACCGAACTGCGAATACGTGACGGTGCCGAAGGGCTTTGCGCCGGAAGCGTCACCATCGAGGAATTCGGATGCGCCCTTGCCGGCTACGGCCTCGGACGAGGACGGAGCCTCGCGGTAGGCCTTTTTGCCGTCCATACCCTCGGTGCAGTGACCGGCGGTGATGATGATCGGCTTGCCGCCTTCGGTGGCGTTGAACCCGGTCGAGCAGAGAGAGCCCTGCGTCGCGCTGGTGAGCATTATGTACCCGGCGCCGTTGACCAGGTCCTTGATGGACTTGCCGTTGTCGGCAAAGGTCTCGCCCTTGGCCACAGACTTCTTGTCGATCTTGGCAGTGGCCCCATAAGCTTCGTAGCCCTTGGTGCCGATGAAGCTGACCTTCAGGTCCTTGCCTTCCTTGGCGGCATAGGCCTTGATGGACTTGAGTTCATCGCTGTCGGCGGTGAGGGCCTTGTCGGTCGACTGGACGACGACTTCGCCGTCCTTGCCGAAGCCCATGGCTGCGATCTTTGAGGCCTTGGCCGATTTCGTCTTGGCAGCGGCCTTGGTGTCTGCGGCGAATGCCGTACTGGCTGCCTTGGCGAACGCGGTGCCGCCTTCGCCGCCTGCGGCAGGACCCGCCATGGCGGGTGCAGCGATCATTGCGGAGCCCGCGGCCAGAGCCGCGGCCGCGCCGATGGCGGCAAGTTTCTTCCCCGGTGTGGGAGCGTGCATGTGTTCAGTCCCTTGCAAATCGTTAGCAGGTTGCTTGGTGCTAAATGCAGCTACTTCCGTGGTGCGAATAATGAAGTAACGTCTTTACGGGGACCAAGTCTGGCACGGACTGTTACCAAAACGCAACCTGATTTCTAAGAAATCTCACAGCCTGAACACGTACACCGCTCGGCAAGAGGGGTTGTCGGCTACGGGTGTGGGCTACTCAGTCGGCACGCGTCAGAGTGCCGATCTCCTTGCCCTTGTCGTCCTTGACAGTCATATTGTCTCCGGCGATGCTCAGCGAGCCGATCTTGCTCAGCCAGTCGTTGACTCCAGGACAGGCCATTAGGGTGCTGGGGCCCTGTTTGACGTCGGCGTTATCGGCTTGCATGGTGAAGGTGCCAGCGATGCTGTTGCAGCCGTCTTTACCCTTATATGATCCTTTGCCATCGCCATCGGGGGCACCGAATTCCAGATAGGCATCCCTCGGATCCTCGGCCTTCCACTTGCCCTCGATGGTGGGTGTCGAGTCCCCTCCGGAAGACGAGGCCGCGCCACCGCCGCCACAGGCCGTCAGGGCCAGTGCGCAGACTGCGCCCAGCGCGAATACGATCATGCCGCGTTTCATCTGTACTCCTCGAATGGGGTGCATCGTGCGTCCAGCCTAATGGCGCAGCCTGTGCAATCAATCAAGCACAGTTGCGAGCGCTGCCCTGCGGCTTCGGCGGATCGACGTGGCCAAGAGGATGGTCACACCCAGTCCGCCACAGGCATAGGCCAGGAACACCGAGGGGACCCCGGCCTGGGCCGCCAGTAGCAGACCGGTCAGCTGCGGGGCCAGGATCGCACCCAGCCGGCCGAAGCCCATGACCACGCCCAGGGCGGTGCCGCGCAGATGGTCGGGATAGGCCTGGGCCACCGCGCCCATGACCAGGCACTGGGTGCCGTGGGTGCCGATGCCGGCGGCGACCATGCACACGTAGATCATGCCGGTGCTCGGGTGGGTTAGCATGAGCAGCAGGCCCAGCACGCACACGGCGGCTGCCACCGCGGCGGTGGGCACGGTGCCGAAACGCACCGAGGCCCAGGCGGTCAGCACGCTGCCGCCCACCGCGCCCAGGTTGAGCGCCAGGCTGAAGGTCAGTGCCGACCCCAGCCCGTAACCGGCCTGGGTCATCAGATTCGGCAGTTCGGTGCCGAGCCCGAACCAGACGAACAGGCAGCACAGGAAGGCCAGTGAGAACACGATGGTGGTGCGGGCGAAGCCGCTGCGGAACAGGGCGCCGTAGCCGGAACCGGCATCCGAGCCGGCCGCGGCGAGTTCGGCCGAGGTCCCAGCCGCCACGCGCTGTGCCTGCACCCGGGCGGGTGCCCCGGTGGTCGAGACATCGTGTCCGGCGCGTCCCAGGGCCGACACTCCCCACAGCAGCAGGGGCAGGGCGACGAGCATGACCAGGAGTGGCAGGAAGAACATGGGCCGCCACCCGGCGGCAGGGATGACGCTCAGGCCGATGAGCGAAGCGGCGGAACCGCCCACGGGCACGCCGGACATCATGATCGTCGTCATCACCCCGCGCAACCGGGCGGGCACCAGGGTGGTGGCCAGCGCGTTGGTCGCCGGCATCACGCCGCCCAGGCCGAGGCCCGCCACCAGGCGCAGCAGGCCGAAGGCGAAGACACTGTCGACCAGGCCGCAGGCCACGGTCGCCAGGGTGAAGAGCAGGGTGCAGGCCACGATCGTGCGGACCCGGCCCAGGGCATCGGACAGCCGGCCGGCGATCAGTGCGCCGATCATCATGCCGATGAAGGCGATGGAGCCCAGGGTGCCGGCGGTGGCCTGGGTCAGGCCCCAGTCCTCCTGCATGAGCACGGGTTTGACCGCGCCGAAGACGATGAGGTCGTAGCCGTCGAAGACGATGACCAGCCAGCAGGCCAGGACGGTCAGAACGGCGGGAATGCGGGGACGGGTGGCGGACGTCGGAGCATCCACGGCAGTGGTGTTCACAGAGAAGGAGCTTAGCACGACCTAAGCAATGAGGATATAGGGTGGGCTCAGAGATTGAACTCGCTGCTCATTGCCCGGGCCAGCGGCGCATTCGCATAGGGGCCCGTCCCCGCCAGGTGCTGCACAATCGAGCGGACCGTTGCCGGATCCTTGTCCTGGCTGAGCTTGTTCTTTCCCCGGAAACGCGTGACGCGGATGCGCAGTCCCGTGGTCGCCGCCGCGACCCTCCTGGTCATCGCCTCGTCCAGGCGCAGGGAACTGGGAGCCTCGACCGGGGCCTCGAACTCGTCGACCAGGCGCGTGAGCACCCGGTAGTTCTCCTCGGGCTCCAGGAGTTCCGGCACGCCCCACAGATGCGCGCTCATAAAATTCCACGTGGGGATGATCTGCTCCGGCGGATACCACGACGGGGAGATATAGCCGTGTGGTCCATCGATGAGCACCATGGCCTCACCCGTCAGATCGAGGAGCTCATCATCGGGTTTTCCCAGATGGGTCAGCAGGACGATGTCCTCGCCGGCTTCCTCGAGCAGGAACGGATAGTGCGAGGCCTCGATCCCGGAGGGGCCGTGGGTGACCAGAGTGCCCCAGCCCACCCGGCGGACCAGATCCCGGACCCAGGCCGGGTCGGTCACCTCATAGGCGTCAACGGTCAGCATCTGCGCTCCTCTTTGCGACGACGCCGATCCACGCATCGAACAGTCCCGCCCAACGTTCGGCCAGCTCGGGCTCCAGGGCCCGGGCCTGTGCCGTGATCTCCTCGGCCTGCGAGGCCAGGTCAGCATGGCTGTGTGCCCACCGGTCCACGGTGTCGGCCAGGGCCTCGGGATGGAACTGGGTACCCCAGGCGTTCCGCCCGACCCGGAAAGCCTGCTGCGCGGAATGGGCGTTGCCGGCCAGGTTCACGGCGCCGGCCGGCAGCTCGGCGACCTCCAGCCAGTGGAACTCCACCGCCGCCTTCCGAGTGCCCGCGAACCGTCCGAACAACGGATCGCCGTCCGCTTCGGGTGCGAAGGCGACATCGTGGACGCCGACCTCGGGCCCGCGCGGATTGACGTGCACCCGGCCGCCGGTCGATTCGGCCAGCAGCTGGGCGCCCAGGCACAGGCCCAACAGGGGAGTGGACGTGTCCACGGCGTCGCGGATCAGGTGGCGGACGGCGGGCAGCCAGGGTGCGGCCTCGTCGTCGGTGGGGCCCATGGTGCCACCGAGCACCAGGACCCCGTCGAAGTCGCGAGAATCCTGCGGGACCCAGGCGGGGCCGGCCATGGCGGTCTCGACCCCTGCTGCCGCCAGGCGCGCGCCGGCCAGATCGGGGGAGACGGAGTCCTCGTGTTGGACGATGAGGACGCGGGGCGCGGAAGTGGTCATGCCGCGGCCGCGGTGATCGAAAAGAGCTTGAGCATATTGCGCAGTTCGAGCGCATCGGTGCACGCGTACTCCACGTCATAGGCCGAGGCGCGTACCGTACCCGGCACCAACATGCAGTGATCTGCCTGGGCCGTGCGCCGCAGGGTCGCGCGCAGGGAACGGGGCGCAGGCGGTTCTGGCCGGGTGTCCGCAGTGGCCGCTGCCACCCTGGTGACGGCGGCCTCGGCGGCGATCTGAATGCGCTCGCGGGCGACTTCCGGGTGCAGGGAGTGGATCACCCCATTGCCCAGCGAGGCCTTGACGTCGACGGTCAGCGCCATGGCGTGCGGGCCCAGCGGATAGCGCGAGGCGAACGAACGGCAGACCTTGTCATCGCCGGTCACCAGGCCGATCGGCGTGCCGAACTGGGCTGCGATGGCGGCATTGACATCCGCCTCACCCCAGACCTCACCGTCCACCCGGATCCGGGCGAAGGCGCCACCGGAGACCGTGTGGTCCAGCACCGCACCGGTGGTGCCGGCCGCGGCGTGATAGCCGATCAGCAGGGCGATGTGGGCGTCCTGGGCGCCGGCCATCATGCCGCCGGCCAGCTTGGGCTGGCCCATCAACAGGGTGGCCCGTGTGTCCAGCTCCTCCGGGCGCAGGTTCGCATTGTCACCGTGGCCGTCGTTGACCGTCACCCGGGTGGCACCCCCGGCGTACGCCCCCTCGATCGCGGCGTTGACCTCGCCGGCCATGAGGGCGCAGGAACGCTCATAGTCATCGGTGCCGCGGTGCACCTGGGCCGGCGTCGCGACACCGGCGATGCCCTCCATGTCGACGGAGATGAAAACGTGGGTCATGCCACTACCCTATAGGCATGAGCGCACACCCAGCCGATGTCCACGATACGATCGTCGTCCGCGGCGCACGCGAGCACAATCTGCGCGGAGTCGACGTGGAACTGCCCAAACGACGTCTCACCGCCTTCACAGGAGTGTCCGGATCGGGCAAGAGCTCCCTGGTCTTCGCGACCATCGCGGCGGAATCGCAGCGGCTCATCAACGAGACCTACAGTGCCTTCCTGCAGGGCTTCATGCCCTCGCAGACAAGGCCGGACGTGGACGTGCTGGCAGGGCTGAGCACCGCCATCACCGTGTCCCAGGAGCGCCTGGGCTCCAATCCGCGCTCCACCGTTGGCACCGCCACGGACGTCAACCCGCTGCTGCGCATCCTGTTCGCACGACTGGGCAGTCCGCGGCTGGACGAGCCCAATGCCTTCTCCTTCAATATCGCCTCGGTATCCGGAGCCGGGGCGGTGACCCTGAACAAGGGCGGGCGCCAGGTCAAGGAGCGGCGCAGCTTCGAGGTGCTGGGCGGCATGTGCCCGCGCTGCGAGGGCCGTGGCCAGGTCAGCGACTTCGACCTGGAGGAGCTCTACGACGATTCGCTGTCGCTGAACGACGGGGCGCTCAAGGTGCCCGGATACAGCATGGACGGCTGGTACGGCCGGGTGTTCTCCGGTGTGCTGCCGATGGACAAGCCGATCAGGGACTTCACGAAGAAGCAGCTGGACGATCTGCTGTACAAGGAGCCCACCAAGATCAAGGTCGAGGGGACGAACCTGACCTATGAGGGCCTGATACCGCGGATCCGCAAGTCCATGCTGGCCAAGGACCGCGAGGCGATGCAGCCGCACATCCGCCGGTTCGTCGACCGCGCGATCGTCTTCCAGACCTGCCCCGAATGCCACGGCACCCGGTTGGGGGAGAGGGCCAGGTCAGTGACGATCGGGGAAGGGAACGGGCAGAAGAACATCGCCGAGGTCTGCGCCTTGCAGATCAGCGATCTGCTCGACTGGGTGCGGGGGCTGAGGGTTGAAGACGCTGGGTTTGGAGATGCGGGGTTTGGAGATGCGGGCCCGGCGCCGCTCATCGCTCGCCTGGCCGACATCCTGGAGTCCTGCGTGCGGATCGGCCTGGGGTACCTGTCCCTGGACCGGGCGACCGGCACCCTGTCCGGTGGGGAGTCCCAGCGGATCAAGATGATCAAGCACCTGGGCTCCCCGCTGACCGACGTCACCTATATCTTCGACGAGCCGTCGATCGGGCTGCACCCGCACGACATCGAGCGGATGAACACACTGCTGCTGAAACTGCGCGATAAGGGCAACACTGTGCTGGTCGTCGAACACAAGCCGGAGATGATCCGCATCGCCGACCACGTGGTCGACCTGGGGCCCGGGGCCGGTGGCGCCGGCGGCAGGATCTGCTACGAGGGCACCGTCGAGGGACTGCGCGCCTCGGGCACCCTGACGGGCCGCCACCTGGACGACCGGGCACGGACCAAGGAGGAGCCTCGGGCCCGGACCGGCAGCATCGAGGTGCGCGATGCGGTGCTGCACAATCTGGACCATGTCGATGTCGACATCCCGCTGGGCGTGCTGTGCGCGATCACGGGTGTGGCGGGCTCCGGCAAGAGCTCGCTGATCCACGGCTGTGTGGCCGGCCGGCCCGGGGTGGTGACCGTCGACCAGACGGCGATCAAGGGTTCGCGCCGGTCCAATCCCGCGACCTACACCGGGCTGTTGGACCCCGTGCGGAAGGCCTTCGCCAAGGCCAACGGGGTCAAAGCGTCCCTGTTCAGCGCCAATTCCGACGGCGCCTGCCCCGAGTGCAAGGGCGCCGGCGTCGTGTTCACGGAGCTGGGCGTGATGGCCACGGTCGAAAGCGTCTGCCAAGTGTGCCAGGGCCGCCGCTACGACGCCGAGGTGCTTGTGCACACCCTGGACGGCAAGAGCATCGCCGATGTGCTCGACATGTCCGTGGCCGAGGCCCAGGCCTTCTTCTCCGGCAGCGACGCCAAGGTGCCCGCGGCAGTGAAGATCCTGGCACGGCTGGCCGATGTGGGCCTGGGATATCTGCACCTGGGCCAGCCCCTGTCGACCCTGTCCGGCGGCGAGCGGCAGCGGCTCAAACTGGCCATTCACATGGGTGAGGAGGCCGAGGTCTATGTGCTCGACGAGCCGACCACCGGCCTGCACTTGGCCGATGTCGAGGCGCTGCTGGGGCTGCTGGACCGCTTGGTCGACCAGGGCAAGAGCGTCATCGTGATCGAGCACCACCAGGCCGTGATGGCCCATGCCGACTGGATCGTCGACCTGGGGCCGGGGGCCGGTACCGAGGGTGGCCGCGTGGTGTTCGAGGGCACCCCGGCCGAGCTGGTAGAGACTGGCCGGACTGATTCCGGCCAGGCGACGCTGACGGGGCGCCACCTGGCCGAATACGTGGCCTAGCCGGGTTTTTCAGCGGGTGTAACGGTTGCCGGTGCCGGTGTCCTCTCCCGTGGTCGCCGGGAGGACTAGGACGCTGTGCTCAGAACGCTGTGCTCAGAACGCGGGGACGAAGATCTCGACGCGGCGATTGAGCTGGCGGCCCGAGGGATTGTCCGAACCGTCCTTGTTCTCGTTGGCTGCGACCGGCTTGGTCTCACCGAAGCCCTTGGAGCTCAGCTTCGTGGTGGTGCCCAGTTCTTTGAGCTTGTTCTCAACCGATGCCGCGCGGTCCTCGGACAGCTTCTGGTTGTAGTCGTCGTCGCCCTTGGCGTCGGTGTGACCGTAGACCTCGGCTGCGGGTGCCTTGAGTTCCGAGAAGGCCTGATCGACCTTCTGCAGGGTGTCGGTCGCCGCCGGGCGCAGATCGGACTTGTCGAAGTCGAACAGGACCTCATTCTCCAGGGTGATCGTGGTGCCGCAGGACTTGATCGGCTTGATCGCAGTCATGGGCGGCAAGGAGCCTGCGGTCGGAGCCTTTGCCATGGGTTCGGCGTCGACGGTGGTGGTTGCGCCGGCGTCGCTGGTGATCAGGGCCTTGCCATCGCCGTGGTTGATGATCTCCAGACCGTGGCCGTGGTAGGTCCCATTGCCGTCGCCGTTGTTGACGATCTCGACGTCGTTCTTCTCATCGTGGAAGGTCCCCGACCCGTCGCCATTGAGGACGATCTTGTAGCCCGTGGTCGAATCATCGGAGGTGCCGGAGCCGCCGGTGTTGACCACGACGTTGAGCTGCTTGTCGTTGTACGTACCGGTGCCATCGCCATTGTTGACGATGTTCACCCCGTTCTTCTTGCCAGTGTAGGTACCCGCACCATCGCCGTTGTTGATGATGGTGGCGTCCTTGTCATTGGTGACGCCCGAGCCGTCTCCGTTGTTGATCTTGGAGCCGTCCTTACCGGTCGATACGCCGGAGCCGTCTCCGTTCAGAATCGTGCCCGAGGAGGAGATGAGGCTGGTGCCATCGCACTTGGCCGGGGTGACCTTGATGCCGGGGATCGAGGTCAGGGTCTTGCCCGCCTCAATCGTGAAGGAGTCGTTGGAGGAGTTGAGCAGGGAGATATCGGGGATGGCGATCTGCGGGATCGGTGGGATCTCACCCACGGCATAGCCGGGGACGGCCAGGGCGGAGTCCTCTGCGTCTGCGGATTCAGGGGGGTTCTCGGCGGCGTTCTCCGCCGCCGCGGGGGACTGCGCGGCTTCCGCTGCCTCGCCGGCTTCGTTTTCCGTCGGAGCGGCCGACTGGGTTCCGCCACATGCGGTGCGGGAAAGGCCCAGGGACAGGGAGGTCAGAGCCAACGTTATGCGGGATTTCATGATGTGAAATGTAATGCATAAGGGTGCCCTGCATATGTGGGTGGACCGGATACTGAGACCGCGTAGAGGTGAAGGGCCGCGGCTTAGAAGGGTGGGAGGTCGGTTTCGTATTCGGTTTGGTGGTCGATCGGTGGGGTGGTGTGGCGCCAGGGGTCGGTGATGATTTGGGTGCGGGTGCGGTGGTGGGCCCAGGGGACTGAATCGCCCCGGGTTTTGTAGAGGGTCCTTTTCTTGGTTTCCTAAGCGGCCGTGGACTCCGTCCCGGTCTCGGTGATCCATTCAGAATGGACCTCGACAGGCGGCCGGTAGTCAATCGCCGAATGCAATCGCGTCTGGTTGTACCAGGCCACCCACTTCGACGTCTCCGCCATCACCTCGATCAACCCTGACCACACCCTCCGGTCGATCAGCTCTACCTTGTAGACCGAGTTCAGCGCCTCGGCCATAGCGTTGTCGTATGAGTCCCCGCGTGACCCCACCGACGCCACGACCTCGGACTGCGCCAGAGTCTCGCCATAGCGAACCGACCGGAACTGCACCCCGCGATCCGAGTGGTGGACAAGCCCGGAGACATCTTCGCCGGCCCGGTATTTCGCAGCCAAAGCCATCGTGAGTGCGTCCCTGGCCAAGGACTCCCGCATATGGTTCGTCACCTGCCAGCCGACGATCTCCCTGTGGAAGACATCAAGGATGAACGTCGTGTACACCCACCCAGCAGACGTCGGAACATAGGTGATGTCAGCGACCCACAAACAATTCGGGGCCGCTGCAACGAACTCACGTTCAACAAGATCATCCGGACATTCCTCAGCACGTGCCGAGGCCGTCTTCGGACGCTTCCGCCTCCGCCGGACCCCGTCGATGCCCAACCGGCGCATCAACCGTTCCACCGTGCAGCGGGCCACCGGCCCGAACTGGTCGGCGTACTCGCGGTTGATCGCCTTCCACATCTTCCGCACCCCGTAACAGGAATAGTTCGCCTCATAGACATCCTGAATCACGACCACCAGTGCGTGGTCCCGACGGGCTCTAGCCGATGGTTGACGCTTCTTGTAGGCGTAATACGAGCTCACAGCAATCCGTGCCACAGTCCCTTTCAGGGCGCGCACGATTGGCTCGACTCCGAACTCGCAGCGATTGTCGTCGATGAAGGCGACGATCACCTCGATGGGCGGTCGAGCTCCGCTGCGAAGAAAGCCGAGGCCCTCTTCAGAATCTCGTTGGCCCGCTTCGCTTCAGCCAACTCAGCCCGCAGCCGGCGGTTCTCCGCTTCCAAGTCGACCGACTCGGCCGGGGTGGCCTTGCCGGAGTCTTTGTGTTTACGCACCCAGACTCGCAGGGTTTCTTTGCTCAGCCCGAGTTCGTTGGCAACGCGGGCGATGGCTCCGTTGGCCGTTGCGGGATCGGCCCGGGCATGGATGACGAGCTCGACGGCGCGAGCCTTGAGTTCGTCGGTGTATTTCACTGGCACGAGAGAATCTCCTTCTTCCAATCTCCCTGCCTCTATTATTCCCGGGGCGATTCAGTAGGTCGCAGGTTTCAGCCGGCCGAGTGCACCCGGGAGCTGTGCACCAGGCCCATTTTGCCTGCAATGTGGTGCGCAGGGCTGTGGGGATGGAGTAGGACTTGGCCTGTTCGTCGAGGACGACCCCGGTTGCCGGGTCGGTCAGGAGGCGGCGCAGTGAAGGTGCCAGCGAGGCCAGATGGCAGGCGATGTCGGCGGGGATGGGAGCCTTTCCTGCGAGCTGTCCGGGCAGCGTTCCATCACCGGAAACCGTGAGGAAGGGGATCGTGGTGGAGACCTGGGCTTGAGAGGCCAGCCAGGAGTCGTTGCGCGGGATGGTCACGGTGACGTGGCGGGTAGCGTCGGCCCGGTGAGTGGGGGCGGAGTCGCCGGAATCGTTCGTGGTGCGCGAATCCGGGGTGTCGCCTGCGGGTGTTTCCGAGGGTGTTGTCGTGGCAACTTCCGTCACCGTGATGTCCAGGCTGTGCGGAGTGTTGACGAGGATGTCGAACATGAGTTGGCCGAGGTTCCGGTCATCCGTGATGGTGTGGGAATCCGCTTCTTCGAGGAGGACGGGATCACCCGTGCGGATAAGCCGCGCGAAGGCCCTGAGACGTGCCTCCAGGGCGGTGAGGGTGTGGATGGGTCCGGTGAGTTCGAGGAGGCCGAGTCCATTGCCCAGGTCGGTGAGGTGAACACCGCGTTCTTCGAAGGCGTGTTCTGCGGAGTGTTCGGGGGTTTTGAGCAGTGTGATGGCGGCTGTGAGGGTGGCGCGGTAGTGGGTGGCGTCTGTGGTGGGTGCGAGCAGGGTGAGTGCTTGGTCGAGGTAGTCGTAGGAGCTGGCTTCGATGTCTTGGGCGCGGGTGGTGGTGTGGTCGTAGAGGTCGAAGGATAGATTCCCGGATTGCATGGCTGTGGTCAGCCGGGGGAGGAGGAATCGGCCTTTGAGGATGCGGGTGGCCAGCGCGCGGGTCTGTCCGCGGGTTTTCCCAAGGGTGGTGGCCAGTTCCATCCAGGTGGTGGCGGGTACGGCGGTGAGTAGGTCTTTGAGGGCTTCGATGATGGCCTGTGGGTTGCGGGCGTTCGGGGCATCATCAGAGTTACCGGCGTGTTCGATTTCCTTCACGGTGGTGCCGGTGGCGGTGAGGAGGTAGTCGATGATGGTGGACCAGCGTCCGGATTGGATGTGTTGGTAGTCGTCTTGTATCGCGCGGAGACTGGGGAGAGTAGACATTCCGAGTCTCCTTTCGCGCATGGGGTGAAGGTGGTGCTCATGGTTGTTTGGGTCCCACTGGATCGACGCTGACTGTGTGGTTCCTTCTGTGCCTATATTCTATTATTCAATTCCTCCTTTGACTAGTGTTTTTCGAAGAAAAGTACTGATATTTCTTTTATCCACAGGATGGTGACGCACGGTCGCATTCGTGCTAGTTTCTGTGGATTAAGTCTGTTTAAATGTGGATAACGTGCATTCCTGCTGCTTGCACAGGGTGCTTACCGTGGGGCTTTGTCCGACATATCGGACAATCGGCATCGCGGGCGAGCCGCCGTGTCAGTGCCGTAAGACACACTTGAAACATGAGAACCTTGGTGACCGATATCGGCGAGCTCGTGACCAACGACCCCGCCCGCCCCGGGATGCTGGGCACGGTGGCCGATGCGGCATTCCTGATAGACGACGGCCGGGTAGCTTGGGTGGGCTCCTCGGCCGATAGGAACCTCGGCGATCAATCCAACCCGGACCTCGGCCCCGCGGACCAGATCGTGTCAGCCCGCGGGGCGGCCGTCATCCCCGGCTTCGTCGACAGCCACAACCATCTGCTGTTCGCCGGCGAACGCTCCGCCGAGTTCGCCGCCAGGATGGCCGGCGAGTCCTACTCCGCGGGCGGGATCGCCACCACCGTTGCCGCGACCCGGGCGGCGAGCGACGCCGAGCTGGAGGCGAACCTGCGGGCCCTGCTGGCCCAGGCCCTGCATTCGGGCACGACGACGGTGGAGATCAAGTCCGGCTACGGGCTCACCGTCGCAGACGAACTGCGGGCACTGCGGATCGCCGCGCGCTACACCTCGGAGGCGACTCTGATGGCGGCCCATGTCCTGCCGCCGGAGTACCGGGATGATCCGGATGCCTATGTCGACCTGGTGATCGAGGAGATGATCCCCGCGGTTGCCGCGCAGGGTCTGGCCCGCTGGGTCGATGTGTTCTGCGAGGAGGGCGCTTTCACAGAAGCGCAGACGGAACGGATCGTGACGGCCGCCGGAGCGGCGGGCCTACTCGCGCGCATCCATGCCAATCAGCTCACTGCCGGTGGGGCGCTGCGCCTGGCCGCGCGGCTGCGATGTGCCAGTGCCGACCATGCGACCTTCGCCTCGGCCGAGGACCTGCGCGCTCTGGCCGCTGCCGGCACCGTGGCGACCCTGCTGCCGGCCATCGAGTTCTCCACTCGGCAGCCATACCCGGACGCGCGCCGGTATTACGCGGCCGGGGTGGACGTGGCGATCGCCAGCGACACCAATCCCGGTTCGGGGTTCTCCAACTCGATCCCGTTCTCCATTGCCCTGGCGGTGCGGGATATGCACTTCACCGTCGAGCAGGCCATCTACGCCGCCACGGCCGGTGGTGCCAAGGCCCTGCGGCGAACCGATGTGGGCGGTATCTTCCCCGGTCAGCGGGCAGATTTCAGTATTCTGGACGCGCCAGGCTACCGTTATCTGGCCTACCGGCCGGGGGTCGCTCAGATCGCCAGGGTCTATCGCGGCGGTGAGCAGGTGGCAGAGAATCCGGCGCCGTATTACTTCGACCGCACTGCCGACCGGCGCGACCGCATAGACCACGCACCGCAGAACCATGAGGAGACCCGATGACCGTTGAACTCGACCCACAGACCCTGACTTTCGCCCAGGTCATCGCCGTCGCCAGACACGATGAGCCCGTGACGCTGCCCGCGCATGTGCGCGAACAGGTCATCGCCGCGCGTCGGAGCGTTGAACGGCTGGCCACCTCGGAAAAGCCGGTCTACGGCGTGTCCACGGGATTCGGCGCGCTGGCCCAGCGGCACATTCCGGCGGAGTCCCGGGCACAGCTGCAGAAGTCGCTCATCCGTTCCCACGCCGCGGGGGTGGGTGAACCCGTGGAGCGCGAGGTCGTGCGCGCCCTCATGCTGCTGCGTGCGCGGACCCTGGCAACCGGCCGGACCGGGGTGAAGCCGGAGACCCTGGACGCCTATATCGCCCTGCTCAATGCCGGCATCACGCCGTGGGTCCACGAATTCGGCTCCCTGGGCTGCTCGGGCGATCTGGCGCCACTGTCCGCCTGTGCCCTGGTGGTGATGGGGGAGGGACTGGTCCACGACCCTGCAGTCGCCGCAGGCGCTGCACCCCGCGCGGTGGACGCCGCCGAGGTCCTGACAGCCGCCGGCATCACGCCGGTCGCGCTGGAGGAGAAAGAGGGACTGGCGCTGGTCAACGGCACCGACGGAATGCTGGGCCAGCTCATCATGGCTCTGTTCGACCTCGAGAAACTGCTGAGCACGGCCGATCTGTCCGCAGCCATGAGCGTGGAGTCCCAGTTGGGTACGGATACGGTGTTCCAGCCCGAACTGCACTATCCGCTGCGCCCCTTCGACGGGCAGGCACTGTCGGCTGCGAATATGGCGACGGCACTGCGGGGCTCGGCGATCGTGGCCGGGCACAAGGACTCGACCCATCTGGTGCAGGATGCCTACTCCCTGCGCTGCACCCCGCAGGTCACCGGTGCGGCCCGCGACGCCCTGGCCTATGCGGCGAACGTGGCTGCCCGTGAACTGCGGGCGGCTATCGACAATCCGGTGGTGTTGGACAGCGGAATGGTGTCGAGCAACGGCAACTTCCACGGCGCCCCGCTGGCGCACGCCATGGACTTCCTGGCGATCGTCGTGGCGGATGCGGCCTCGATCGCGGAACGTCGCACTGACCGGGCGATGGATCCCGCCCGCAATCAGGGGCTGCACGCCTTCCTGGCCGATGATCCCGGAGTGGACTCCGGTCTGATGATCGCGCACTACACGCAGGCGGCACTGGTATCGGAGACCAAGCGCCTGGCGGCACCTGCCAGCGTGGACTCGATTCCCTCGTCGGCGATGCAGGAGGACCACGTGTCCATGGGCTGGCACGCCGCCCGGAAGCTGCGCAAGGCCGTCGATAATCTGACCTCCGTGTTGGGGATCGAGCTCTACGCCGCAGCGCGGGCGACCGAGTTGCGCGATGCCGCGCCCGCGCCGGTGACCGGGGCGGTTATTGCGGGGCTGCGCGAACTGGTCCCCGGCTGCGGGCCGGACCGGTTCATGAGTCCGGAGTTGGCCGCGACGATCGAGTATGTGCGTTCCGGGAGCGCGCTGACCGCGGCCGAGGCGGCTACCGGCCCGGCGCGGGCCGGCGTGTCTGCAGACGGTGCGGGGGAGCAGTTCGGCGTGGCCGGCGGAAGTACAGCCGGTGGGCTGGGACACACCCTGACCGATACAGACGGAACGGTGCTCAGCGGCGTGGGGGCGCACACGGTATGAAGCTGTGGTTCGAACGGGCCTACCTCGCCGGCGCGGCGGGAGCGACCGTCGGTCGGGAGGACGGCGGTCTTTCCGGCGTCGCGGTGACGGTCGGCGCAGACGGCCGTGTCGCCTCGGTCGCGGTGGATGTCGCCGAACCGAGTGATCCTGCGGTGCGGTGTTATGCCGGCCTGGCCCTGCCGGGAGCGCAGAATGCGCATTCGCATGCCTTCCACCGCCTGCTGCGCGGGCGCACGCACGGTGACGGCGGCTCGTTCTGGACCTGGCGGGACGTGATGTACCGGGCGGCCGCACAGCTGACGCCAGAGAACTACTTCGACCTGGCGTGCGCTGTGTTCGCCGAGATGGTGGCGGCGGGCTACACCGCGGTGGGCGAATTCCACTATGTGCACCACCGGCCCAATGGAACCCCCTACCCGGATCACGATATGGAGCTGGCCCTGGCGCGGGCCGCAGCCGCCGTCGGGATCCGGCTGACCCTGTTGGATACCTGCTATCTGGCAGGCGGGATCGCCCCGGACGGAACGTATCTACCGCTGGGTGGTGAGCAGGCCAGGTTCTCCGATGGCTCGATCGAGGGATTCCTGGACCGGCACTCCCGACTGGCGCTCGCCCTGGACTCCCTGGCCAGGTCCCAGCCGGCGGTTGGCCAACTGGTCACTCTGGGCGCCGCTATCCATTCGGTGCGGGCCGTTCCACGTGAAACGCTGCCCGCATTCAGGGAGCTGCCCGGTCCGCTGCACGTGCACCTGTCCGAACAGCCTGCGGAGAACGAGGCATGCCAAAGTGCCCACGGCATGAGCCCCACCGAACTGCTGGCCGAGGCCGGTCTGCTGTCCCCGCGTCTGTCCGCCGTGCACGCCACACATCTGAGCGCCCACGACATTGAACTGCTGTCCGGCGCCGGGGTGCACATCGTCATGTGCCCCACCACGGAGGCGGACCTGGCCGATGGCATCGGACCCGCCCACGCCCTGGCTCATGCCGGCGCTGTAGTGGCTCTGGGCTCGGACCAGCATGTGGTGCTGGATCCGCTGTTGGAGGCCCGCGGCTTGGAGGCCGGGGAGCGCCTGGCCTCGGGGCAGCGCGGTTGCTTCTCACCCGAAGAACTCGTGGCCGCGCTGAGCGAGGGCGGTGCCGGGTCCCTGCGGCCGGGCGCCGTTGCCGATGACGCGCTGGTGGACGCGACCCCTGGCGTCGTAGCCACGACCTCGGGCCTTGTACCCGGTGGGTCGGGGTTCGCGCCCGGTGCGCTTGCGGACTATTTAGTGCTCGATACCGGGTCGGTGCGGACAATCGGCTCACTGGGCGTGCAGGCCGTGCTGGCTGCGACCTCGGCCGATGTGAGGCATGTGTTGGTGGGCGGCCGGGAAGTGGCCAGGGACGGCGAGCACATCGGGCTGGGCTCGGTCGCCGAGCTGTATCGCGAGGCGCTCGCGCACTTCGAGCTGTAAGCGGAAGCAGATCATTGGGTCGTTTGTCTCAGATGTGGCTGTTTGGGCGCGTCAGAGTGCTTGCGTGTAACGGGCGTGAAAAGGCGGGCGCATAGAGTGGCGCCATGACCTCGGACTCGCCGGCGCTGCGCCGTGCCATTGCGATCCTGCGCCACCTGGCCTCCGGCAACCGGCCGATCAGCGCAGGCGCGCTGAGTCGCAGCCTCGACATCCCGCGCTCCTCGACCTATGAACTGTTGGCCGTGCTGGACGAACAGGGGCTCGTCGCCAAGGCCGAAACGGGCTACATGCTGGGCGCGGGCGTCGCGGAATTGGGCAGTGCGTACTCGCGGGCGAACCCCCTGCAACGACTGGCCCAGCCGATGCTGGTGAAACTGGCGGAGGCGACCTCCGGGACCGCGCAGCTGGCCGTGTTGCGCGGCTGGGAGACGATCTACATCGCCAAGGAACAGGCGGTCAGTTCCGTCGCGATCATCACCGCGACCGGGGTGCGGATGCCGGCCTACCTGACGGCCACGGGCCGGGCCATGATGGCCGGGCTGTCCAGGCGCGAGGTCCTGGCCCTGTTGTCGGGCGAATCCTCCTTCGTCAACCGCACGGGTGTGGGCCCGCGCAATGTCCGCGAGCTCAATGCAGAGCTGGCGGCATCGCGGACCCGCGGGTTCGCCCTGGAACGCGGGGAGATCACGCCGGGGGTGGTGACGGTGGCGGCCGCGGTGCTCGACGCCGTGGACCGTCCGGTGGCCGCAGTGGGCCTGAGTGTGCAGGAACGGGACGTGCAGGACCTCGGCGCCGGGCAGGGGCGAGATGTGCGGAAACCGGGCGGCGGCCTCGGCCCGGGAGCGGCGGAGGAGGCTCTGGAATCCCTGGGCACGCGGGTACAGGATGTGGCCCGCCGGCTCAGCCGCCGGCTGCGCTAGGGGATGGGCTCACATCTGTAGGCCTACATGTGTGGGTAGGCTTCCGGAAAGAACCCCACGCCCCGGGAATCGTCCGCACACCCCGCTCCTGTCCGAAATACCGGACGCAATATGGTCCAGGGCACCTGCCTGCCATCAACCGAGCGGGCACGATGGAGGGCAGGAGAAGAAGCCGCCGCCACCTCGGCGCACAGCGGCCCCAACGCGAAGGAGCCCGCCATGGCCCAGCCCGACCCGAAGACCTATACCCGCCACGATCCCAGCCGCACCGTGCGTGCGCCGCGCGGCACGCAGATCACCGCCAAGTCCTGGCAGACCGAAGCGCCCAAGCGCATGCTGATGAACAACCTCGACCCCGAGGTCGCCGAACGTCCCGAGGACCTGGTCGTCTACGGCGGCACCGGGCGGGCGGCCCGATCCTGGGAGGCCTTCGACGCGATCGTGCGCACCCTCGACGATCTGGAGGATGACGAGACCCTGCTCGTGCAGTCCGGCAAACCCGTGGGTGTGCTCAGGACGCACGAGTGGGCGCCGCGCGTGCTCATCGCCAACTCGAACCTGGTGGGCGACTGGGCGAACTGGGAACACTTCCGCGAGCTGGAGGCAGAGGGCCTCATGATGTACGGCCAGATGACCGCCGGGTCCTGGATCTACATCGCCACGCAGGGCATCCTGCAGGGCACCTTCGAAACCTTCGCCGAGGTCGCCCGCAAGCGCTTCGACGGCACCCTGGCCGGCACCCTGACCGTGACCGCCGGCTGTGGCGGAATGGGCGGGGCACAGCCGCTGGCCGTGACCCTCAACGGCGGTGCGGTGCTCATCGTCGACGTCGACAAGACGCGCCTGGACCGGCGTGCCGACAAGCGCTACCTGGACGAGGTCTGCACGGACCTCGACGATGCGCTGGCACGCGTGCTGACGGCCAAGGCCGAGAAGCGCGCACTGTCCGTCGGCCTGGTCGGCAACGCCGCCGAGGTCCTGCCCGAACTGCTCGAACGCGGCGTGGCCGTCGACATCGTGACCGACCAGACCAGCGCCCACGACCCACTGTCCTACCTGCCGCTGGGCGTGTCGCTGGAGGACTGGGCGGCCGAAGCCGAAGAGGACGCGGAGAAATTCACCCTGCGCTCGCAGGAGTCCATGGCCAAGCACGTGGCCGCGATGGTGGGCTTCATGGACCGTGGAGCCGAGGTCTTCGACTACGGCAATTCGATCCGCGACGAAGCGCGCAAGGCCGGCTTCGACCGCGCTTTCGCCTTCCCCGGCTTCGTTCCCGCCTATATCCGCCCGCTGTTCTGCGAGGGCAACGGGCCGTTCCGCTGGGTCGCGCTGTCCGGTGATCCGGCGGATATCAAGGTCACCGACGACGCCCTGCGCGAGCTGTTCCCCGAACACGAACACCTGCACCGCTGGTTGGACGCGGCCGAGGAGTACGTCGAGTTCGAGGGCCTGCCCGCCCGCATCTGCTGGCTGGGCTACCGCGAGCGTGCCAAGGCCGCGGTGAAGTTCAACGAGCTGGTGGCTGAGGGCAAAGTGAGTGCCCCCATCGTGATCGGCCGCGACCACCTGGACTCCGGTTCGGTGGCCAGCCCCTACCGGGAGACCGAGGGGATGGCCGATGGCACCGATGCGGTGGCCGACTGGCCGCTGCTCAACGCGCTGGTGAACACGTCCTCGGGAGCGACCTGGGTGTCGATCCACCACGGTGGCGGCGTGGGCATGGGCCGGTCGGTCCACGCCGGCCAGGTGTCCGTGGCCGACGGTACCGAGCTGGCGGCCAAGAAGTTGGAGCGCCTGCTGACGAACGATCCGGGCATGGGCGTGCTGCGCCATGTGGACGCGGGCTACGAACGAGCCGAGGAAGTCGCGGCCGAACGCCAGATCCGCGTACCGATGGACCCGGACCTGGACAAGCGCTCGACCCTGGATTGAGAGGGTCTCCTGGGGCCAGGACCCCTATGGCACCCTGGTCACAGGACGAATGAGGAGCTGGGATTATGCGCATCGCGGTGATCGGCGCCGGCATCGGCGGTTTGGTGGCGGCGGCCGGCTTGCAGCGTCAGGGCCACGAGGTCCACGTCTTCGAACGCCGGGCCGAACCCGGCGCTGTGGGTGCGGGCATCACGTTGGGTGGCAATGCCTTCGCAGCCCTCGACGACATCGGGTTGGGCGATGTGGTCAGAGGAGTTAGCGGATCGGCACTGGGCAGTATGCGCTCGGGCCAGCGACAACCGTCGGGCCGCTGGCTGGTCTCCCTGCCCCCGTCCGAGACCTCACCCATGCGCAGTATGCACCGGGTCGAACTGCACCACGCGCTGCTGGCCGAACTGGCCGCCGGCAGCGTCCACGCGGGCAGTCGCGCGCAGGTGGCGCCGGACGGCGAACCCGAAATCGAAGTGACCGTTGGTGTGGAGAGTCCAGAATGCCCGGGCAACCCGGCAGCAGACACCACGCGCCGGGAGCGTTTCGACCTGGTGATCGCCGCCGACGGACTGCGCAGTGCGGCCCGGAGTGCCTGGGGACTGGATCCCGGAGTGCGCTTCGCCGGATACACGGCCTGGCGCGGGGTCACGGAATCCGCCCGGCACCTGGCCGACGAGGTCGGGGAGACCTGGGGCCGCGGCGCCCGGTTCGGAATCGTCCGGCTGCCCGACGACCGGGTCTACTGGTTCGCCGCACTCTCGACTCCCGCCGGCGCGGTGTTCGCCGATGACCGCGCGGCCGCCCGCGACATCTTCGGCGGCTGGCACGAGCCGATCGCCGAGCTGATCGAGGCGACCCCGCGCGCCGCGATCCTGCGCCACGACATCTACGACCTGGCGCGGTTCCCTCATTCCTTCGCCATACGCCGCGGCGTGCTGCTGGGCGATGCCGCGCACGCCATGACCCCGGACCTAGGACAGGGCGCCGGCCAGGCGATCGAGGACGCCGCGACCCTGGTGCTCCTGCTGAGCGAGTCCTCGGCCGGGGCTGTGGAGGGTACGGACCTGGACGCCGTGGTGCAGCGGTACTCGCGGCTGCGCCGGGCCCGGACCCGGCCACTGTGGCGCGGTTCGCGCGCCATGGGCCGGATCGCCCAAGCCCGCGGGTCAATCGTCTCCCGGGTGCGCGACGCCGCACTGCGCAGCATCCCCGGTCCGCTCGTGGCCCGTGCTGCCGCGACCGTCGGAACCCCCGGCTGGCCCCGGCCCTGAGGGGCAGACCGTTTGTGTGGGCCACGATCTAAGCTCCCTTGCTTGTGAAAGTGTTTCGTCGCTTTGACAAGCCAGGATCGCTTTAGTGGCGTGGCAATGAGTGTCATCAGGCTGATGGAATCTCCCATTGACAATGTGTGAGATCGGTATCACACTTGAGTGGACTGATAACGATCTCACACTAGAGCAATAGAACAAACCGGGGGACTCATGGCAAAGACGGTTCAAGGTCGAGGCGTAGTCGGCATGCAAGAGACAGTCGTTGATGACGTGGCAGAGGTGGCCAGTGGTGAGACTTTGGCGACGGTCAGGACTTTCGTGGCACAGGCGGTGCGCCCCACCACGAAAGTCATCTACCTGCTGGGGTGCGGTGGTTCGCACTACATGTTCGGCGTTTTGAAGTATCTGTTGGCAGCCTCCCCTATTCCCGCGGTCGATCTGAATTCCGCGGAGTTCACCGCAACTCCGCCCGCGGCGCTGGGAGCGGATTCCATCGTCATCGCCTCGTCCACCCACGGGACGACTATGGAGACGGCAGAGGCGATCACGGTAGCCAGGAAGGCAGGTGCTCCCGTCTTGTTGGTATCGCAGACCAGGGACAATCCCTGTGGGGAAGCCGCGGAGTACATCGTCAACCATAATGGCGTCGAGGCCAAGCAAGTACTGCTGACAGTGTTGGCTCACGAACTTTTGATGGCGCAGGATGCGGTGCCAGACGGCGTTCCATCCGCACAGGATCTGGTGGGGATCGGCGAAGTGTTCCCCGAATCGAACCGAGTGTGGGATGAAAAGCTCAACGATGTCGCTGCAGCGATCGCACAGGCGCCAGTCACATTCATTGCGGGCTCCGGTCCTAACGACGGTGCTGCCGATACCCTCGCCGCCTGCTACCTGATGGAGATGCAGAACCTGGTCGCCGTCGCATCGGGCGCTAACGACTTCCTGCACGGAACCCATGAGATGGTGGCAGAACCGACAAACATCATTGTATTCCTCGGTGAGGACGGTTCCCGGAGCGTCGCCCAGCGGACGGCGGATTTCGGGAACCGGTTCAGTGATAACTGCCATGTGCTTGACACCGAAGTGCTGCCGATGACCGGGGTGGATCCGAAATACCGTGGCACTGTGTCGGCGATCCTCTTCGCTAGCTCGATTATCGCTCTGCTGGCCAAGCACGTTGAGGCGAAGACCAATGAGCCGTTGATTAGCCGAAAGTACATGTGGAAGGTCGAGTACTGATGCCAATCGCGGTCGTCGGGGACAACATCGTGGATGTGCTCTCCGGTGTTGGTACGGATACCCTCGCATCGGTGGGCGGAAACTGCCTGAACGTGGCAGTCAACCTGCATCGGCTGGGTGCCCGGGTCGAGTACTTCGGCAGTGTCGGTGACGATCCGGCAGGCGTCGCGTTGATCGCACAACTGGATGCCGAAGGTCTGGACACCGACAGAATGGTCAGGATATCGGGGACGGCCACAGGCTTCGCGACTATCTACCACGTGGAGGGGGACCGGCGTTTCGGAGCCTTCGACCGCGGGGCGAGTGAGGCCCCGCTGGCACCCGAGCAATGGTCCGCTCTGTCTGGAGCACGGCTCATCCATACGAGCTATTCCTCCGCGTTGGAACCTCAGGCCGAACAACTGGCATCCATCGCTCCGGTGTCATTCGACTTCGATGAACACTTCGACGACGCTTATGTCGATTCGCTGATCCCTTTCGTCAGCCATGCCTTCTTTTCGGCCGCAGCTAGGGAAGATGACGAGATCCGCGCCTATGCGAGGCGTCTGTTGCAGATAGGGGTACAGACGGTCACGGTAACCCGCGCCGAACGTAGTGCCATGCACTTTTGCGCCGCAGGCGAGTGGCACCAGCCCAGCCTGCCCATTGAAACCGTTGACACCCTGGGAGCTGGAGATGCATTCATCGCGGGAATGATCGCCGGCATAGTCAGCGGCGCTGACCCCCAGAGTACTTTGATCCGAGCGGCCGAGATCGCTGCCCGGACCTGTTTGGAACCGGGGTCGGTCGGCCTCTTCATCGATCCTGACCTGATCGGGGAGACAGAAAATCTCACAAGGGACCACGAATCTCACATTGAATAGGGAAGTGATTGATATGAATCGTCTGATCGCATTCGTCGCCATTGCCTGCGTCGGTCTGCTGACAGCCTGTGGTGGAGGAGACGCCGGGGGCTCGGAGCAAGGGGGCTCCGGCAGCGCGCCCGCAACCGTCGCCAAAGACGACGCGGTTGCAGGCAAAGTCCCCGAGAAGTTCAAAGGCGGAGTCAATGTCGCGGTGTATAGCGACTGGGCTCCAGAGGAATATGTGGAGAACGGGGAATTCAAGGGCTGGTCGGTGGAACTGGCCAAAATCTGGTCTCAGAAGATGGGTACGGCTTTCAAACTCAACGCCAGCGGTTTCGACTCCATCGTCCCCGGTATGGAGAACGGGCGCTATGATATGGCGGTCGCCAGTCTAGGCGTGACGGATGAACGCATCAAGACGCTCGACTTCGTCCCCATGCAGAAGGAGGGCACCTCATTTGCCTGGGCGAAGACGAAGCCGGACAACAAGGTGACCAAGGTTGAAGAGGCTTGCGGGAAATCGGTCGCAGTGCTGACCGGCGCCTGGGAATATGACTACCTCACGAAGAATATGAAGAAGCTGTGTGCATCGTCTCCGATGGACATTCAACAGTTCAAAGATCAGCCATCTGCCGAGCTGGCGGTCACCTCCGGTCGTGTCGACCTGGTTGCTGCAGGCTCCGGCAAGTTGGGTTACGCTGCTCAGCAGTCCGGTAGCCTGGACGTGGGCGACTTCATCGTCAATGCCGTGTACAACGGTGTGGGCGTGCCCAAGGGCAGCGAACTGGGTCCGGTACTACGCGCCGCCATGCAATCTGCGATCGACGACGGCAGCTATGAGAAGTTGCGCCGGTCCTACGGAGCCTCGGAAGCAGGCGACTTGAAGAAGGCCGTCCTGTTGACGGAAGACCAGCCGAACGGGTGAGGTGCCATGTCGTCTACAACATCGTCTCGCGACCGCAACCCACAGACCCCGGCCCCGGGCCACCATCGTTTGGCCGATGACCAGACTCACGTCCATCACCTGAAACATCCCTGGTGGTGGGTCGGCGGAGTCGTAGTCATCGCCCTAATCGCAGCGTTCATCCACCTGTTGGTGACGAACCGGAACCTGAAGTGGAACGTCGTCGGCGAATACCTCTTCAACGGGGAAATCCTGCACGGTCTTTGGGTGACCATCGAACTCACCGTACTCGCGATGATCATCGGCCTGGCGTTGGGAATCGTCCTGGCTATTATGCGACTGAGCCGCAACCCGCTGTTTTCCTCGGTCGCCTGGATCTGGATTTGGTTCTTCCGGGGCGTCCCGCCTCTGGTGCAGATGATCTTCTGGTTCAACCTGGCGACATTGATTCCCGTACTCAAACTGGGCATTCCATATACCGGGATCACCTGGGCGCAATGGGATATGAATCAGGTGATGACGTCGTTCGCTGCGGCTATTCTAGGCCTGGCTTTCACTGAAAGTGCCTATGCTGCTGAGATGATTCGTGCTGGCATAATGGCGGTGCCACATGGCCAGGTGGAAGCCGCCTCTGCATTGGGCATCAGGTCGTCGAAGATCATGCGGACGATCATCCTTCCGCAGGCCTTGCGGATCGTTATCCCGCCGATCGGCAATGATCTGATCTCCATGCTCAAGTTCACCTCTTTGGTTAGTGTCCTAGCCTCGATTTTTCACGGGTTGGGGTTTGTGCTTGATCGCGGCGTCGTTGTCTCATGTTGTAGGTGATTGTACTGTTCGGGTGTGATGTGCCTGCGCGTGTCGCCGCGGTGGTCGGGCCGTTCCAT
>NZ_JANIJY010000019.1:0-61047 GCF_024580695.1 Brevibacterium sp. 91QC2O2 | reverse complement strand
CAACTGGTGGCACCGTGACGACGAACTACACGGTCAACCGGTCACCCCAGCACGCCCCAAACTGAGTCAAGCGGATTCCGGGAAAAATCTACCGAATCGCTTGACAAAGAACATAGGGACACCCCCCGTTAACAGCTGCGTACGCAGCATTTACGGAGAACAGGGGAAACCATGACACATACGCCTCGCTTCCAGGACAAGGTCGTCTTCATCACCGGGGGCGTCTCCGGAATCGGAGCCGCGGAATCCAGCCGCTTCCTGGCCGAAGGTGCCACCGTCGTCGCCGCCGATGTCTCACAGGCCAATATCGACGGCTTCACCGGCGGGCTGGATGCGGAACTGGCCGGACGCTTCCACACGATCATCCTCGATGTCTCCGACCCCGCAGCCGTGACAGCGGCAATCGACGGAATCGCCCAGGAGCACGGGCGCCTCGACGTACTCGTCGCCAATGCCGGCATCGGCCTGTTCGGCAGTGTGACGGAAACCGACGATGCGGGTTGGAACCGCATCATGTCGATCGACCTGGGCGGCGTCTTCCACACCGCCCGCGCAGCGCTGCCCCACCTCATCGCCTCCCACGGTTCGATCGTCTCCACCGCCTCGATCTCCGGGATGGGTGGGGATCCTGCGATGGCCGCCTATAACGCCGCCAAGGGCGCGGTCATCAATCTGACCCGCTCGATGGCCGTCGACTACGGCCACTCCGGAGTCCGCGTCAACGCCGTCGCCCCTGGGCCGGTGGCCACCCCCGCCCTGCAGCCGGTACTCGACTCCAAGCCCGAGGTCCGCGAGGCCTATGCCACCTCGATCCCCCTGGGCCGGGTGGCCCAGCCCAGCGAGATCGCAGCGGCAGCGGCCTTCCTCGCCTCTCCCGACGCCTCCTTCATCACCGGGGTGACTCTGCCGGTGGACGGCGGCCTGACCTCATGGACCGGGCAGCCCTCCTTCAGCTGAGCCGCCCGGCACCACGCTTTCCGGGCTGGAGTCGACCCTCCACCGCCGCCGCGCGCATGCCCTCCGCGGGCTGTTCGCGCAGCATGGCGAGCCGGCTCTGAGCCCGGAACATATCTGCCGGCAGCGCCCGCTCCATGTCGACGAACTCAGTCCGCGGCACACTGGCCACCACCGTCAGCATCCGATCGGCATCGACGAGCACATCGAGCAGATCCACCAGGCGCTTGCGCGCATTTCTGCTCATTCCGGAGACCGCCGGCACCCCGGTGACGACCCAGGCGTCGAACCGTCGGGCCAACTCGAGATAGTCCCCACTGACACTGCCGACCTCCAGCAGATCCGCGAAGTCGAACCAGACCTCCCGTCCGCGCACGGCCCTGGCGCGCAAAGCGTGGTGCGCCTTGAGCACGGATGTCGCCTCCTCCCCGGTCGGGGCGCGCAGACCGGCGGCGGTCAGTGCCGCGAGGCCGCCGTGCCCAGCAGGCGCAACGATCCAGGACCCGCGGGCGAAGCGCTCGGAGCCTGAGCCGGGACGCCGATAGTCCACTCCCCCGTCGAGCAGACGGACCTCGAAGTTCTCCCTGATCGTCCGGATGCCCGGCACTGCCACATGGTGGTAGAGCCGGTGCGGCAGGAGTCCCTCCGGTTCGTAGTTGGAGGTGATGAGCGTCGGAACCGAGCGGTCCACCAATTCCGCCAAGAGGTGATTGAGCAACGACGCCCCACCCGGATCGTGGATGTGCAGCTCGTCGAAGAAGCACAACCGGATGCCGTCGAGCAGCGCGTCCACCGTCTGTTCGATGGCACTGCGGCTGCTGCCCCGCCCGGCCAGTCCACGCTGCATCCGCTCGAAGAAGGAATGGAAGTGGATGCGCACCTTGGCATCATCGGGCACCGGTGCGGCAGCGAACGCCCGCCCCGCCAGCCAGGTCTTGCCCCGCCCCGCAGGGCCGTGGATGTAGTACCCGGCGGGTGCTCCGACGGTGGTGTGCCCACTCAGATAGCCCGATAGTTCATCCTGCAGGGCGACCTGCCCCGCATCGGGTTCCGGATCCGTCAAAGCCGCAGCTGGAACGTCATTCATATTCACAGGATAGCCTCAACAAACTATCCATCGCACTGTGAGGCGCCACTCGCCACACCCTTCAGAACCCGACCGGACACCGGCCATACGATGGACGCATGTACGGATCCCGCCTGGCCCGCTGGCAGCGCTTCACCGAATGGCCCCTGATGGCGGCGGCCCTCGTCTTCCTCATCGCCTATGCCCTGCAGGTGATCGACAAGGCCCATCCGCAGATCACGGCTGGTGCGGAGCTCGCCATCCGAGTGACGTGGCTGTTGTTCGCACTCGACTACCTGGTGTGCCTGTGCCTGGCCGAACACCGCCTGCGGTGGTTCGCCCGGCACCTGCTCGACCTGCTCATCGTCGCCCTGCCGATGTTCCGACCCCTGCGACTGATGCGCTTCCTCACCGTGCTCTCCCTAATCCAACGCGGGGCAGGGAACATGCTGCGCGGCCGGGTCCTCGCCTACACCGTGGGGGCCTCCCTGCTGACGATCCTGATCGCCGCGCTCGCAGTGCTCGACGCGGAGAACGGCCACGGTACGATCGACACCTTCGGCCAGGCCCTGTGGTGGGCATTCGAGACCATGACGACCGTGGGCTACGGCGAGTTCATCCCCGTGACCACCGCCGGCCGCATCATCGCCGCGGGCCTGATGGTCGGGGGCATCGCCCTGATCGGAACCGTGACGGCGACCCTGTCATCGTGGATCGTCGAACGCGTGTCCGCGGAGACCAACCGGGCCACGACGGCCGCCGAACACGCCACCGGGGCCCAGGTCGAGGCCCTGCGCGCGGAGATCGCGGATCTGCGCACTCTGCTCGAATCCCAAGACGCCGGAAAACGTTCTTCGGACTCTCCTCCCCACGTCCCGGGACCCCAGTAGGCTCGATACCATGATCGCCCCGATCCTCAGCCTGCTCATCGGCCTCACCGCCCTGATCGGCGGTGCCGAACTCGTCGTGCGCTCTGGCTCGAAGATCGCATCCCGCCTGGGCATCCCGCCCATCGTCATCGGACTGACCGTCGTGTCCATCGGCACGTCGGCACCCGAACTGGCCGTGGGGATCGATGCGATCCACGCGGGCACCGGATCCCTGGCGATCGGCAATATCGCTGGTACGAACGTCGTCAACATCCTGCTGCTCCTGGGGCTGTCCGCCGCTCTGCTCCCCCTGCCCCTGGACAGGCAGACCCTGCGGCTGGACCTGCCCACGATCGTCGTGGCCTCGCTGCTGTTCTGGGCACTGGCCGCCGACGGCACCCTGAGCACGTTCGACGGGGCGGTCCTCTTCGCCTCGGCCCTGGCCTACACAGCCCTGCTCATCGTCTATGTCCGCCGGCAGCGGGCCGCCGGCGCAGGGCCCGAAATCGCACATACGGAGGCCGAGGTCTCCGCCGGCCTCGATGCCCGCACCGGCCCGGTGCCCCTGGTCCCGGCGGCACCGGGCGACAAGGCTATCCCCACCGCTGCACGGACACGGACGACGAACGCCGGCCGCTGGTACCTGCCCGGCCAGCTGGTGTTGCTGGCCATCGGACTGTTCGTCATCGTCAAGGGCGCCGATTGGCTGGTGGGTGGAGCAGAGGAACTGGCGCGTGCGGCGGGGGTCTCCGACGCCTTCATCGGCCTGACGATCGTGGCGATCGGCACCAGTGCCCCGGAATTGGCCACAACCCTGCTCTCGACGATCCGCGGCGAGCGCGATATCGCCATCGGCAACCTGATCGGTTCCTCGACGTTCAACCTGACCCTGGTCCTGGGTGTCTCTTTGCTCGTGACCCCGGGGACCGTGCACATCGACCCCACTC
The DNA here is from genome assembly GCF_024580695.1 of Brevibacterium sp. 91QC2O2. Taxonomy (NCBI): domain Bacteria; kingdom Bacillati; phylum Actinomycetota; class Actinomycetes; order Micrococcales; family Brevibacteriaceae; genus Brevibacterium; species Brevibacterium sp. 91QC2O2. The sequence continues at coordinate 57,211 of NZ_JANIJY010000019.1, read as the reverse complement.
TGGTGAGCCTCGACATCCCGATCATGGTTGCCGTCGCCGTACTGTGCATTCCGGTCTTCCTCACCGGCCGACGGATCTCACGGACGGAGGGGTTCCTCTTCATCGCCGCCTATGCGGTCTATCTGGGGTTCCTCATCGCCACCCGGGCCTGAGCCCCGGCTCCGCAGCGACGACGCGGAGTCGGGAGCCTGCAGGATCAGGCCAGCAGGTCCTCCACGATCGCGGCGAATCCGTCCTCGGCGTTCGACGGCGCCACGAGGTCTGCCGCTGCCCGCACGGCCTCGCCCGCGTTGGCGACCGCGTAGCCTGTGCCGGCCCAGGCCAGCATGTCGACATCGTTGAGACCGTCACCGAAGGCCACGACGTCGCTGCGGTTGATTCCCAGGTGGGCGCACAGCCGGTCGAGGCCGCTGGCCTTGGTCACTCCGGCAGCCATGAGCTCGACGAAGGGCGCGCCCGACAGGGTCATCTCGAAACCGCTCAGTCCCAGCCCCCTGGCAGCTGCGAACAGCTCGGCGGTGGAGACCGTGGCGTGGCGGAAGACCAGTTTGAGGCTGGCGGCACCCACCACCTCGGCCCGGGTGGAACCGTGCATCGTGTGCGGATCGCGTTTGTGATCGTCGAAACTCGACAGTGCGGCATAACCGGGCTCGGCTACGAATCCTTCGCCGGCGTCCCTGATCGCGCCGAAGACCACGCCGGGGACCCGGCTGGACAGGGCGGTGGCGAACGGGGTGAGGATTTCGGGGGCGGCCTCGACCGTGTACAGGACACGGCCGGTGGCCAGGTCGAGGCCGTAGGCCCCATTGCCGCACAGGGCCCAGGAATCGAAGCCGGTTTCCGCGCCGATCGCCCGTAGTCCATTGGGGTTGCGGGCGGTCACGGGCACCACGGGGACACCGGCCGCCCGTGCGGCGTCCAGGGCCGCCCTGGTCCGCGGACTGACATGTCCGCTGGGATCGAGCAGGGTTCCGTCGAGGTCTGTGGCAATGAGGCGTGGAGATGGCACCGGACCATCCTACCGCCGGCCGGACCGTGCCAGGGCGGGCCTGTAACCTGTCACACATGAGCATGACGACTGCCGACCTATACGATCTGCGCGGCGAAGAACTCGATTCCCTGTCCCTACAACTGGCATCCATCGGAGGACGTTCCAGTTTCGACGGTCCGGTGCGCACGGTGCGCTGCCACCGTGACAACGCGCTGGTCAAGCAGGTCCTCAACACCCCCGGCGATGGCGCCGTGCTGGTGGTCGACGGCGGGGGCGCATTGGAATCGGCCCTGGTCGGCGATCTCATCGCAGCCGCGGCAGCGGCCAACGGCTGGGCAGGGGTGATCGTCAACGGGGCAATCCGCGACCGCGCCCAGATCGGCGCGCTCGACTTGGGACTCAAGGCGCTCGGATCGAATCCCCGCAAGTCGGCCAAGGACGGCGCCGGCGAGGTCGACGTGCCCGTGACCATCGACGGGGTGCTGTTCACTCCGGGCAAGCACGTCTGGGCCGACTCCGACGGAGTACTGGTCGAACGCTGAGTGCCCGGGCCCGCCTGGCTAGGACACGAAGCGCTCCCCCAGCCGTTCCAGCGTGTCGTCTGCCAGTCCGAGCCCATCGACGAAGTAGCCGCGGATTCCGCCGAAGTCCTGGCGCACCTGGGCCAGTGAGGTCTCCAGGTACTCCGGTCTGACCTCGAGCATGGGCAGTAGCAGATCGCGCGGGATGCCCTGGGCCTCGGCGCGCTCCAGGTACCCCTCCTGCCTGGGCAGGTAGTCCACGTTCGTGGCCAGGTAGTCGGCGAGGACGTCATCGGGATCCGCGCCCAGCAGGAGCAGGAGCGAGGCCACCGCCCAGCCGGTCCGGTCCTTGCCCGCCGTGCAGTGGAACAGGGCCGCCCCGCCGGCTTCCGGTGCGGCGAGCGCGGTGAACAGCTCGCGGTAGGCGCGCCTGGCACTGGGCAGGATCACGAAGTCGCGGTACGACCGTTTGAGGTAGGCGCCCTCCGGTTGGGCGCGCAGAAAGCGGGCGACCTGCGCTGGGTCCTGGGAGGCCGATCCGGTGTGGGCTGCCGCGGAGTGTTCGCTGTCGGCCAGGACATCGCATACGCTCAGGCTGACCCCGGCCGGGTGCTTATCCGGGGCGTGGTCGCGCTCCGGGCCGGTCCGTAGATCGTAGACTCGTTCGATGCCCAGGGCGGTAAAGTCTGCGAAGGATTCCGGGCGCAGCCTGTTCAGCCCGGCCGAACGGTAGAGCAGACCCGATGCGATGCGTCCTCCGGCGACGGGGATGGAGCCCAGGTCGCGCAGATTGACGATGCCCTTGACCCTGCGCCGACGGTGGGCCAGGTCGGCGGGGTCCGCCGCATGCGGGCCCTCGTCGGAGGTCTGGGGCGTGGGAGTCCGGGTGGAACTGGGCTGTGGCGTCATCGTCATGTCTGTGAGCTTAGACCACGCCTGGCAGCTGCCGGACGTGGACTGGGTGTCCGCGCGGTTCGATGGCTTGATAACTTGGCGAAGTGATGAAACGCAATGACGCCGCTGTCCCTCCTGCCGCACGCCCGCCGCTGGGCCGGCAGGATCCCCTGTCCCCTCTGGTACCCGCCGGCCTGGTGGCCATCGCCGTGTTCGTTGCGGCGTTCAATCTCCGGCCCGCTGTGGCCTCCTTGGGAGCGGTGTTGGATCAGGCGGTGGGCGAGCTGGGCGGCACCCCCACCCTGGCCGGATCGCTCACCGCGCTGCCTGGCCTGTGCTTCGCGGTATTCGGAGTGCTGGCGGTTCCGATCGCACGGCGGACCGGTCTGACCGGCGCGTTGACCCTGGGCATGCTGATCGAGCTGGTGGGACTGGCACTGCGGCCCTGGGTGGGCGGCATCTGGTCGTTCGTGTTCCTGACCGGACTGTGCGTCATCGGCATCGCCGTTGGCAATGTGCTGCTGCCGGCCTTCATCAAGCGTCACGGCGGGGTCCGCACCGTGGCGCTCATGACCGTGTATTCGACGCTGTTGGGCGTGGGCTCGACGATCGCCCCGCTGACTGCGCTGCCGTTCGGGGCCCGCGCCGACGGTTGGCGCTGGGGACTGGCCGTATGGGCGATCGCCGGAGCCGTCCAATTGCTCGTGTGGGTCTTCGTCTGGCCCAGGGCCGGCTACGACCTGCCACCGGCGACTGCAACGGACAGGGCCGCCCACACCCGCATCTGGAAGTCGCCGACGGCCGTGGCCATCATGCTGTTCTTCGGTCTGCAGTCGATGAATGCCTATATCCAGATGGGCTGGCTGCCCACAATGCTCGGTGACGGTGGCGCTTCGGCATCCCAGGCCTCGCTCGCGCTGGCGATCACGGGCTTCATGCAGATCCTGGGCGGTCTGGTGATGCCGACGATCACCGCGCGGGCGAAGAACCTGTGGCCATTCACGGTCCTGTTCGCCCTGCTGATGACGGCCGGCTATGCGGGCATCCTGGTGGCGCCGGCTGCCGGTTGGCTGGCCTGGGCGGTGCTGTTGGGCCTGGGTGGCCTGTGCTTCCCCACCGCGCTGAGCCTGATCACAGCGCGCACCCGCGACCCCATGGTCACCGCGCGGCTGTCCGGCTTCGCGCAGCCGGTGGGCTATCTGCTGGCGGCCGCGGGACCGTTCCTGGTCGGCACCGTCCACGGTGCGATCGGCGGCTGGACGCCGATTCTGGTGGTCCTCATCATCCTGGGACTGGTCCTGGCCCTCTTGGGCTTCCGGGCGGCCAAGTCCGCCGTCGTCGACGACGAATTGGCCGCCCACTCGGCCGACGGCCGGGCCTAGTCCCCGGTGGCTCCCTGTACATAGGCCGCCAGGGCGGCGCGCCGGGCGGAGCGGGGATCGGACTCCACCCGCGGCTGCACATCGAGGATCAACGTGCGGCGTTCGCGCTCGTCGAAGCCGGGCCAGTCGCCACCTGGCTGCCCGGTCCGCGCGAAGGAGCCCCAGAGGTCCATCATCCGGGCGGAGAACCGCGCATCACGGCTGTCGCCGGCGGAGTCCCCCTCTGCCATGACCGTTGCCCGCGAGCGCCCGAAGACGTGGGGGATCTCGGCTCCGTGGGTCGCCCCGAAGGCACCGAACCGGGGGTCCTCCGAGACATAGTCGAAACGGTAGAGCCAGACCGGGTTGTGGCGCGCGTGCAGTTCCGCCGCGCACACCGTGGGGTACCAGAAGACCGCGTCACCGCCGAGTCGGGGCGCGTCGCGGGGGTAGTCGGGGTAGGCCGCGAGTACCTCGGGCCAGCCGGGTGCCGCGGCGAAGACGCGCTCGAGGGTCTCGGGCAGCACGGGGATCGTCTCCCCTCCCCCGGCCTGCGCTCCGATGGCGAACAGGGTGCCCTCGTTGTCGTTCGTGCCGATGAGCAGTGGCACCGCCGCCGCACTCCCATCGGCCAGTGCCGCCAGCGGTGCGCTCGGCAGTGACTCCCCGTCGACCACGGGTCCGCAGATCATCAGTCCCGGTGCCAGCTCGGGGGCCTGTTCGTTCAGGGCCTCGAAGGCCTGCAGGAGCTCGGCGGCCGAGGCCCGGGCCAGGCGCTGGGCGCGCTCGGCACTGCTCGTCTGATTCGTGGCGAGGTCGTCCAGCAGCACTTCTGCCCACCGGCCGGCCTGTTCGGCCGAGAGCATGGAGGCCGGGGCCGGGGATTGGGCTATCGCCCGGTGGAACAGCCCGTGGGCGTCGGGCATGGCCATCAGGGCGAGCACGGACATGGCTCCGGCCGATTCGCCGAACACCGTGACCGCTGCGGGATCTCCGCCGAAGGCCGCGATGTTCTCGCGTACCCAGTCCAGGGCACGGATCTGATCGTAGAGGCCGACATTTGACTCGAAGACGTGCTCGGGGCCGGACAGGGCACTGAAGTCGATGAAGCCGAAGGGCCCCACCCGGTAGTTGGGGCTGACCACGACACAGCCGGTGCGTTCGGCCAGCACCCTGGCATCGTAGTTGCGATTGACGCCGATGGCGAAGGCACCGCCGTAGATCCACACGAGCACGGGCAGGGGCCCGTGTGATTCCGTGTGCGGGGTGACGATCGTCAGGGTCAGACAGTCCTCGTCCATCTCCGGGTTCTCGCCCACTCCGCCGAAGGCCTCCGGCCTGGGAGTCTGGACGGGAGCGGGACCCCAGGAATCCGCAGTGAATACGGTCGTGCGCATTGCGGGCGGGACCGGCCTGCGGAACCGCAGCTCGCCCACCGGCGGGGCGGCGAAGGGGATCCCGTACCAGGCGTCCGTCGCCCCCTGTGCCAGCCCGCGCACGGGGCCCTCGGTCGTGTGTCGCAGGGGGCCGGCGGGGCTGTCCGGGGTCGGTGGGATGGGGTCGAAGTGCACGGCGGTGTCCGCCTTTGGATCGCTCATGCGTCCATAGTAGTGGGTCCCATCACACCTCTACACGGCGATCTCTCAGGCGCTGAACACCGTGTGCAGGGTGTCGTCGGCCAGGCGCGCCCGCCCGCCCAGGTCCGCGATCTCGAAGAGCACCGCGGTCCCCGCGTGCACGTATCCCAGCCGCTGCAGTAACTCACGGCTGGCGCGCAGAGTGCCGCCGGTGGCCAATACATCGTCGATGAGCAGAATGCGCGAACCGGCGGGCAGATCCGTCTGCATTTCGATGGTTGCGCTGCCGTATTCGAGCGTGTACTCCTGGTGCCCGGCCGGCCGGGGAAGTTTGCCGGCCTTGCGGATCGGGACCAGACCGCACCCGCACAGTCCGGCCGCCACGCCGGCCAGCAGGAACCCGCGGGCCTCCACGCCGGCAATCGCGTCGAAGGAATCGGCGAACGGGGCGATGAGTGCGGCTGCCGTGGCGTGCAGGGCGGGGCCGTCGGCCAACAGCGGCATCACGTCACGGAACACGATGCCGGGCTCGGGGTGATCGGGGATCGAGCGGATCAGGGACTGGGCGCAGGCGAGGGCGGGGGCTGTGGCTTCGTACACGCTTCAAGGATATCCCGCCCCACCACCACAGCCCGCAGACAGCCCGCTGCCAGTGTTACCCAACCGTTACCTTTACCATGGAGATGATGAACGACAAGGCGAACAGTGCAGCGGGCGGCACCCCACCGGACCCACAGCCCGCTTCACCCGTGCGCAGGCGGATCGTGGAGCTCGACCTGCTGCGCGGGTTCTTCGTCATCGTCATCATCCTCGACCACCTGCAGATGTGGCCCTCGCCTTTGTACCTACTCAGCGGCAAGGGCCTGTTATGGGGTTCGGCCGCCGAGGGCTTCTTCCTGGTCTCTGGCTTCCTCATCGGCTATATCCGCGCCTACAAGGGCCGGACCAAACCCCTGCGCGAACTCACCGTGGTGCTTCTGCGCCGGGCCCTGAAGCTCTACCTGTGGGGCATCGGCATCTCCTTGGCGATCATCGGCTTCACCCTGTTGGTCGGCGGGGATGGCCGCCTGCCCAAGCTGCCGACCGAGGACCAGCTGGCGACTCCGTTCGCCCTGTTGCGCCATTTGGTCACCATGGACGCGTTCAACGACTGGATCTACTTCTTGCGCCTGTACGCGGTCATGCTGGCCGTCACCCCGATCTTCCTGTGGTTCGTCCGCCGGCGCCTGGCCTGGCTGGCCGCCCTGCTCAGCGTGGCCGTCTACGCGCTGAGTTTCCTCCAGGAGATCCCCGATGCGGAACTGCAGTGGCAGCTGTACTTCTTCGGAGCCGCACTCATGGGCTATCGGTTCGAGGACGTGCGCGCCTGGCTGCGCGGGCGCGCCGGGTTGAAGACCGGTTTCGGCTGGACCCTTGTCGTCCTGCTCGTCACGACGACCAGCCTGAGCGGGCTGACGGTGCACGCTCCCGGGTTCTGGGATCGCATCGGCCTGTGGGATTTCTACCAGTGGTTCCAGCCCGCCACTGCCGATTTCTTCTCGAACAACCCGACGATGCCGGGCCGCGTGGCTCTGGCCTTCCTGTGGTTCGCGGGCTTTTTGGCCCTGTTCCACATCCTGCGCACTCCGTTGGAGAAGTACCTGGGCTGGCTCCTACTGCCCTTCGGCACCATGTCGTTGACTGCCTACTGTCTCCAGGCACTGGTTATGCCCCTGTTGGTGCTGGTCTTCGTGCCCCACGGGGTGGTCGTCAATACGATCCAGGGATTGCTGTCGATCGGTATCATCTGGTTCCTGCTGGGCAGGCGCAGCGTCCAGCGACTGCTACCGCAGTAGCCGATTCAGGCGCACAGGTCCTTGAGCAGGATCGCGATGCCCTCTCCCGTGCCGACCTCGCGGAACCCCAGGCGGGCGAACAGGCCGATGGCCGAGTTGGTCTGTGCGACACCGGCCGACACCCCGGTGGCACCGTTATAGCGCAGCAGCCCGAACAGCGCATGCAACAGCCGAGTACCCAGGCCGGAGCCCTGACTGTCCCGATCGACCGCTACCAGGAGTTCGGGAATCGTCTCGGAGACGAAGCCCGCACCGGCCTCGGCCGCAGGGAAAATACGCGCCCAGGCAGCGCCGAGCACCCCCGTACCATCGTCCGCGACGGCCAGCACCCCGATATCTCCCGGCCGCCCCCAGCCGGCCAGATAACCGGACAGCTGTGGATCGCGCAGGGCCTGCGCGGCGGTGAGTTCGGGACGGTCCAGCGACCAGTTCGCGCTGGCGGCGAGGAACGGTGCCAGCGACTCGCCGCCGGCCGGGCTCGGGTCTACGGGGAGGATCTTCACCATGTCTGCAACTGTAGTCGCTTATGAGCAGGCATCTAACATCCTGAAGAAACACAGAAACATACTTCTTGCACATAAAATGCATTTTCTATACTCTGATGCATTGTAGGTGACTCCGCTCTCCTGCACCTTTCGATCCAGTGGGATCATCGCCGATCCCGTTCCCACCCCCAGACCATCCCATCCCTCATGAAGGCAAAGGCGGCTTCATATGCAGCAGGCCCATTCCATCCTCAACCGGATCCTGTCCGCGTTGACGGCCATCGCGGTGGTCGCGATGATGCTCCACGTCATCGCCCACGCCCTGTCCCGGTTCCTCTTCTCCGCTCCCCTCTACGGCACCAATGAGATCGTGTCCTTCTGGTGGTTGCCGGCGATCGCGCTGCTGGGCATCCCCGCGGCCCACCTGCAACGCGAACACATCACGGTCACTCTGCTGACCGAGCGGCTCGGCCCCACCTCCGCCCGGGCCTGCCAGATCTTCGCCGCATGTGCCGGAGGGCTGCTCAGCGCCGGCCTGATGGTGTTCGGCCTCCGGGAGGCGATCGAGAAGATGACGATCGGCGCCACCGCCGGGGTCACCGAGATCACGACCTGGCCGGTGTACTTCCTGGTCCCCCTGGTGTTCCTCGTCATGACGCTGTGCTACGTCCTCGACGTCTTCGTCCCCGTCGACCGCACTGCGAGCGCCACCGTCGACCCCGCCGAATCGGCGCTCTGATCCCAACACGTACGAATCCGAGGTCCCTATGAACCCCGACGCAACGACCACGGCGAGCCCAGCCGACCGGTCAACCACTACAGGCACCGCCGGAACCGGCACCGGCCCGACCACCCTCCTGCCCAGGGCGCACCGCCGTGGCAGACCACGCGGCACCGGCTTCGCCGTCTGCCTGGTCCTGCTCACCGTCACCCTCATCGGCTTCTTCCTCTCCCCCACTGGCCCCGTGGCCGGACTGTGGTGCCTGGCCATGATGCTGGTGCTCATGTTCATGTCCGTCCCCGTCGCCCTGAGCCTGGCCATTCCATCGGTCATCGGCGTCTACGGCCTCTCCGGCATCCCGGCGACCGTCAACATCCTGGCCACCGCACCCTTCCACACCGTCTCGAAATGGTCTTACTCGGTCCTGCCCATGTTCATCTTCATGGGCATGCTGCTGGCCCAGTCGGGGATGGCGGCGAAGATCTACCGCGCCACAGACCGCTGGTTCTCCTGGCTGCCGGGCGGCATCGGCATCGGCACCACGGCAGCCGGAGCCGGCCTGGCGTCGGTCTCGGGATCGACCATCGGCATGACCTACACCCTGGGCCGCACCGGCATCCCCGAAATGCTCAAGGCCGGATACGACAAGCGCATGGCGGTGGGCACAGTCATCGTCGCGGGTCTGCCCGGGGCGCTCATCCCCCCGTCGATCCTGCTCGTGGTCTTCGCCGGTATCGCATCGGTTCCCGTCGGCCCCCAGCTCATGGCCGGCGCGGTACCCGGCATCCTCATCGCCGTGACCTTCGCGCTGTTCATCCTGCTCATCGGTTTCGTCAAGCCCTCCCTGGTCGGCAGACGGCCCGGCGCCGCCCGGGGCTCCACCGCCACGTGGAAGGAACGCTTCTCCTCGCTCGGGGAGATCTGGGGCTTCCCCGTCATCATGCTGGTCCTGTTCGGCGGTATGTTCTCCGGTGCCTTCACCCCGACCGAGGCCGGTGCCGCGGCCGCGTGCACCGCGATGATCCTGACCCTCATCCACACCCGTAAGGACAAACCGCTGGGCAAGGTGGCAGTAGCCGCCATGAACACGGTCTCGGCCACCGCCTCGATCTTCTTCATCATGATCGGCGCCGAGATGCTGACCAAGCTCCTGGCGATCACCGGACTGGCCCCTGCCATCACCTCGTACATCACGGGGCTGGGTCTCTCCCGCTTCGCCTTCCTGCTCATCCTGGTGCTGCTCTACCTGGTGATGGGCATGTTCTTCGACACCATGTCGATGATGCTGCTGACCGTTCCGATCCTGCTGCCCACCCTGTCCGCCATGGATGTCAATCCCCTGTGGTTCGGAGTGTTCGTCGTTCTACTGGGCGAACTCGGTATGATCACCCCGCCCGTGGGCATCCTGTCCTTCATCGTGCACAACATCACCAAGAACCCCGCGGTGAACCTGGGCCAGACCATCACGCTCAAGGACGTCTTCGTCTCCCTGACCTGGTTCCTGCCCGTTGCGGTCCTGTTCCTCGTCCTGATGATCGCGGTTCCCCAGATGACCGACTGGCTCCCCGCTCTGCTCGAACGCGCAGGAGGCGCCCAGTGATCAGCAAGTCCCCTTCCGAAAGGCAGAACCCCATGAAACCAGGCCGCAGCCGCCTCCGCACACTCGGCCTCCCCCTCATAGCCGGCGTCCTGAGCCTGGCCCTGAGCGCTTGTGCCGGATCCGTGGCAGGCGGCACCTCCGGAGGACTGGCCGGCGGTGGAGGCGGAGGCTATGCGTCTGGCGCCGACCAGGCGACCATCGACGCGGCACTGGCCGACCTGCCCGAGGTGGAACTGACCTTCCAGCCCTCGGCGGCGTCCGCGGCTTCCATCCAGGCTCCCTCGGGCAACGTCCTGGCCGCGGCCATAGAGGAGCGCTCGGGCGGGAAGATCAAGGTCGACACGGTGTGGGGACAGGCCATCGCCGGCTATTCCGAACTGTTCGACGCCCTGTCCGACGGGCGCGTGGACCTGGCACTGGCGCTGCCGGTCTACCAACCCGCGGAGTTCCCCGCCACCAATGCCGTGGGCGAGGCCCTCGGTGGGCTTCCGTCCTCGCCCTATACCGGGGAGATGATCACGAACGCCGTGGGCGTCGATGTCGCCTGGAACACTCCTCAGGTACTCCAGGAATACGAGGATCAGAGCGTCTACCCGATCGCCCCCTTCATCGCCTCGGGCGGCTACTACTCGGTTTGCACGAAGACCGGGGTCTCCGAATCCGACTATCCGGGCAGGCAGGTCCGCATCGCCTCGAAGGCGCAGAGTGGCTTGATGAGCCGAATCGGCGCCTCCCCCGTCTCCATGGAATACACCGAGGCCTTCGAGGCCATGCAGCGGGGCACCGTGGACTGTTCGCTGGCGCAGCTGGTCACCGCGGCCGAGGGCGGGCTGTTCGAGGTCGCCCCCAATATCGGCTATATGACCGACACGTCGATCTCCCGCAGCGCCAGCTCCCTGGTCGCCGGCAAGAAGTTCGCCGAGCTGCCCCTGGGCTACCGGCAGATCATCTTCGACGTCTACGCCGACCACTTCCATGGACAGCTGCAGACCGGCATCGGCGGCAATGCGGCAGCCGTCACAGCCGCGAAGAAGGCAGGCGGCAAGATCGAACGCTTCGATGATGCACTGCAGAAGGACGTGGCGGCCTTCAACTCGGAGAACCGCAAGAAGATCGCCGAGTCCGGTATCGCCGGCGACGATCTGGCCGAACGGGTCGAGGCGGCCGCCAGAAAGTGGACGGCCAAGGCCAAGGAACTCGGCTACTCCGACAAGGGCACGACAGCGGACTTCGACGAGTGGTACGACCCGAAGAGCGACTACCGCCCGATGGGCGAGGCGGTCTACCAGGACGTCATCCTCCCCCACCGACCCTCCTGATCACCGGCGCGCAGGGGCCCGCGGCAGTCTAGCCGCGGGCCTCTGCGCGTTCGATCCAGGCATCGCCGCGCATCCGCAGGCCCAGGCCGATCCCACGGAAGGCCAGGAAGCCCCAGCAGAAGCAGGCCCACAGGCCCCAGGTACCCCAGCCGGCGAGGTGCCCCAGCCAGCACAGCAGGGCGAATCCCAGGAATGCGCCCAGCTGTGCCAGGGCCAGATAGCGGGAATCCTCAGCGCCCATCAGCACCCCGTCGAGGGTGAACACATAGCCGCCCAGCGGCAGGCTTGCGGCCAGCACCAGGATCAGGATCGTCAATGCGGGCCGGACGTGCTCGTCCGAGGTGAACAGCGCCGGAAGCCAGGGCGACAGACAGGCCATGACGACGCCCGTGATGGTGCCGAAACCCACACCCCAGCCGATCAGGCGCCGGTGCACGGCGTGGACCTCGGCGCGCCGCCTGCGCCCCAGCTCCAGGCCGATGAGCGCCTGCCCGGCGATCGCCAGTGAGTCCAGCACCATGGCCAGGCTGTTGAACAGCGTCTGGGCGACCTGCACAGCCGCCAGCTGCACGGTCCCCTGAGCTGCGGCAAGGGCGACCAGCACCAGGATGGCGGCCCGCAGCGAGGCGTTGCGCAGCAGCAGCCAGCCCGACATCCGCGCGGCATGGAAGACCCCGTGGAAATCCGGCCGCAGCCTGGCACCGTAATGCCGGGCCGCCAGCACCGCGATCCACGCATAGGTCAGGCACATGAGCCCCTGTGCGCACACGGTGCCCAGCGCCGAGCCCGCCACACCGAGGTCGAGGCCGTAGATGAACAGGGCGTTGAGTGCGATGTTGACGGCGAAACCACCCGCCGCGATGGCCAACGGCACCTTCGTGTTCTGCAGCCCGCGCAGCAATCCGGTACCGGCGATCACGATGAGCATGAACGGCAGGCCCCACCAGGAGATCGTCAGATATTCCCGGGCCAGGGCCGCGACCTCGGCGGTCGGGTTGAACCAGCCCAGTGCCGTGTCGAGCAGGGGCAGGCCGGCCGCCACCAGAATGACCGAGGTGGCGGCAGCCAACCACATCCCGTCGATCCCAGCGCCGATCGCCCCCGGTCGATCGCCCGAGCCCAGGAAGCGCGCGACCCGCGGCGTGGTGGCGTAGGCGAGGAAGACCATGAGACCCAGCACCGTCTGCAGCAGGGCCCCTGCCAGGGCCAGCGCGGCGAGGGCCTCCGGTCCCAGATGGCCGACCATCGCGGTGTCCGCCAACAGGAAGACCGGTTCGGCCGCCAGGGCGCCCAGGGCGGGCAGCGCCAGGGCGATGATCTGTTTATCGCGTGAGTGCACGATGTCCCATCCTAGGCGGACCGCTCAGGACCGGATCCGGCTACCCCGCTCATCGTGCAACAGGCCCAGCCACGCCCGGGTGTCCGCAGGGTCGATGACGTCGTCGATGTCGAAGGTCTCGGCCGCCGACATGGCCCGGCCCTGCTCATAGAGGCGGTCGAGCAGCCGGGTGAACAGCGCATCGCGTTCCTCGCCTTCCGGCACCGCGGCCAGCTCCTTGGAGAACCCCAGGCGCACCGCGCCCTCGAGCCCCATCGGGCCCAGTTCGCCGGAGGGCCAGGCTACGGTGAAACGGGTCTCGTGCAGCGAGCCGAAGCTCATCGCCATCGCCCCGAGCCCGTAGGCCTTGCGGATCACCACGGAGCCGGTGGGCACTGTCAGCGCGGCGCCGGCGCAGAACAGGTCGCCGAAGGCGCGCACGCCGGGCTCCCGCTCGGCTTCGGGCCCGACCATGAAGCCGGGGGTGTCGATGAAGGCCACCAGCGGCAGGCCATAGGACTCGGCGAGGCGCAGGTGCTGGGTCAGATTCCGCGCGGTGTCCACGTCGATGGCCCCGCCCAGGTGCCGATTGTCATTGGCGACGAACCCGATGGGAGCGCCGTCGATCCGCGCGAAACCGCAAATCGCCCCGCCGCGGGCACCTGAGCGCAGCTCGGTGAAACCGGTGTCGTCGAAGACATGGCGCAGCAGGGAGCGCATATCGAAGGCACGTAGCCGGTCGGCCGGCACCGCTGCCCGTAGGATTGCGGCCCTATCGGGCGCAGCCGGCTCGGTTCCACCGGTGGCGTCCTCCTGCCCACCCGCAGCGGCTCCCTCACCCGCTCCGCCTGCGGCGAACATGGCCAGGTAGTCACGGGTGGCGGCCACGGCCTCGGCGTCGCCGGGGACGACCAGGTCGACGGCTCCCGAATCACGGTGCACCCGGACGGGGCCGACGTCCTCGGGCCGGTAGTCGCCCAGGCCGCCACCGGAGATCATCGCCGGGCCGCCCATTCCCAGGTTGAGGTCCTCCGTTGCGATGATCACATCGCACACTCCCGCCAGCGCCGCGTTGCCGGCGAAACAGCGGCCCGAGGCGATCGCGATCAGCGGCACCCGCCCGCGCAGGCCCGCGAGCGCGGCGAACGTCCCGACGTTGAGCTGGGGACCCGGAGGGATGTCGGTGTCGCCGGGCCGCCCGCCGCCGCCCTCGCAGAAGAAGACGATGGGCAGGCCGGTGTCCCCTGCCACGTGGAGGAGTCTGTCGGTTTTGGCGTGGTTGCGCGCTCCCTGGGTGCCGGCCAGCACCGTGTAGTCGTAGCTCATGACGACCGCACGGACGTCCCCGCGGTCCGTGCGCACTGTGCCGATCCCGCCGACCAGCCCGTCCCCGCGGGTCCGGTCGATCAGATCGGCGTGCGAGCGCCTGGCCCGCTGGGCGGCGATCGCAAGGCCGCCGTATTCGACGAACGTGCCGGGGACCACCAGTTCGGCCAGATTCTCCCTGGCCGTGCGCCGACCCCGGCGATGGATCTTCTCCACGTCGGCCGGGTGTGCCTCATCACTTGTTCCCGCGTGCCTGGCCACGGCCTCTGCCACTGCCGGGTGGTCGACCAGCTCGGTGCTCGCATCCCCCGTCCGGTCGGTATTGCCCGCAACGATCGCGAACACGGGCTGGCCCTCGGTCACGGTGTCGCCGATTGCCACCAGGGCGCGCGCCGCGGTGTGGGGTGGGGCGGGAATCGCATGGTGCATCTTCATCGCCTCGATGAGACCCAACTCGCCGGGCCTGGCCTCGAGCGAGACGACGGTACCCGAGAGTGGGGCGGGTACCGGGGTCTCGTCCACGGCCAGCTCGACGGCGGGCGCCTCTGTGGCCTTGGCCGGCGCTGCGTCGGGCCCTGTTCCGGTCTCCGGGATCGAGGCGACGAGTTCGGCGCTGCGCGCATCGAAGGTGCCGGTATCCGCGTGGCCGGGCAGGCCCGCGGCGATGACCGCGCGCTGCAGGCCGATGTTCGTCTCCACCCCCGTGATGCGGGTCTCCAGCAGTGCCCGGTCCAGTCGGGCCACGGCCGTCTCCAAGTCGTCGGCCGTGACGATGAGCTTGGCCAGTAGGGTGTCATAGCTCGCGCCGATCCGGGTGCCCGAACGCACCCAGGTGTCGACTCGCACATGCCGGTCCAGGGGGAAGTCGGCTGATGCCAGAGTGCCCGTCGCGGGGTGGACCGTGCCGTCGGCGCTCATCCGCTCGGCGGTGATCCGCGCCTGCACCGATGTCCGTCCCGTCGGCTGCCCGTCCGGTAGAGCGGACATCTCCAGTCCCTGGGCCAGACGCAGCTGGGCGGCCACCAGGTCGATGCCCAGGACCTCCTCCGTCACCGTGTGCTCGACCTGGATACGCGGGTTGACTTCGAGGAAGAACCAGTCGTCGTCGGTCACCAGGAATTCGACGGTGGCCAGCTGGGTGTAGTCGATCGCCTCCAGCAGGGTGCCTGCGGCCGCGTGGATCGCCGTCCGGATATCCGTGGGCACCGCGGCCGGGGCGATCTCGAGGAATTTCTGGCGGCGGCGCTGCAGGGAGCAGTCCCGATCGCCCAGGATCCTGATCCCCTCGGCTGTGCCCAGCGCCTGGACCTCGATGTGGCGGGTGCCGGTGAGCCAGCGTTCGGCCAGTAGCCGCTCGTCGCCGAAGCCCGCCGCGGCCTCGGCGGCGGCTCTGGCGAACAGGGCGTCGACATCATCGGCGGGGCCGATCGGCACGATCCCCCGGCCCCCGCCGCCGGCGACGGCCTTGAGTGCGATCGGGCCCCCGGCCTCACGTTGGAAGGCCCTGGCCTGTTCGGGCCCCGCCAGCACGCCGGTGGCCGGTATCGTGTTGATCCCCAGTCCTGCGGCCAGTGTCTTCGCCCTGTCCTTATCGCCGACGGCTTCGATCGCCTCCGGGCGGGGACCGACGAATACGGCGCCGGCGCCGGCGACCGCCCTGGCGAACTCGGCGGATTCGGACAGGAATCCGTAACCGGGGTGGACGTAATCGGCGCCCACGCGGCCGATCACGGCCGCCAGTCCGGCGATGTCCAGGTAGGCCCCTGCTCCCAGGCCCGGCAGTTCGACCGCCCGGTCGGCCAGGCTCACGTGCAGGCTGTCCGCGTCATCGGCGGGGTGGACGGCGACGGTTGTCATGCCCAGATCACGGGCGGTGCGCATAATGCGCACGGCGATCTCCCCGCGGTTGGCGACCAACAGGACGGGGGCTCGGTTCACGTGCGTCACTTCTCCAGGCTCTCCAACAGTTCGACTTTGCGGATCTTGCCCGTGGCCGTCATCGGCATCGCCTCGACGAAGACGAACTCCGGGACCTTGTAACGGGCCATCTGCTCCAGCGCCCATGTGTGCAGCTCCTCGGCGGTGGCGGCGGAGCCCGCCGTCAGGATGGTGAAGGCCACGGGCACCTGGCCCTTGCGCTCGTCCGCGCGCGGGGCGACGGCGACGGTCTCGATCGCAGGATGGGCCTTGAGCAGCGTTTCGACTTCGGCGGGGAAAACACTCATCCCGTTGACCTTGATCATCTCCTTGGTCCGCGCCAAATAGGTCAGCGCCCCGTGCTCGTCGAAGCGTCCGGTGTCGCCGGTGAGCAGCCAGCCGTCGACCAGGGAGTCGCGGGTGGCCTCGGGCCGGCGGTAGTAGCCGGTCATCACCGAGGGGGAGCTCACGATGATCTGGCCGGATTCGCCCACCGGAACCGGGTTCAGATCGGCGTCGACGACGACGATCCGCGTGCCGGGTACGGGGAATCCGCAGTACACGGGTTCCTTGGCCAGGTCCATGTCCCCGTCCTGCAGGCCCAGGGTCGAGGTGTCGGCCGTGTGCGTCTCGGTCATTCCGTAGGAGGCCTCCCGCAGTGTCGTCCCGGAGACCTCCCGCCAGGCCGTGCGCAGGTCCCGGTCGAGCTTGCGCACGAAACTGATCGCCGTGCAGTCGCGCAGGCTCTCCAGCGTCTGGGCCGTACAGCCGGGCTCCTCCAGCAGTTCCCAGTAGCTGTCGCCCAGGCCGCTCAGGGTGGAAACCCGCTGCGCGGCGATGAGTTCGAGGGCCACACCCGGATGCCAGCGGCTCATCAACACCAGGGTCGAGCCGTCGACCAGCGGGGACAGGATTGCGAAGTCCTCCCCCGCGATCCAGAAGATCGGCTGGAAGCCCAGGATCACCTCGGGTTCGGCGTCGGTGCCGGGCACATGTCCACGGCCGGCGTGCGATTTGAGGCCCGAGTAGACCATATGGGCCTGCGTGTGTTCACAGCCCTTGGGCAGACCCGTCGTCCCGCCGGTGTAGTTGAGCACCGCCAGGGCGGTCGGATCCACCTCGGCCGGGGCGGCCGGAGAATGGGAGACGATGTCCGCCCAGTCACTGGGCAGGTCCCCACTGGCGGCGGCAAACGGCGCGGCGGGCACAGCGGGTCCCGTCAGTGTGTCGGCCAACTGGGTGTAGGCCACCGTGAGATCGGCGTCGACGCCGGCTTCGGGGTCTGCCAGGACGCGTTCGATAAGAGGCTGGAATTCCGCCTGCGCGATCACGACCCGCGGGGTTGCGTCGCGCAGTTCGTGTGCCAGTTCGCGCGCCTGGAACATCGGGTTGATCGGCAGGTGCACCGCGCCCAGGCGCAGAATCGCCAGGAGCGCGATGATGAACTGCGGACAGTTGCTCATGAACACGCCCACCCGGTCGCCGGCGGCCACGCCCTGGCCGCGCAACCAGCCCGCGGCAGCTGCGACCAGCTCCTCGAGTTCGGCATAGTCGATGTCGCGGCCGTAGAAGTGGATCGCGGTGGTGTGCGGCCGCTCTTCGGCCCACCTGATGAGGAATTCGTTCAGCGGCCGCTCGTAGTCGGCGCGTGGTATCTCCCCCGGGACCGAGGCCGGGCGCAGTGTCCGCAGCGCTTCCAGTTCCGCGGCCGCTTTCGACCATTCCCCATTGCCCACCATATGTTCCACTCTCCTTCGAGTATTCGTCTCAGTCTTCTGCGCCGGCGGCGGTTCGCGCCGCTTCGGCCGTCTCACGGGCTGTGGCGCGTAGTTCGCGCCGCAGTACCTTGCCCGATGCGGTCTTGGGCATCTCGTCGATGATCACGACCCGGTGCGGTGCTTTGAATGCCGCCAGGTGTTTGCGCGCGTGGGCGATGACATCGGCCTCGCTCAGTTCACTGCCCGGCTGCCTAGTCACATAGGCCACGACGTTCTCACCGCGGTACTCGTCGGGCACGCCCACCACGGCGGCCTCGAGCACCTGGGGCATCAGGTAGAGGGCGTCCTCCACCTCGCGCGGCCACACCTTGAAGCCCGAGGCGTTGATCATGTCCTTCTTCCGGTCGACGATGAACAGCCAGCCCTCGGCGTCGAGGTAGCCCACATCGCCGGTGTGCAGCAATCCGCCGGGGATGTCGCGCGCCGTGGCCTCCGGATTGCCCAGGTACTCGTGGGTGACCATGGGCCCCGACACACAGACCTCTCCCACTTCCCCGGCCGCCAGCTCGTGTCCCTCGTCGTCGAGGATCGAAACCGTCACCGAGGCCAGGGGCAGCCCGCAGGACAGGTTCCCCGACTCCTCGTCGACCGGGGCGCGGAAGCCATTGGGCACCAGGGCGCACTGCGCGCTGGTCTCTGTGAGCCCGTAGCCCTGGCCGATGTAGTAGCCGGTGCGCTCCTCGAACTTCGCAACGATCGCCTCGGGCAGGGGCGCGCCGCCGGACATGATCTGATCGAAGGACTCGAAGTCCGCGGCCTCGAATCCCGGCACGGCCAGCAGCGCCATGAATGCGGTGGCCGGGCCGGCCATGTAGTTCGGGCGGTCACGGCGGAAGATCTCCAGCGAGGTCACCGGATCGAACCGGTAGTTCATCGACAGTGCGGAGCGGCAGGCGATATTGGCCAGGAACTGGCAGACGAAGCCCGTGATGTGGAAGACCGGCGCCAGGGTGAACATCACATTGCCGGGCCCGTAGTCCATCATGTCCCGGCTCATGATCGCGTTGACCGTCAGGTTCCCGTGGGTCAGGACGGCGCCCTTGGACTTGCCGGAAGTCCCCGAAGTGTAGCCGTAGATCGCCGGGGTCTCCCGAGTCACCGGAGCCTGCCGAACACTGCGGCCGGAGTACTCCTTGACGATGTCGGACAGATCGGGGCGCCCGGTCGGGATCTGCGCGGGGAAGGCGCCGAAGATGCGTTCGGCCTCCACCTGCACCAGGTCGCGATCGTTGCAGGTGATGACGATGTCGAGGTCCGCAGCATAGTCCTTGACCCGGTCGTTGTACGCCGCAGCCGAAACCACCAGGGCCTTGACCGAAGCATCCGCGAAGACATGGGCCAGTTCGTCGCGGTACATCGGATTCAGCGGCACCACCACCCCGCCGAGCCGCCAGGCCGCGAGAGCGGCGAAATAATAGTGGGGCACGTTCTGCAGATAGATGCCGAGCACATCGCCGGGCCCGAAGCCGCGTTCGGCCAGATAAGCCGCAAGGGCGTTGGCTTGGTCGTCGATCTGGGCCCAGGTGGCCTCCCACCCGTAGTACTTCACCGCGGGAGCCTCCGGTGCCGTGGCCACTGCGGCGGCCAGGAGTTCGGGCACCGTGGTCGGCTCCAGGGGCTGGATGTACTTCGGTTCACTCGAGAGCGTCGTCACCCAGGGGCGATCGGTCGAAAGTGACATCGGTGTCCTCCACTTCATCGTGTTCCGGCGCCGACGGGCTGTGCCGCCGGTCACTTCTTCATAATATCCCGAACGTTCGTTCATTCAACGCGGGACCACTGCTCACCTGGACGTTTCGTCCTCCCGCACGCTCGCCTGGTCGCGCAATTCACGGCGCAGGATCTTGCCCGATGCCGTCTTGGGCAGCGCCTCGGCGATGACGACCCGATGCGGGGCCTTGAACGCGGCCAGATGTTTGCGCGCATGGGCGATGACATCGGCCTCGGTGAGGCTGCGGCCCGGCTTCAGCGTGAGATAGGCGACGACGCTCTCACCCCTGTACTCATCGGGCACGCCCACCACTGCGGCCTCGAGCACCTCGGGCAGCAGATACAGCGCGTCCTCCACCTCGCGCGGCCACACCTTGAAGCCCGAGGCGTTGATCATGTCCTTCATCCGGTCGACGATGAACAGCCAGCCCTCGGCGTCGAGATACCCCACGTCCCCGGTGTGCAGCAATCCGCCGGGGATGTCGCGCGCCGTTGCCTCCGGGTTGTTCAGGTATGAGCCGGTGACCATGGGCCCTGACACGCAGACCTCGCCCACCTCGCCCTGGGGGACTTCGCGGCCGTCCTCATCCAGAATCCGCAGGTCGACGCTGGCGATCGGCAGCCCGCAGGACAGGTTCCCCGACTCTTCGTCGACCGGGGCACGGAAGCCCTTGGGTACCACCGCGCACTGCGCGCTGGTCTCTGTGAGCCCGTAGCCCTGGCCGATGTAGCGGCCAGTGCGCTCCTCGAACTTCGCGAGGATGGCCGCGGGCAGCGGGGCCCCGCCCGACATGATCTGGTCGAAGGACGAGAAGTCGTCCCCGTGGAAGTCGGGGTGGGCCAGCAGCGCCATATAGGCGGTGGCGGGACCGGCCATGTAGTTCGGACGCGTCCGCCGGAAGATCTCCAGGGTCGTCGAGGCCTCGAAACGGTAGTTCATCGCCAGGGTGCCCCCGACGGCGATATTGGCCAGGAACTGGGTGACCAGACCGGTGATGTGGAACACCGGGGCCAGGGTGAAGAAGGTGAACGGTGGTCGATAGCCCTGGAATTCGCGGTTGATCACCGCATTGACACTCAGGTTCCCGTGGGTGAGCACCGCGCCCTTGGACTTGCCGGAGGTTCCCGAGGTGTAACCGTAGAGCGCCGGGGTGTCCACGGTGACCGGTGCCTGGTCGACGCGGGCTCCGCGGTGGCGTTCGATCACATCGAGCAGTTCGTCCCTGTCGGTTTCGATATGGGACGGGAACGATCCGAAGACGCGTTCCGATTCGAGCTCCACCAGGCCCCGATCATTGCAGGTGATGACGATGTCGAGGTCCGCAGCATAATCCTTGACCCGGTCGTTGTACGCCGCAGCCGAAACCACCAGGGCCTTGACCGAAGCATCCGCGAAGACATGGGCCAGTTCGTCGCGGTACATCGGATTCAGCGGCACCACCACCCCGCCGAGCCGCCAGGCCGCCAGAGCGGCGAAATAATAGTGCGGCACGTTCTGCAGATAGATGCCGAGCACGTCGCCGGGCCCGAAGCCGCGTTCGGCCAGGTACGCCGCGGTAGCCTGAGCGTGTTCGTCGAGTTCGCGCCAACTGCAGGTCCACCCGAAGTACTCCACCGCGGTCGACTCCCCCGCCTCAGCCAGTGCGCGTTGAAGTAACGCGGGGATCGTCGTGGGCTCCAGCTCGCGCAAATAGCGCGGTTCGCGGGCCAGGGTGTTCAACCAGGGTCGGTTTTCGGGTGCCATCGATACTTCTTCCGTTCACTTTCTCCATAGACGAGCGTGCCCGGGGCGCTTGGCCCCGGGCACGCTCCAACCGATGAGTTCGGGCTCGGTCAGGCCACTTCGAACAGGCCGGCCGCGCCCTGTCCGCCGCCGATGCACATCGTGACGACGACGTACTTGGCACCGCGGCGCTTGCCCTCGATGAGGGCGTGCCCGACCATCCGGGCGCCCGACATGCCGTAGGGGTGGCCGATCGAGATGGCGCCGCCGTTGACGTTGTACTTCTCCGGGTCGATGCCCAGGCGGTCACGGCAGTACAGGGTCTGCACCGCGAATGCCTCGTTGAGCTCCCACAGATCGATGTCGTCGACGGTCAGCCCGTGACGCTTGAGCAGCTTCGGCACGGCGAAGACCGGGCCGATGCCCATCTCGTCCGGCTCACAGCCGGCCACCGCGATGCCGCGGTAGATGCCCAGCGGTTCGAGGCCCCGGCGCGAGGCCTCGGCGTCGCTCATCAGCACCGCAGCCGAGGCGCCGTCGGACAGCTGCGAGGCGTTGCCCGCGGTGATCGACGGGTTCGCCGAGGCCACTCCGGGGGCCAGCACCGGCTGCAGTGAGGACAGGCCCTCGAGCGTGGTCGACGGGCGGTTGCCCTCGTCCTTGCCCAGCGTGACCGTCTCCTCGGAGACCTCCTTGGTCGCCTTGTCCATGACGAGCTTCGTCGCGGTCAGCGGCACGATCTCCGCGTCGAAGCGGCCGGCTTCCTGCGCGGCTGCGGTGCGCCGCTGGCTCTCCAGCGAATACGCGTCCTGCGCCTCGCGGGTGACGCCATAGCGTTCGGCGACGACCTCGGCCGTGTTGAGCATCGGCAGGTAGAGTCCCGGATGGTTCTCCGTGAGCCACGGGTCCTTCGCGCGGAAGGTGTTCTGGTGTTCGTTCTGCACCAGGGAGATGGATTCGGCGCCACCGCCGACGGCGACGTCCATCCCGTCGGCGATGATCTGCTTGGCGGCGATCGAGATCGCCATCAGACCCGAGGCGCACTGCCGGTCGACGGTCTGGCCGGCGACCGTCACGGGCAGCCCGGCGCGCAGCGCCGCCTGCCGGCCGAAGTTCATGGACTGCGCGCCCTGTTGGACGGCGGCGCCGAAGACGACGTCCTCGATCTCGCCGCCTTCCAGCCCCGCCCGCTTGACCGCATTGGCGATCGCGTGGCCGGCGAGTTCCTGGGACTGGGTGTTGTTGAAGGCCCCACGGTACGCTTTGCCAATCGGCGTGCGTGCGGTGGAGACGATCACTGCATCGGTCATTGTTCCTCTTTCGATTGCGTCGGCTGCCCGGCGGGGCCGATCAGTTCTTCGGGCCGCCGGCGACGTAGATGACCTGCCCGGAGACGAAGCCCGCGCCCTCGCTGGCCAGGAACGAGGCGGTGTGCGCGATGTCCTCGGGCTTGCCGGTACGGCGCACGTCGATCTGCGCGGCGGCGGCCTTGGTGAACTCCTCGAAGGACACCCCGACGGATTCCGCGGTGGCCTTGGTCATATCGGTCTCGATGAACCCGGGGGCGATTGCATTGGCGGTCACGCCGTAGCGGCCGAGTTCGATCGCATAGGTCTTCGTCAGGCCCTGGATGCCCGCCTTGGCCGCCGAGTAGTTGGCCTGGCCGCGGTTGCCCAGCGCCGAGGTCGAGGACATCGAGATGATCCGGCCGAAGTTCTCCTGGACCATGTACTTCTGCGCGGCCTTCGTCATGATGAAGTTGCCCTCGAGGTGAACGGCCAGAACCTTCTGGAAGTCCGCCAGCGGCATCTTGAACAGCATATGGTCGCGGATGATACCGGCGTTGTTGATCAGCACGGTCGGCGCACCGAGTTCCTCGGCGATCTTCTCCACCGCCGCATTGGCGGCGGCCTCGTCGGTGATGTCGGCGCCGATGCCGATCGCCTGGCCGCCTGCGGCGTTGATCTCCTCGACGACGCCGCGGGTGTCCTCCTCACGGATGTCGACGACGGCGACGGCCAGTCCGTCCTTGGCCAGGCGCTTCGAGATGGCCGCGCCGATTCCACGGGCCCCGCCGGTGACGATTGCGGTACGCTGGGTCATTCTTGTCTCCTTCACGACCTGTCGGTCGAATCACTTACGGTATTTCTTGAGTTCGTGCCGGGCGATGGTCATCTTGTGCACCTCGTCCGGTCCGTCCGCCAGGCGCAGAGTGCGCACATGCGCATACATCTCCGCCAGGGGGAAGTCGTTCGTAACGCCGCCGCCGCCGTGCACCTGGATGGCCCGGTCGATGACCTTGAGTGCCATTTCCGGTGCCGCGACCTTGATCTCCGAGATCAGCGTACGGGCCACCTTGTTGCCCACGGTATCCATCAGGTACGCCGCCTGCAGGGTCAGCAGCCGGGCCTGGTCGATGGCGATGCGCGATTCCGCGATCCAATCCTGAATGTTCGCCTTCTCCGAGAGCTTGGACCCGAAGGCCACCCGCTCCTCTGCGCGCTTGCACATGAGCTCGAGCGCGCGCTCGGCGGCGCCGATCGCGCGCATGCAGTGGTGGATGCGGCCCGGCCCCAGCCGGGCCTGGCTGATCGCGAAGCCCTCGCCCTCGCCCTTGAGGACGTCCTTGGCAGGCACCCGCACCTGATCGAAGATGATCTCCGCGTGACCCTCCCGGTCCTCGTAGCCGAACACCGGGAGATTGCGCACCACGGTGACCCCCGGGGCGTCGATCGGCACGACCATCATGGACTGCTGGCGATGCTTCTCCGCATTGGGATCGGTCTTGCCCATCACGATGAGCACCTGGCAATTGGGGTGCAGAGCGTTCGAGGTGAACCACTTGCGGCCCTCGAGGATGTACTCGTCGCCGTCCTTCTTCATGACCATCTCGATGTTCGTGGCATCGGCGCTGGCCACAGCCGGTTCAGTCATCGCGAAACCGGAGGCCATCGTGCCGTCGAGGAGCGGACGCAGGTACTTCTCCTTGTGCTCATCCGTCCCGAAGAGCGTGAGCACCTCCATATTGCCGGTGTCGGGAGCATTGCAATTGAAAACCTCCGGCCCCAGGCCCAGCGAGCGGCCCATGAGTTCCGCCAGGGGCGCATACTCCAGGTTGGTCAGCCCCGGACCCCATTCCGCGTGGGGGTGGAACAGGTTCCACAGCCCGGCCTCCTTGGCCTTGGCCTTGAGGTCCTCGAGGATCTGCGGCTGCGTGTGGGGGCTGGCGGCCTCGGCCATCTGCTGCCGATAGACGGGCTCGGCAGGGTAGACGAATTCGTCCATGAAGGCCTTCACCCGCTCGTAGTACTCCTGGCCTCGGGCGGTCTGTTCGAAGAGGTTGGTCACTGTCACTCCCTTGTGTCGTGTATTCCTGATGAAATATGGGTGGGCTCAGCGTGCGCCGGCCAGCAGTTTGCTCTGATAGCGCCGCATTCCGCGCAGCCAGCGGTCGTAGTCGGAGCCCTTCATCCGGTACATCTCGAGGACCTCCGGGTGCGGCAGGGCCAGGAACGTTCCGGATTCGACGGCCGCCAGGACACAGGTGGCGACTTCGTCCGGCTCGAGCACCCGGCCGGCCGAGGTCACCGCGGACTGGGCTGCCGCATCCAACGAGTCCGCAGTGTTGTCCGCGCCGTGGAGCATTGCGGTGTTCACGCCCATCGGGCACAGACAGGTCACGCCGACTCCCCGGTCGCCGTAGGTGATCGAGAGCCACTCGGCGAAACCGACGGCCGCGTGCTTGGTCACCGAGTATCCGGCCTGGCCGATCTGGGTCAGCAATCCGGCAGCCGATGCGGTGGCCACGAAGTGCCCGCCCCCACCGTCCGCCCAGCCGGGCACCAGGGCCTTGGCCGCGCGGATGTGGGCCCGCAGGTTGACGTCGATGATCAGGTCCCAGTCGGATTCGTCATCTCCTAGGCCCTGGGGTCCGATGATCCCGGCATTGGCGAAGTAGAGATCGACCTCGCCGAACTCGGCGCGGGTGGCTTCGATCAGCTCTGCGATGCCCTGGGTGCTGGTGCAGTCACCGGCCCAGGCCCGCTGGCCGAGTTCGGCGGCGATCCCCTGCACGCGGGGATCCAGGTCCGCCAGCATGACCCGGGCACCGCGCTGTGTCAGGGCGCGGGCGATTGCAGATCCGATCCCACCGGCGGCACCGGTGACGACGGCGGTCTTCGAGTGCACATCCATGTGCGTCCTCCCGGTTCGTTGGTCTTCGACTCCTCGTTGAGCCGGTCTGTCCCTGCCATTCTGACCCCAAGCGCATGTGAATTTCAAGCCTGAGCAAACGTTTGTTCATTGGCCCTTCAAGTCGTACCCGCCGTCCGTGTTCCAGGCTGGTGAACGGGCACAAAAATGTGATTGACAAGACATTGCGACTGTGCTGAGATTGCTGAGAGCCCAATGTGAAACCCGTTTCATATTGGATGTGGACAACAGGGTCCACGCTGCGGACACCGAACCGGCACCCTCGCCGGATCGCTTTTCAAAGGAGAAAAGATGCCCCGCTCAAGCACTCATCCGATCCGTGTCTTATTGGCCGGCGCCACCACCTGTGGCCTGGTCGCGGGTCTAAGCGCCTGCGGCGGCTCCCCAGACGCGGGATCCGGCGACAACGTGGTAGTCGGCCTGACAGCCTCCCTGTCCGGAGGCGCCGCAGCCTTCGGCGAGAACATCAAAACAGGCCTGGAAATGGCCGTGGACAAAGTCAACGAGTCCGGGGTGGAAATCGACGGTAAGAAGGTCACCGTCACTCTTAAGGCGTTGGACGACAAGTACGTCCCCTCGACCGCAGCGACCAACGCCCAGCGCCTGGCCGATCAGGACAAGGCCGCGGTGATCTTCACCCCCAACGCCGGTGCCATCAAGGCCATGCAGCAGGTCAACGACGGCCGTTCGAAGTTCCTCATTTCCGCCTATACCTCAGATCCGGCAATCGTCCAAAGCGGCAACAGGCTAACCGTGATGACGCCTCCGAACTTCGCGTCCTATGCACAGGCGTTCGCCAAGAAGCTGCGCGCCGACGGGGCGAAGAAGCTGGCACTGTTGGGCACCCAGAGTGAATACGGCCAGCAGTGGACCAAGGACGCGAAGGCCGCGTGGACCGAAGCCGGCGGTACTGTCGGCAAGGACAACAGCATCGATTACGCAACGGTTTCCGACTTCGCCGGCCCGGTATCAAAGGCACTGGCTGAAAAGTCCGATGCGATCTTCCTGGGCGGGCCCAGCCAGCCCACCGCGCTGATTGCCGAAGAAGCCCGCAAACAGGGCTTCAAGGGCAGCTTCTTCCTGATGGACCAGGCCAAGCTCGACGAAATGGGCACCGTGGCGAAAATGGAGAACTTCCGAGATTCCGTCGGTGTCCGACCGGTGTCGGACTATCAGGAGGCCGGGACCGAAGAATTCCTCAAGACCTATACGGCAAAGGCCGGCAAGGACAAGGTCGCCACGAGTGAGTCGGCGCTGAACTATTCGGCACTGCCAATCTTCGTCAAGGCGATGGAGATCTCAGGAACCTCGACTGATCCCGATAAGATTCGCGAGGCGATGCCGGAGGCCCTGAAGCAGACCGATGAGTCCTATGACGTACAGACTCCGTGGACGAGCATCTCCGATGCCGGCCACCTGCTCTCGGACAAGCTCGACGCCGCCTACTACGACAAGTCCGGCAAATACCAGCCGTTCGATGTTCCGCAGGTCGACGACTCCAAGTAACCTTCCAACCCCCTTCTCAGATGCAATGGAGCAATTATGCAGAAGAAACCACGCGCCCTGCTGCGCACAACACTGTCCCTGACCACCATGGCGGCGCTGGGCCTCGGCCTGGCCGCCTGTGGCGGTTCCGGTTCCGGTTCAGGCGGTGACACCGTCGTCCTGGGTTACACCGGGCCACTGTCCGGCGGTGGCGCCTCCTACGGGGAGAACGTCAAGATCGGCCTGGAGATGGCCGTGGACAAGCTCAACGAGACCGGCGTGAAGGTCGACGGCAAGGACGTCAAGATCGAGCTGAAGTCACTCGACGACAAGTACGTCCCCTCCACCGCCGCGACCAACTCGCAGCGCCTGGCCGATCAGGACAAGGCAGCCGTGGTCTTCTCCCCCAATGCCGGCGCAATCAAGGCCATGCAGCAGGTCAACAACGGCCGCTCCAAATTCCTCATCGGCGGGTACACCTCCGATCCGGCGATCGTGCAGGCGGATAATCCGCTGACCATCATGATCCCGCCGAACTACAAGTCCTACGCCGAGCCCTTCACCAAGAAGCTGATGGAGGGCGGAGCGAAGAAGCTGGCGCTGCTGGGCACCCAGAGCGAATACGGCCAGCAGTGGACCAAGGACGTCAAGGCCGCGTGGACCAAAGCCGGCGGCACTGTCGGCAAGGACAACAGCGTCGACTATGCGACCGTCTCCGACTTCGCCGCGCCAGTGTCCAAGGCCTTGGCGGAGAAGCCCGACACGATCTTCGTGGGCGGTCCTTCCCAGCCCACCGCGCTGATCATGGAGGAAGCCCGCAAACAGGGGTACAAGGGCAGCTTCTTCGTGATGGACCAGGCCAAACTGAACGAAATGGCCACGATCACGGATGCGAAGAACCTGGCCGACTCGGTGGGCGTGCGCCCCGTCGAGGAATACGACGAGCCCGGCACCAAGGACTTCCTGGCCGCCTTCAAGACCAAAACCGACGGCAAGAAGGTCGCCACCAGCGAATCGGCCCTGCACTACTCGGCTGTGCCGGTCTTCGTCAAAGCGATGGAACTGGCGGGGACCTCGAGCGATCCGGACAAGATCCGCGAGAAGATGCCGGAGGCCGTCACCCAGGTCGACAAGTCGTTCTACGTCCAGACTCCCGCGGACAAGGTCACCGATGCCGGTCACATGGTTGCGGAGAAGCTCGACGCCTCGTACCTGGACAAGTCGGGGAAGTACCAGACCTTCGACATCCCGCAGGCCGACGATTCCAAATAACCCGTCCACCCATTCCTCCTTCTCAGATGCAATGGAGCAGTCATGCAGAAGAAACCACGCGCCCTGCTGCGCACAACACTGTCCCTGACCACCATGGCGGCGCTGGGCCTCGGCCTGGCCGCCTGTGGCGGTAGCGGTTCCGGTTCGAGCGGCGACACCGTCGTGATCGGCTACACGGGACCCCTGTCCGGCGGCGGCGCCGCCTATGGCGAGAACGTCAAGATCGGCCTGGAAATGGGCGTCGACAAGGTCAACGACATGGGCCTGAAAATCGACGGCAAGGACGTCAAGCTCGAGCTGAAGTCACTCGACGACAAGTACGTCCCCTCCACCGCCGCGACCAACGCCCAGCGCCTGGCCGACCAGGACAAGGCGGCGATCGTCTTCTCCCCCAACGCCGGCGCCATCAAGGCCATGCAGCAGGTCAACAACGGCCGCTCCAAATTCCTCATCGGCGCCTACACCTCCGATCCGGAAATCTTCACGACCGGCAACCCGCTGACCGTCTTCGGCACCCCGAACTTCAACTCCTACGCCGAGCCCTTCACCAAGAAGGCGATGTCGATGGGGGCCAAGAAGCTCTCCCTGCTGGGCACCCAGAGCGAGTACGGCCAGCAGTGGACCACCGTGGTCAAGAAGGCCTGGGCCGATGCCGGGGGCAGCGTGGGCGCCGACAACAGCCTGGACTATGCGACCGTCTCCGACTTCGCGGGCCCCGTGTCCAAGGCACTGGCGGAGAAGCCCGACACGATCTTCGTCGGCGGTCCTTCCCAGCCCACCGCGCTGATCATGGAGGAGGCCCGCAAACAGGGCTTCAAGGGCAGCTTCTTCGTGATGGACCAGGCCAAGCTCGATGAGATGGCCACGGTGACCAAGGAGGACAACCTGCACAATTCGATGGGCGTGGCCCCGGTGAAGACCATGACCGAATCCGGCACGAAGAAGTTCCTCGAGGACTTCACGGCCAAGGCCGGCAAGGAAAAGGTCGCCACCACCGAATCGGCCTTCACCTTCCAGTTCGTCGGGCTGTTCGCCAAGGCGATGGAAGACGCGGGAACCAGCACGGATCCGGAGAAGCTGCGCGAATCGCTCAAGAACGCGATCACCGAAACCGATGAGTCCTTCCACGTCGCGACCTTCCCAACCGATATGACCGCGGAGGGACGGCTGAGCAGCAAGGAGATCGAGTCGGCCTACTTGGACGACAAGGGCGACTACAAGCTGTTCACCGTACCGGTCCTGCCGGATAAGTGAGGCACCCATGACACTCTTCATCCAACAGCTGTTCAACGGCCTGGCGCTCGGCGGTGTCTACTGCCTGGCCGCGATCGGCCTGACCCTGGTCTTCGGCGTGCTGCGCATTCCGAACCTGGCCCACGGCTCGATCTACATGCTCGGCGCCTATGTCACCTACTTCTTCCTGGCGACCGTGGGCGTGCCGTATTTCGCAGCCATCGGCATCGCCGCCATCATCATGTTCTTCCTGGGCGTGCTGATGGAACGACTGGTGTTCAATCCGCTGCGCAACGCCCCGCACACCCACTACATGATCGCCGCAGTCGGTGCGATGTTCTTCTTCCAGGCCGTCGCCCAGGCCATCTGGGGAGCTGACTTCCGACGAATGGACTCGCCCCTGACCGGGAACGTCTCCATCGCCGGCGCACAGATCTCCGTGCAGCGCCTGGTCATCATCCTGGTGGCCGTCGTCGTCCTGGTCATCCTGACCTGGTTCATCAAGCGCACCCTGCAGGGCCAGACGATCGAGGCGATCGAACAGGACCGCACCGGCTCGTCGCTGGTGGGCATCAACCCGTCGATGGTCTCGATGCTGACCCTGGGCCTGTCGGCCCTGCTGGCGACGATCGCCGCGGGCCTGGTTGCACCGATCAACCTACTCTCGCCCACCATGGGCTCGGCCCTGGATCTCAAGGTCTTCGCCATCATCATCCTCGGAGGCCTGGGCTCCCTGCCCGGGGCCATCGTCGGCAGCTTCGTTCTCGCCGTCGCCGAGACCATGACCTCCACGTACATCTCAGCCGGTGTCGGCGAGGCGATCGCCTTCATCGTCCTGGTGGCGGTCCTGGCGATCAAACCCACCGGCCTGTTCGCAAAGGCGGTACAACGATGAACGCGCTGAAACTGGCATTGCACAACCCGCGGGTCTGGGGCACCTGGGCGATCCTCATCGCGCTGGCCCTGGTACCCGTCGTCTTCGGCAATGAGAACTACGTGATGCGGTTGTTCACCGGCGCCCTGTGCACCGCGATCGCCGTCTACGGCATGAACATCCTGCTGGGATTCACCGGCCTGCTGTCCCTGGCCCAGGGCGGGTTCTTCGGAGTCGGCGCCTACACCGTCGGCCTGCTGACCACCGACTACGATTGGCCCTTCTGGACTGCGTTGATCACCGGGGTGCTCTTCGCCGCGGTCCTCGGCTACCTGTGTGGGCTCATCGCCCTGCGGACCAAGGACGAATACTTCGCCATTTTCACGATGGCCATCGGCTTCATCATCTATCTCATCGTCAGCCGCTGGGAGTCGGTGACGCACGCGCACACCGGCGTCAACAACGTCAAGTTGCCGGAGGGGGGCGGGGTCATCGACTTCACCGATCCCATCCCGCTGTTCTACCTGGTGTTCGCGATCCTGGCGCTCATCGTCTACGTGACATGGGCGATCCGCCGGTCCTCGGTCGGCCGTACCCTCATCTCCATCCGCACCTCCGAGGACCTGGCAGATGCGATCGGCGTGAACGTCGGTGTGAATAAGCAGCTGGCATTTGCCGCCTCCACGGCGCTGGCCGGTCTGGGCGGCGGGCTCTATGCCAGCGTCATCGGGTTCATCGGCCCGGATTCGGCCATGGTCGACAAGACCTTCGAAATGCTCATGTTCATCCTCGTCGGCGGACTGGGAACGGTGGCCGGCCCGCTGCTGGGCACCCTGATCGTAACCTTCATCTTCGAACTGTTCCAGGACTTCCAGGCCTATCGGTTCATCCTGGTCGGGCCCATCATCATCGCCCTGGTGATCTTCGCCCCCCGTGGCATTGTGGGCTACCTGGGCGGCTGGCTGGACAAGCGCAAGGCGCGTAAACGCCAGGCCGAGGCCGCAGCCCGCCGGGCCGCAGCCGCGACCGACGACTCGACTCGAAGCACAGCGACTCAGGAGGTGCAGTGATGCTGCTCGAAGTACGCAGTCTGGGCAAGCGCTTCGGCGGCCTGGATGCAGTCAAGAACGTGGATCTGGACGTCGAGGAGGGCCAGATCACGGCCGTCATCGGCCCCAACGGCGCTGGCAAGTCCACCTTCTTCAATCTGATCCACGGGTTCTACCGTCCCACCTCTGGGACCGTGACCTTCAAGGGCGAGGACATCACACACACCTCCCCGCACCGCACAGTGGCCGGTGGTATCGCCAGGACCTTCCAGACAACGCATCTGTTCGACGATACGACGATTCTGGAAAACGTCCTGGCCGGACGGATCGTGCGCTCGAAGTCGAATGTCTTCGACGCCGTTCTGAACACGCCGCGCCACCGCAGGGAGGCCGCGCTCAACGAGGACAAGGCACTCGAGGCGCTGGATTTCTGCGGCATCCTCGACTACAAGGACGATGTTGCAGGCCAGGTCCCCCAGGAAGTGCAGAAGCGCACAGCGGTGGCGATGGCCCTGGCCACCGACCCCGAGCTCATCCTACTCGACGAGCCCGCCGGCGGTATCCCGGAGGAGGAGACCGCCGAATTCGGCGAGCTGATCCGCTCCCTGGTCCCCCGCGGCGTCTCCGTGCTCTTGGTCGAGCACAAGATGTCCATGATCATGAGCCTGGCCGACAAGATCCTCGTGATGGAGAACGGCCAGCAGCTGGCAATCGGCGAACCCGCCCAGATCCGCTCGAACCCGGATGTGATCCGCGCCTATCTGGGTTCCTCTGCGGACGTCGACGAGGCGACCGCCCCAAGCGCGCAGAACGAACAGGAGGGCTGAGATGCTCAGCGTCGACAATGTCAGTGCCGGCTATGACGCCGTCAATGTGCTCCACGATGTGTCCATCACCGCCAATCCGGGCGAGCTGACCGTGATCCTGGGGGCCAACGGTGCGGGCAAGAGCACTCTGTTCCGCACGATCTCGGGGCTGTTGCGGGCCCGCTCGGGATCGATCACCTACGAGGGCACCCAGCTGCACCGGCTCAAGGCCAACAAGGTCGTACGCTGCGGCATCGCCCAGTGCCCTGAGGGCCGCCACCTCTTCCCGAAGATGTCGGTGGAGAAGAACCTGCGCCTGGGCTCGTATCCGCACCGGGACAAGCAGAAGACCGAGCGCATCCTCGGCGAGGTCTTCGAACTGTTCCCGATTCTCAAGGAGAAGGCCGGTCAGCCGGCGGGCTCTTTGTCGGGCGGGCAGCAGCAGATGGTGGCGATCGGCCGCGCGCTAGTCAGCGATCCATCACTGCTGATCCTCGACGAGCCCTCGATGGGCCTGGCGCCCATCGTCGTCGACCAGGTCCTGGCGGCGGTCGCCCAGATCAACGACAACGGGATCGGCGTTCTGCTCAGCGAGCAGAACGCCCGTGCCGCCCTGTCGATCGCACACCGCGGCTACGTCCTCTCCGAGGGCCGGGTGGTGCTCTCCGGCGATGCGGCGGATCTGCTGGTCAATCCCGAAGTCCAAGCAGCCTATCTGGGCCTGTGAGGCGATGGGAGCGGCCGGGGGCCGGCCGCGGGTGCACACCGCGGAGCCGGCCCGGACCAGACGCACACCGGAGGAGCTGAGCGATCGCGGGCAGCGAACCCGTCGGACGCTCATCGACTCGGCCAGAGAGGTCTTCTACCAGCATGGGTACTTGGAGTCCAAACTCTCCGACATCACCGAGCACGCGGGCGTGGCCGCAGGAACGTTCTACATCTACTTCGACAACAGAGAGGAACTGCTCGCCCAGATCATCGCCGAGTCGTACGCCGACTCTCTGGACCCTCGCGGGGCCAGGGACGTCCACGAGGGCCGACCACTGGCCCGGATCCGACACGGCAACCAGGTGTACGTCGAGTCCTACCGGACCCATGCCGACGTCCACCGGATCATCGAAGAGGCCTCGCTGGTGGACGAGTCGATCCGTGCGATGCGAGCGGCCAGGGCCCTGGCGCTCTTCGCCCGCAATGCGCAGACGATCCGCGAACTGGTCCGGTTGGGCCTGGTCTCGCCGGTGATCGAACCGGACAGCACTGCCAGGTCACTGTCCCTCATGGTCTCGCGCACGTGCAACTACGTCTATGTGCAGGGCCACGAATTCGAGGCGTACCAGGGGTCGATCGGTGCTCGTCACCTGGCCGAGGAGCTCAGCGACATCTGGTTGCGGGCTCTGGGCCTGGATCCTGCCTGAGGCTCGAAACGTCGGTGCCCCCACCCGATTGGGTGGGGGCACCGACGCGTGTGGCGCGTGCTCGGCTCACAGGAACGGCGAAACGTCGCCGGCGCCGGCGCGGGTGACCTCCGGGGCACCCGAGGTGAAGTCGACGACGGTGCTCGGATCGGTGCCTGCGACCCCCGCGTCGACGATGATGTCCACCTCGTTGCCGATCCGCTCCTCGATCTGCCAGGCCTCGGCCGGGGGCTCCTCGTCGCCGGGCAGCAACAGCGTCGACGACAGAATCGGCTCCCCCATCTCCGCCACCAAGTCCAGAGCCACCGGATTCAGGGGGATCCGTGCGCCCACCGTGTGCTTTTTGGGCTGCAACATGGCCCTGGGGACTTCCTTCGTGCCCTTGAGGATGAAGGTGTAGGGTCCGGGGGTGACCGCCTTGATCGTGCGGAACGCGGCATTGTCGACGATGACGAACTGGCCCAGCTGGGCGAAATCGTGGCACATCACGGTGAAGTTGTGCTTCTTGCCCAGCTGCCGGACGCGGATGATGCGCTCGATGCCCTCCTTATTGCCCAGTCCGGTGCCAAGGGCGTAACTGGAGTCGGTCGGATAGGCGATGAGCGCTCCGGCGCGCAGGGCCTCGGCGACGCGGGCGATCTGCCGTGGCTGCGGGTTGACCGGATGGATCTCGATGATCTCCGCCATGGTCTCACTCCTTCTCGTTGACGAACGTCGTATCGACTACCGTACGCGACCTGTGCCCGCCTGCAATCCCCGGCACGCGCTTCGGCCCCTCCCCCGGTTCCGGAGCAGGCAGTCCGGTGGACGGACTCGAGGCGATGAACGTGTTGACCCATCTGGAGGCGGGATCCGCATCGACCAACAGGGCCTTGACCAACAGGGTCGCCGGCAGCGCCAGCAGGGCGCCCAGCCAGCCGAGCACCCAATACCAGAACAGCAGGGACAGGAATGAGATGAAAGGCGAGACCCCTACGGATTCGCCGGTGAACTTGGGCTGGATGATCGACTGGATCACGAAGTTGAGCACACAGTAGGACACCACGACCCACAGCGCATCCCACCAGTCCCCACTGACCACGGCCATCAGAGCCGGCGGTACGAGGCCGATGACGAAGCCGATATTGGGGATGTAATTCGTCAAGAACGCCAGTACGCCCCACACGAATGCCAGGGGCACCCCGATGGTGATGAGCGCGATGACGTCGAGCACTGCGACGATCAGGCCGAATACCGTGGAGACGATCCAATAGCGCCGCACACCGTTGCCGAAGTCGGTCAGTGATCGGGTGAACCCCGGACGCATCCGACCGGCCAGGCGCATCCGCAGCGGCAGGGTCATCGAGTCCATCCCGAGGAAGAACACCGCCATCACCGCGGTGGTCAGCGCAGTGGCGATCAAGGAGACGTTCGAGAGGAGGGACAACACGGTGTTCAACAGATTGGACACGCTGAAACCACTGAGCTGTTGGGCCAGCACATCCGGTGTCAGGCCCAACTCGTTCAGGCCCTGCAGCGCATCTGTGTACAGCGCCCCGATCTTCGCCGAGTACTTGGGGATGACCAGGACGAGTTCGGCCAGGGACCAGGCGGTCAGGCCGAAGAAGCCGATGATGAGCACCAGGACCAGCACTATCGTCACCGCCGCGGCCAGGAACGCCGGCACTCGGAGGCGGACCAACCAGCGCTGCAGCGGGTAAACCACGATGACCAGGTTCAGTGCCAGGAACAGTGGGGCCAGAATCGAATTGAGACCCTGGATGAACTGCATGCTGAAGGCGAAGGCGGCCAGGGCCAAGACGACGGCCAGGAAACGCGGCAGCCCGCGGCCACCGGTGGTACCGGTGACGGCGGGCTGCTCAGCCGAACCGGCGGTGCGGTTCATTTGCGCTTCCTCTTCTCCCTGATCCGCATCGACAGTTCGATGGGCGTGCCGGTGAAGTCGAAAGTCTCGCGCAGGCGGCGCGTGATGAACCGGCGGTAGCCGGGATCCAGGAAGCCCGTGGTGAACAGCACGAACTTGGGCGGTCGGTTGGACACCTGGGTGCCGAACAGGATGCGCGGCTGCTTACCGCCGCGCAGCGGGTGCGGGTTCGCCGCGACCAGTTCGCCGAGGAAGGCGTTGAACCGGCCGGTCGGAATCCGGGAGTCCCAGCCGGCCAGGGCCCTGTCCATCGCCGGAACCAAACGGTCGGCGTGACGGCCGGTAGCCGCAGACAGGTTGACCCTGGGAGCCCAGGCCACATGTGCCAGGTCCTTTTCGATCTCGCGGCCCAGATTCCATCTGCGCTCTTCGTCCGTCAGGTCCCACTTGTTGAAGGCCAGGACCAGGGCCCGGCCGGACTCCGTGACGGTCTTGATGATCCGCACGTCCTGTTCGCTCAGCGTCTCATTGGCCTCCAGCAGTACTACCGCGACTTCGGCGCGCTCGATCGCGGTCTGCGTGCGCAGGGCCGCATAGAAGTCCGCGCCAGAGGCCTGCCTGGCGCGTTTGCGGATGCCCGCCGTATCGACGAAGCGCCACTGGCGCCCGCCGAGTTCGACCAGTTCGTCGACAGGATCGCGGGTCGTGCCGGCGAAGTCCTCGACGATCACGCGCTGGGCGCCCGCCAGGCGGTTGAGCAGGGAGGACTTGCCGACATTCGGCCGTCCGACCAGCGCCACCCGTCGGGGCCCGCCCTCCTCGACCATCTGTTCGACGCGCGAGTACTCGGGCAGGACCGTGAGCACCTCGTCGAGCAGGTCGGCCACGCCGCGCCCGTGCATCGCCGAGACCGGGTGCGGCTCTCCCAGGCCCAGGGCCCAGAGTTCCGCCGCCGCCAGCTCGCCACGTTCGTCGTCGACCTTGTTCGCGGCCAGGATGATCGGCTTCTTGGCCCGCCGCAGCATCTTGACGATGTGTTCCTCGGTCGCTGTCACCCCGGTGCGCGAATCGACGACGAGCACGACCGCATCGGCCAGCTCGACGGCGATCTCGGACTGTTCGGCGATCCGCGAGGCCATACCGCGCACATCGATGTCCCAGCCGCCGGTGTCGACCAGGGTGATCTTGCGGCCGTTCCACTCTGCGTGATAGCTCACCCTGTCCCTGGTCACCCCTGGAACGTCCTCGACGACCGCCTCGCGCCGACCCAGGATGCGGTTGATCAAGGTGGATTTGCCGACGTTCGGCCGGCCCACGATCGCCAGCACGGGAGGGGCGCCGGTCTCGCCGGCGGGGATCTCCCCGCTGGTCAGTTCCTGCAGCAGCAGGCGGTCCTCGTCGTCCAAGTCGTAGTCGGCCAGGCTCGCGCGCAGGGAGTCCGCGCGCTGCTGGGCTTCCTCATCACCGATCTCGGCGAGTCGCTCGGCCAGCCGATCGTCCTCGTTGGCCGGTTTGAAATCCGCAGCCGCGGGGGCGTCGACGCGCCGCCGGGCGACCGGTTCGTTGTTCTCGCTCACTTGGCCTCGGCCTTCCGTACCAGGTCCAGGACCGCCTCGACCACAGTCGGGAAGTCGATGTCGGAGGTGTCCAGTGTCGTCACGCCGTCTGCGGCGGAGAGGAAACTGGTCGTCTTGGAGTCCTTCGCATCGCGATCGGCGATCTGCGAGCGGGTGGCGGCGGTGCTCTGCGCATCGGCGCCGCCGTGGAGCTCCGTAGCCCGCCGTGCGATGCGCACGTCCTCGCGGGCGGTCATCAGGATGCGCACAGGGGCGTCCGGAGCGACGACGGTTGTGATGTCGCGGCCCTCCGCGACGATCCCAGGGGTGGTCCGGGCGATGATCCGGCGCTGCATCTCGATCAGGTCGGCGCGGGCCTCCGGTACCGCCGAGACCAGTTGGACGTTCTGCGAGACCTCCTCCGAGCGGATCTCCTCGGTCACGTCCACACCGTCGACGACGACGCTGCGGTCGGCGGGGTCGGTGGAGATCTCCAGATCCACACCGCGCACCTGTTCGACGACGTCCTGCGGATCCTCGACGCCGCGGTTGAGGCACAGCCAGGCCATCGCCCTGTACATCGCGCCGGTGTCCAGATAGCCGTAGCCCAGGCGTTGTGCGACTTCCCGCGACACGCTCGACTTGCCGACTCCGGACGGGCCATCGATTCCAATGACGGTCATTGTTCCCCACTGTTCGTATCATCGCCGAGGTCTCCGGCGCTGTTGTCTGTCGTTGTCTCTTCAGCCGCCTGGGCGCCCGCGGTCTCCGGGACCCACCAGCCACGGGCCGATAGCCCGTGCACGAGTTCGAGCGCACGGGCCGGCAGCACCGCCACGTCCACCGATCCCAGCTTAACGCCCGTCGCATGGTCCATGCGGATGTCTTCGACGTTGATGCCAAGTTCGCCGATGTCGTTGAACAGCCGGCCGAGTGTTCCCAGCGCGTCGTCGAGGAACACGGTGACCTCGGCATAGTGCACCGGACCGGATCCGTGTTTGCCCGGGATCCGGGCGCGGCCCTCATTGCCTGCGGCCAGGGCACCCGCGAGGACCCGCAGGGACCCCGGTCCCAGGTCCAGTGCCCCGATCACCGCGTCCAGGTCGCGGCGCAACCCGGAGAGCACCCGGCGGACCTCCTCCGCGTTGCCGGCCAGGATCTGCGTCCACAGGCCGGGATCGGATTCTGCGATCCGCGTGGTGTCGCGCAGGCCCTGCCCCGCGAGGGCCACACCGTCCTCCGGCATCTCCTTGAGCTGTGCGGCCAGCAGGCTGGCCACGACCTGCGGAGCATGGGATACCCGCGCTACCGAGGAATCGTGGAAGTCCGGGTCCAAGTGGACCACTGCTCCCCCGACGTCTTGGGCCAGGGCGACGACCTGGGCCAAGCGCTCGGGCGGGGTGTCCTCGTCCGAGCACACCACCCAGGGCCGGGCGCGGAACAGGTCCTCGCGTGCTGCGATCGCACCCGACTTCTCCCGCCCGGCCATCGGGTGGGAGCCGATGTAGCGGTCGAGCTCGTGGTCGTGGGCACCGGCCGCGACCTGGGCGAGGATCCCGCCCTTGACGCTCGCGACATCGGTCACCGTCGCCGCGGGCCAGTCGTGGAGTGCCCGCAGGACGATTCCGGCCACCACGTCCGGGGGCGCTGCGACCACCACAACATCCGGGTCGGCCGGGGTGTCCACGGTGCCCGCGCCGATGTCGGCGGCCAGCCGAGCGGCCACGGGCGAGGCATCGGCCAGGGTGACCGTGTGGCCGGTTGCCCGCAGGGCCAGGCCCAGGGAGGCGCCGAGGAGCCCGGTGCCGATGATATGGACCCTCACAGGCCTACGGCTTCGAACAGCGCGGCCAGTTCGTCCGGCCGGAGATCGCGCAGCTTGCCCTGCCGCTGCTCGGCGAGGTCGATCGGTCCGAACTTGATGCGCACCAGGCGCAGCACCGGGTAGCCAACTTCCTCGAGCATGCGGCGCACGATCCGGTTGCGGCCCTCGTGCAGCGTGATCTCCACCAGGCTGTAGCCCGGCAGCGAATCGACGACCTTGAACTCGTCGGCATGCGCCAGCCCGTCCTCGAGCTCGATGCCCTGTTTGAGGCGCTTTCCGACGTCACGGGCCACCTGTCCCCTGACCTCGGCCAGGTAGGTTTTGCGGATACCGTAGCGCGGGTGGGTCAGCCGGTTGGCCAGTTCCCCGTCGTTGGTCAGCAGCAGCAGGCCCTCGGTGTCGTAGTCCAGCCGACCCACATGGAACAGCCGTTCCTCACGGCCCCGGAGGAAGTCGTTGAGGTCGCGCCGGCCCTCCGGGTCGTGCATCGTCGTCATCACCTTGGCCGGTTTATTCAGTGCCAGGTAGACCTTCCCCTGCGCCGTGACGATCGGCATCCCATCGACGGTCACCGACTGCTGCTGCGGATCGATCCGCACACCCAGTTCACGTACCTGTTGGCCGTCGACTGTCACCCTGCCATCGGTGATCAGCTGTTCACAGGACCGACGTGAGCCCAGGCCCGCGGCTGCAAGCACCTTCTGCAGGCGCTCACCATTGGCCGCATGGACATCGCGGTTCTGCGTCGGGGTCTTCTGCGCACGCTGCTTGCGGGTCGGCCGTTTCGACTTGTGGCCGGGAGATCGGGGGTCGCTGTAGCTCATGGTTCTATTCTCTCAAAGTGTCGCCGGGTTCCGCGTCCGCGGCCTCCGGTAGGAATGGTGCGATATCGGGTAATTCGTCCAGGCTGCCGATCCCCAGCATTTCAAGGAAGGTCGCCGAGGTGACGTAGCGTCGCGCGCCGGTGACCGGTTCCACATCGGCCTCCACGACGAGTCCGCGCAACAACAGGGTGCGCATCACCCCGTCGACGTTGACCCCGCGGATCGCGGCGATCCGCGGCCGCGACACCGGCTGGCGATAGGCGACGACCGCGAGGGTCTCCAGTGCTGCCTGGCTGAGTCTGGCGGTTTGCCCGGCGGTCAGGAACTCTGCGACGTTCTCCGCCTGGTCGGCCCGGGAGTAGATGCGCCAGCCCCCTGCCACGCACCGCAGTTCGAAGCCCCGACGACGGGCGCCGGGCACCTGACCATCATAGTCTGCTGCGAGCCGGCGCAGAGCACCGGCCACTTCTCCGGCGGTGGCTCCCAGCCCCTCTGCCATGCGGTCCTCGGCCAGGGGCTCCCTGGCCACCATGAGCACCGCCTCCAGCGCGGTGTCCAGGGCAGGGTCCACATCGCTCGGTTCACTCACCGGTTTCCTCCTCTTCCTCTGACCACCCGTTGCGGATGTCCGATTCCAGCAGCGCTGCCGTGGGCAGGACCCGCAGGTCCCCCAGCGGCTCCGGCTGCGCCAGTTCGACCAATCCCGCTTTGAACAGTTCGAGCAGGATCAGGAAGCGGACGACCACCACCAGGTTCGACCGTCCCGCGGTGAGACCCGCGAAGCTCGTAGGTCCCTCAGCCAGTTTCACCAGCATCCACCGGCGCTGTTCGGCCAGGCTGATCCGCGGGCGGTGGACGTGGTCGACCTCGACGACCGGGTCCGGTTCCCGTGCGCGTTGCAGCACCGCGGTGCACATGGCGGCCAGGTCGGCCGGAGTGAGATCGAGGACCAGCGGTGGCAACAGCCCATGGAAGCGCTCTTCGAGCTCCACGTCCCGTGCAACGCTGCGGCCCTGTTCGCTCAACCTGTGACCGAACATCCCGGAGACCGTCTTATAGGCCCGGTACTGCAGCAGGCGGGCGAACAACAGATCGCGTGCTTCGAGCAGTTCCAGATCCACCTCGGCCTCCCCCGGCCGCACCGGCAGCAGGCGGCTGGTTTTCAGGTCGAGCAGGGTGGATGCGACGACGAGGAAATTCGACAGCTCGTCCAGACCAGCTGCGCCGTTGGATCTCAGCGCTGCGACATAGGCGAGGAATTCGTCGGTCACGCGGGCCAGGGATATCTCGGTGAGGTCCAGCCGGTGTTTGGCGATGAGGCCCAGCAGCACGTCGAAGGGTCCGGAGAAATTCTCCAACACCACGGAGAAGCCGGAGGCTCCCTCCTGTGCTGGGACCTCCGGCCTCTCTCCACCGTGCCCCGGCGGGGCGTCGAAGTGGGTGCTCAGGGGGCGCCCCCACGGGAGATGAGTTCCCGGGCCAACCGGCGATAGGCCTCGGCGCCCGCGTGTTTGGGCGCGAATGCGGTGATGGGCTCTGCCGCGACCGAGGCATCGGGGAACTTCACGGTGCGGGCGATCACGGTTTCGAACACCTTGTCCCCGAAGGCCTCGACCACGCGGGCGATGACCTCGCGCGAGTGCAGCGTGCGACCGTCGTACATCGTGGCCAGGATTCCGTCGATTTGCAGGACCGGGTTGAGACGGTCCTGGACCTTCTCGATCGTCTCCACCAACAGTGCGACACCGCGCAGCGCGAAGAACTCCGTCTCCAGGGGGATGATGACGCCGTGCGCCGCGGTCAGCGCATTGACGGTCAACAGGCCCAACGAGGGCTGGCAGTCGATGAGCACCACATCGTATTCCCCCGCCAGTTTCGACAGCGAACGGGCCAGGACCTGTTCGCGGGCGACTTCGCCGACCAGCTGGACCTCTGCGGCGGACAGATCGATATTGGCGGGCAGCACGTCGATGTTCGCATATGCGGTGTGATGGACGACGTCGTGCGGGTCCATCCGCGGTTGCATCAGCATGTTGTACACGCTGAGCTCCAGGGCGTTGGGGTTGATGCCGAAGCCCACAGACAGGGCGCCCTGCGGGTCGAAGTCCACCAACAGGACCCGGCGGCCGTAGTCCGCCAATGCCGCACCCAGGTTGATCGACGAGGTCGTCTTACCGACCCCGCCCTTCTGATTGACCATCGCGATGATCCGCGCCGGACCGTGCTGGCCCAATGGTGTGGGAATGGGGAATTCGGTGATCGGACGACCGGTGGGGCCCAGTTCGGACACCGGCGCGTCGGGTGTTCCATGCTGACTCGTCACTACTCGCCTTCCCTACGACTGTACCTCTACCTTAGCAGCGGCGGGGACCGTGTCGCGCCAGCATATGACAACACAGGTGTGGTACGGGATTCAGCGCGCCCTGGGATGGGTCGAAGCGTATACCTCGCGCAGGTTCGCTGCCGTCACCCGAGTATAGATCTGCGTAGTGGTCACCGAGGCGTGCCCCAATAGTTCCTGCACGATCCGAATATCGGCGCCGCCTTCGAGCAGGTGAGTGGCGAAGGAGTGGCGCAGCGAGTGGGCCGTGACCTCCTGACCCAATCCGGCCAGGTCCGCCGCTCGTTTGACGATGGCCCAGGCCGACTGCCGCGACAGCCGGGTGCCACGCGCATTGCGGAACACCGCGGCGGCATCCGCACCGCCGGCCCCGCCCGCAGGGACCAAGCGGGGCCGCCCACCAACTAGATAGCGTCCCAGCGCCGCTACCGCGTGCGACCCGATGGGAACCAGGCGCTCTTTGTTCCCCTTGCCGTAGAGTCTGACGATTCTGGCATCGAGGTCGAGGTCGTCGAGGTCCACGCCGACGGCCTCCGAGATCCGCGCACCGGTGGCGTAGAGGAATTCCAGCAGGGCAGCCGCGCGCAGCGCCGCGGGCTCTTCGCCGGCGGCCGTCGCCAATAGCGCCTCGACCTGGTCCAGCCGCAGGGCCTTAGGCAGGCGGGAGGTGTCCGCCGGCGGCGTGATCTCGGCACTCGGGTCGCTCGGACAGATGCCCTCGGCGGCCAGGAAGAAGTGGAAGCGGCGCAGGGCGACGATGATGCGGCCGCGGCTGCGCACCGCCAGTCCGGCTGTCGCCAGTTCGGCGCTGAAGGCCCGGATGTGCTCCGCGGTGATCGCCGTGGGTTCGGCGATGCCCTGGGCCGCGAGACTCGCCAGGTAGCGCGCCAGATCGCGCGCGTAGGCGTCCACCGTATTGCGCGTCAGTCCGCGCTCCAAACCGATATGGCTCAGATAGGCCGTCGCGGGCTCCCGCAGACGCGGCGGCAGATCATCCGGCAGGAGTGCCGCGGCATGGCGTGCAGGCGTCCGAGGGCTCATGGCCGCGGACCTCAACCCCGGGGAAGACGGGCGTGGCCGGCTGCCCGGATATGCTCCAGACTGGGCCACGGCGCATCCCCCGGCCGCAAGCCGGCCCAGCCGGCGGCCCTGGCACGTTCGGCGTGCAGGACGGCCAGCTGGCAGGTGGCGTTGAGAATGCCGCCGGCGCTCACGGCCGCGGCGGCCTCGGATAGATCGACCCAGCGTTTCTCAATGCCGAGTTCCTCGTCCTCGCGTGCGTGCTGCTGTGCCCGGGGCACCGCGGACAGGCCGCGGGCCAGGAAGATCCGCAGGACTTCCGAGGAGCTCCCGGGGGTGGTGTACTGGTCTGCCAACACCGACCATTCGGCGGCGCGCAGGT
The DNA here is from genome assembly GCF_024580695.1 of Brevibacterium sp. 91QC2O2. NCBI lineage: Bacteria > Bacillati > Actinomycetota > Actinomycetes > Micrococcales > Brevibacteriaceae > Brevibacterium > Brevibacterium sp. 91QC2O2. The sequence continues at coordinate 13,977 of NZ_JANIJY010000019.1, read as the reverse complement.
CCGCTTCCTCGTAGAGCTCGCGGGCGGCCGCCGGTTGGCCCGACTCGCCTGCCTGATCGAGCAGGCCGGCGGGGATCTCCCATTCCCTGGCCAGCACCGGGTGGCGGTACTGCCGGATCAGCAGGATCCGGTCCTGGGAATCCACCGCGGCGATCGCCACGGCCGAGGTGTGCGCGGTGAACTCCCTGCGCATCGGCCGCGGGGCCTCGGGCAGGGTGAAGGTCTCCGAGCGGATATCCCAGATGACGCCTGGATAGGCGATCCGGGATTCCACCACGGGAGCGGCTTCGAGCTCATCGTGCAACTCGGTCATTGCGACTCAGGCCCCTTTCTGCTCCAGCCCGGCCTTGACCAGACCCGCGAACAGCGGGTGCGGGCGGGTCGGCCGGCTGCGCAGTTCGGGGTGCGCCTGAGTGGAGACGTAATAGGGGTGCGATTCCTTGGGCAGCTCGACGAACTCCACCAGTTCATCCGAAGGCGAGGTGCCGGAAATCCGCAGGCCCGCGGCCTCGAGGCGGTCGCGGTAGGCGTTGTTAACCTCGTACCGGTGCCGGTGGCGTTCGTGCACGCTGGTGGATCCGTAGACCTCGGCGACGATGGAGTCCTCCGCCAGCTTGGCCTCGTAGAGGCCCAGCCGCATGGTCCCGCCCAAGTCCCCTTCACCGGAGACGTAGGACTGCTGTTCCTCCATCGTGGCGATGACCGGTTCGGCCGTCTCCGGATCGAACTCCGTCGAGGAAGCGCCCTCGATGCCCAGTACGTCACGGGCGTATTCGATCACCATGCACTGCAGGCCCAGGCACAGGCCCAGAGTCGGCACCTGGTGTTCGCGGGCGAACTGCAGGGCGCCCAGCTTGCCCTCGATGCCACGGATGCCGAAGCCGCCTGGCACGCAGATCGCGTCCACGTCGCTCAACGCCTCCGCCGCGCCTTCTGGGGTCCGGCACGTATCGGAGGCGATCCACTTGATGGAGACCTTCGCATCATTGGCGAAACCGCCGTGGCGCAGCGCCTCGGTCACCGACAGGTAGGCGTCGGGCAGGTCGATGTACTTGCCGACCAGGCCCACCGTCAGGTGGTGCTTGGGGAAGTGCACACGTTCGAGCACCCGGTCCCACTGCTCCCAGTCGACATCGCGGAAGGGCAGGTTGAGCTTGCGGATCGCATAGACGTCCAGGCCGCCATTGTGCAGGACCTTCGGGATGTCGTAGATGCTGGGCGCGTCGACACAGGAGACCACCGCGTCCAGATCGACGTCGCAGGAGCCGGCGATCTTCGCCCGGATGCTGTCGGGCAGTTCCCGATCGGAGCGCAGCACGATCGCATCGGGGGTGATGCCGATCGAGCGCAGGGCCGCCACCGAGTGCTGGGTCGGCTTGGTCTTCAGCTCTCCCGAGGGCGCGATGTAGGGCACCAGGCTGACGTGGATGAAGAACACGTTCTCCCGGCCCAGGTCCATGCGGACCTGGCGGGCGGCCTCCAGGAAGGGCTGCGATTCGATATCGCCGACGGTGCCGCCGATCTCCGTGATGATCACATCGGGGGTGTTCCCGTCCTCCCGGTTGGCCTGGGCCCGCATCCGCGACTTGATCTCATCGGTGATGTGCGGGATGACCTGCACGGTGTCGCCCAGGTAGGCGCCGCGCCGCTCCTTGGCGATGACCGTGGAGTAGACCTGACCGGTGGTGACGTTCGCGCCACCGTCCAGATTGATGTCGAGGAAACGTTCATAGTGCCCGATGTCCAGATCGGTCTCCGCGCCGTCGTCGGTGACGAAGACCTCACCGTGCTGGAACGGGTTCATGGTGCCGGGGTCCACGTTGAGGTAGGGATCCAGTTTCTGCATGACGACCTTGATGCCCCGCTGGCGCAACAGGTGGCCCAGAGATGATGCCGTCAGGCCCTTACCCAGGGAGGAGACGACCCCGCCGGTAACGAAGATGTGACGCACAGGCGTCTGGCCGTTGTTTGAGATTCGATTTACCACGGGATTCAATCCTATCGTCAGCGGACCCCGGCCTCAAGGGCCAGGGTGTAGTCGGCTTCAACACGAGCGGGGATCTGCGCCACATCCGTGGTCGCCAGCACCCGGTCCGCTGCGGCGAAGGCCATCTGCGTGCGGATCGTGGGACGGTCCGCGTAGAACTCGATTCCGTGCAGCAGCGCACTGGTGTCGGTGGCCGGGACGCGCACCGCGGTCTGGCCGTAAGCCGCCGCCTCTTCGTCGGCGCCGACGAAGACGACGGGGCGGCGCAGCTGCATGACGCCCGCGGCGTCCACCGTTGACATCTGCGCGGCCGCCACCACGACCTCGGCCGCGGCCAGCACGTCGACCACCTGCGAGGGCGAGGCAACATACACGTGCTCGGCCCTGCCGGCGATCTCGGTCTCCAGAGTGGTGCGGGCCGGGCCCGTGCCGGTGAAGACGAACGCCCAGCGACGATCGGCACGGGCGGCGGGCAGACGCAGCGCGGCCTCCGCGATCGTCGTCAGCACATCCCCGTCGACCAGGGCCACGGGGCTGGCGACCAACACCACATCGGAGGCGATCCCCAGCTGCTTGCGCACAGTCCGCGAAGAATGGGCCGGCGCCAGGTTGCGAATCACGTCGGGGCGGGCCAACGGTGCCCTGGCCGCCTCCGGCACGGCTGCGGCAAACTCCTCGACCACAGCGGCGTTGGAACCCAGCACACGGGTCGCGGTGCGTCCGATGAACTTGCGCTGTGAAGCCGAGAACCGGTCGGATCCGCGTTCATTGCCCACGGTGTCCACGATGACCGGGCGCAGGGACTTCGGCAGGCCGGTCAGCCCCAGGCCCGCCAGTGCCGCGGCGTGCAGGCCATGTGCGTGTACCAGGTCGATGTGCCGGTAGAGCTTGTGCAGGGCGAAGGCCGCCTTCGGATCGGCCGGGTGGGCCTGGCCGTAAATCGGCAGTTCGATCAGCCGCAGGGTGCCCGATTCGATCAGCCCGAGGGCGTCGAGCACTTCGGGGCGGGCCGCAACGGCCACGTGCAGTCCCTGTGCCGCCTGTGCCGAAATCGCAATGAGGGCGGATTCCGCGAAGACCGAATCGGACTCCGTGAGGATGTGCAGGATCCGGGTGGACCTGGCAAGCTCGATTTCGGTTTCGGACACGGGAGTTCCCTTCGACGCAGTTGCTTTGTCGCCCATTCTAGTCCGCGGCCGGCCGGGCCCGGCCGGTCGGTCCGACCCCGAGTCCGCGGCAGGGCACCTCGCTGTTGCGGTCAGCGGCTGAAGCCCGGTGCCAGGCGGGAAGCCTGCGCGCCGAATCCATATGCTCCGGCGCGGCCGCCGCCGAGCAGATCGGCCAGTGCCAGAGTCGCGATCACCGGACCTGTGGCCTGTTCGAGCGAATCGACTGTGGTCAACTGCTGTGCCCGGCTGCGCAGGGTGGCCAACTGGCCGTCCTGATCGCCACGTTCGGGCGCGGCGGCTGCGCTGGGCAGCAGTCCGGCGACGTCGACGCTGAGATCGGCACCGTCGCCCATGTCGAGCGCTGCCGAGTCCCCATCGGGTCCCGTCGCGTCCTGCTGTGGCAGCACCACCAGCGCACCATTGGCCTTCACCGTGTCGCCGGCGCGGATGATGCCGGAGTCCCCCAGGGCCTTCTGCAGCCCCGCGGCCTTCTCCGCATCGAGTGACTTGGCGCTGCCCGAACCGAAGCCCACGGCCTTGGCCATCGCCAGGGGCACCGCCTGCGCCGCGTCGTCCGGCAGGGTCGAATCGATGGTGTGCAGCTGCTCGGTCAAGTCCGTCGCCGCCTGTTCGTCGAGTGTCTTGTCCGTCAGGGTCATCGCCTGAACCACCTTGGCCCCTGCCTCGCCCAGCCGGTTCTCCAGCGCATCGACGAGCTTGGAATCGACACCCTGGGTACGCACCAGCGCGATGGTCTTGCCCTTGAGCGAGCCCTTGAGCAGGCGTGGGGCCGCGGCGATGATGAAGTCTGAATCGTCTTTCAGGTGCGCGTCCTTGACCTCTCCCTCCTGCCGCAGTTTGTCGCGATCGGTGCGCAGGGAGTCGACCTGGCTCTGCAGGGAGTCCCCGATGGGCGCCTTGAGGGGGCCGGCGCCCAGCACGATGCCCACAGCCAGGGCCATGAATACGGAGACGAGTGAGACGAGGTGGTAGCGGAAATCAACCAAGACTGTTTCTCCCTTAGAGACGCACGAGGGGCAGCGCGCTCAGCGCCGCGGTGGAGGTGCCGGTGAAAAGCGAACGGATCCATCCGAACAAGCCGTCGAACTGCGCGCCGATAAGGCCCAGGACGGTCTGTCCGGCGGTCGTCACGGCCAGTGCCGCCAACAGGGCGAGGAGGCCCGCGACGAGCAGGAATACAAGGGGCCAGACGCCGATGCGCCGGTGGTAGATCAGGCCCAGCCCCTTGGCGTCGATGAGTTTCGCGCTCACCCGCATGCGCGTCAACAGGGTCGAGGCGATATCGCGGCGCTCCTGTTTGAGCAGTTCGGTGGCGGTGTCGTTCGAGCCCACCGCGACGATCAGCTGGGCGCCCAGGCCGTCGGCGATGACGAAGGCGGCGTCCTCGTCGTTGCCGCGCAGTTCGAAGGTCGTGTACGACAGGTCCAGGTGGTCGAGCCGGGCCGCTCCGTTTCCGGGGTGCTCTGGCGTTGAGTGAATGACCAGTTGGGCGCCGGTGACGATCGCGGACTCCCCGGGAGCGTCCAGATTGCCGACGATCAGGTCGGGTTTGTAACCCAGCTCGACCAGGGCATCGGCGCCACCGCCGACGCCTACCAGGACCGGTTTGTACTCGCGGATGTAGTTGCCCAGCATCGCCAGGTCTTCCTTGTAGTGACTGCCCTGGGAGACGATCAGGAAGTGGCGGTCCGTACCCTCGACCGAAAGCTCCGGCGGCAGGGGGATGTCACGGTCGAGGATGGCCGCGATGTCATCAGTCGTCTCGGTCACTGCCTGGGAGAATTCGGCGACGGCGTCGTCGAATTCCGCGCTCCGGCGGTTTGTCTCTTGCTCCGTCATGATTGCTCTATTCTGTCACGCATTAGAAGGCCGCCTTACCCTCTTCGGCCTGCGATATGAGCTCTACCACATGTGCCTGGGCCGCCTGTGACTCGCTCATCCCGCCCAGCATCCTGGCCAGTTCCGCCTCACGTTCGGCCCCGTCGAGCCGGGTGATCCCGGAAACCGCGCCGTCCTCGCCGTCCTCCTTGCGCACGGTGATGTGGTTGTCGGCCCAGGCCGCGACCTGCGCCAGATGGGTGACGACTATCACCTGGCGGCCCACGGACAGCCGGGCCAGTCGGCGGCCGATCTCGATCGCGGCCGCGCCGCCGACACCCGCATCGACCTCGTCGAAGACGAAGGTCGGGAAGTGCACTCTGCGCGCGGTGACGACCTCGATCGCCAACATCACCCGCGAGAGCTCGCCACCGGAGGCCAGCCGGCCGATCTCACCGGGGGCCTGGGCCTCGTGGGCGGTGAACCACAGGTTGATCTGGTCGGCTCCGTGTGCCGCCGGTTCGCAGGGTTCGACCGCGAAACCGACCTTCGCCTTCGGCATGGACAGTGCCCGCAATTCCTCCGACACAGAGACGGAGAACTCCCCTGCGGCCTTCACCCGGGCCTCGTGCAGAGAATCCGCGGCATTTCGCAGGGCCTCCTCCGCCGCGCTCAGGCGTTCCTGCATGAGCCCGAGGCGCTCATCGCCCCCGCGCAGGTCCAACAGTTCGCGGCCAGCCCGCTCCTCGAACTCCAGAACCGCCTCGACGTCGGGGCCGTAGGCTGCCAGGGATCCCAGTTGTGCCCGGCGTTCCTCCGTTTCCTGCAGGGACGCGCCCTCCAAGTCGTCGAAGCCCTGGAGGTAGGCGCTGAGTTCCGCGCCCAGGTCGGCGGCCCGAATCGACAGATCGGTGGCCTGGGCCGCCGGTTCGCCCAGGGCCTCGTCATCGGCGGCAGCCCGTTCCAGGTCGGCGGCGACACGTCCGAGTAGGTCGGAGACGTTCTCCGTTTCGGCGAAGTCGTCGCCCACCAGAGACGCGTGGGCCGTTCCGACCGACTGTTTGAGGGATTCCGCCGCTGCGAGCTTGGCCGCCAGAGCTTTGAGCTCGGCGTCCTCGCCAGGGGCCGGGCGCACCGCGTCGATGGCCTCGAGGGCGGACTCCAGGAAGTTGATGCGCCCGGCGCGTTCGACCGAGGTCTCTCGCAGGCGTTCGTCCTCGGCCCGCAGATCCCGCCACCGGGCATAGGCGGCACGGTAATCCGCGAGCAGCCCGGCAAGTTCCCGCCCGCCGAAGCCGTCGAGCAGTTCGCGCTGCCGGGCCGTGGACTTCAGCCGCAGCTGTTCGGTCTGGCCATGCATGCTGACCAGTTCCTGGCCCACTTCGGCCAGTACCCCCATCGGCACCGTGCGTCCTCCCGCGGTGGCCCTGCCCCGGCCCCCCGGCACGATCTGGCGGCTGACGATCAACTCGTCGTCGGCCTCGCCGCCGGCGTCGGCGACCCGCTCCCGCACCGAGTCCATCCCGGTGATGTCGAAGACACCCTCGACGACGGCGCGCTTCGCCCCTGCCCGCACAGCATGCGAGTCGGCCCGCCCGCCGATCAGCAGGCCCAGCGCGGTGACGAACATCGTCTTGCCGGCACCGGTCTCCCCCGTGACCACCGTCAGGCCCGGGCCCACCTCGACCTCGGTGTGGGTGATGACGCCCAGGTTGTCGATCCCCAGTGACTGGATCATGCCGCGTCCTGGGGCCCACGCCAGCCGGCGACGGGCAGTTGGAACTTGGCGACCAATCGATCGGTGAACGGTCCCAGGTTCAACCGGGCGAAGTGCACGGGGGCCGCGGAGCGGACCGCCTCGAGCCTGCTGCCCGGCGGCACATCGAAGGTGTGTGTACCATCGCACCACAGGCTGGCCCGAACCGCCGGGCGCCGATCGAGGTATTCAACGCCCAGCCGCGACGACGGCGATACGACCAGCGGTTTGGCGAACAACGCGTGGGCGCTGATCGGCACCATGAGCAGCGCCTCGACCTCCGGCCATACGATCGGCCCGCCGGCGGAGAATGCGTAGGCCGTCGAACCCGTCGGCGTGGCCAGGATGACGCCATCACAGCCGAAGGACGACACGGGGCGGGCGTCGACGCCGACGACCACCTCGATCATGGCGGTCTCCCGGTTCTTCTCCAAAGTGACCTCGTTGAGTGCCCAGTCCTGGTGGATCACCTCGTCGCCGTGACTGACCGTGATGTCCACGGCCATCCGCGCCTCTACGGTGTATTCGCGGTTCGCAGCCCGGTGCACCGCCGTTTTGAGATCCTTGCGCTCCGACTCGGCCAGGAAGCCGATGTGTCCCAGGTTGATGCCCATGATCGGAACCTGCGAGGCATGAAAGTGGCGGGCGGCGCGCAACATGGTGCCATCCCCGCCGAGCACCATGACGAGTTCCGAATCGCCGTGTGTGCCCGACATGTAATCGTCGGGGACCACATGGATGTGGGTGTCGATTGGGCCGGTGTAGCTGATCAGGGCCGCGTGCTCGCCGGCCAACATGACCGGTGTGATGCCTTCGCGTTGAAGCATCGTCGCTACGGTCAGAGCCGCTCTGCGGGCCGCCTCCCGATGCGGGTGCAGGGCCAATACGATGCTGCGATCCACTATCCCTCCTTCACGATGGCGCTGGCTATGCGCGCGGGTTCCTCACCCTGCGATCCTAGTGAATGAGGTGCCACTAGGAGAAAATACTCCCTATTCCCCGCAGGCCCCGGCAGCGGCGAGTGTGCCCATCCGGCCACCGCACCACCGGCTGTGCACACGGCTTCGGCCACCTGTGCCACGGCCTGGGCGCGCCGCCGCGGGTCGGTCACCACGCCGTGTTTGTCCAGGGCGCCCCGCCCGGCCTCGAACTGCGGTTTGACCATGAGCACCATCCGGCCTTCGGCGGCCAGGACGCCCAGCAGTGGGGCGATCAGCAGAGTCAGGGAGATGAAGGAGACATCGGCGCAGATCAGGTCCACCGGCTGATCCGCGCCCAACCAGTCCGGTGTCATTTCGCGCAGGTTGTGACCGGAGAGTTCGTGCACGCGCGCATCGGCGCGCAGTATGGGGTGCAGCTGATCGTGCCCGACGTCGACCGCGTGGACCAGGCGGGCCCCGTGGTGCAGGAGCACCTGGGTGAAGCCACCTGTCGAAGCGCCGGCGTCCAGGCAGATCCGTCCGGCGATCCGGGGGCGCAGGTCGAAGGCGTCGATCGCGCCCAACAGTTTGTGCGCGCTGCGGGCCACCCAGGGGTCCTCGGCCAGCAGTTCGATCCGGCTCGTTCCGTCGACGCGGTGCGCCGGTTTGACTATCCGGCTGCCGTCGACGAGCACATTGCCGGCGGCGATTTCCCGCGCTGCGCGATTGCGCGAGGTGCTCAGTCCGCGCTCGACCAGGGCCGAGTCGAGTCTGAGACCGCTCACAGCTCTCTCAGCTCCGCTTCCAGACGATCCATCAGCCCATGGGCGCCGCGCACCAGTGCCCTGGGGTCCTGGGGCACGGCCAGCTCGGCGAGTTCGGTCCGCCAGGGCCCCAAGCCGGCGGAGTCCCGGTCGGTGGGTTCCGTCTGGGTCCGCATGTGGTCATTCGTCATGAAGCTCCTCCCCTGTGAAGCGCCGGGGCAGGTTACCCGGATCCAGTGGCAGCCCACCGCGTGCTCGACTCAGGGCCAGGGCCGCCTGCACAGCACCCTCGGCCGGTCCCAGCGCTTCGATCCGACCGGCAACCAGCCGGGCGCTGGAACTGCCGCAGGCCGCCGCGTCGCCGGACACCTCGACTGCGGGCAGGGGGCGCAGCAGGTCCCGCAGGTCCGCCACGATTCTATCGGGCTGCTGTTCCGCCGGCGCCTGCAGCGCGGCGTGCACGTCGTCGATGCCAGTGAGCACCAGAACGCTCAGACAGCCGGCTGCCCGACCTGCTGCGATATCCGTCGAACATCTGTCCCCGACCATGACCGGGCGCACTGCGCGGTATTCGGAGATGACCTGCTGCGGTAGGACGGGCGCGGGTTTTCCCGCGATCCGCGCCGGCACCCCGGTGAACCGTTCGACGATATCGACGAAGGTCCCGTTGCCCGGATAAACGCCATGTTCACCCGGTACCGAGGGGTCGGGGTTCGTCGCCCAGAAGCCCGCCCCAGCGCGTACGCACGAAATCGCCGCGCGCAGGTCCCCGGCGCGCAGTTGCGCGCTATACCCCATGGCGATCGCCGCCGGCGGTTGCTCCAAGAGCCGCGCCTCCGACGGCAGGTCCTCCGGCTGTACGGCCCGCAGCCCGGCCCGGTCCACGGCCTCGGCCAGAGCCGGGGCACCGAATACGGCAACCGGGTCCCCCACCGGAAGGCGCTGGGCCAGGGCCTGCGCCACGGCCTGGGCCGAGGTGCGCACCTGGGCCGGGTGCACGGGCACGCCGTACTCCGCGATCTGCTCGGCCACCGTCTCCGGAGACCTCGAGGCGTTATTCGTCAGGAACGCATAGGGCAGACCGCGACGGGCGAAGTCGCGCAATGCCGGTACGGCTCCCACGACGGCGCGACTGCCGTGGTAGACGACCCCGTCGAGGTCGAGCATGACCAGGTCGGGTTCGAGGGCAGAGCGGGTGATCACCTGTGTTTCAACTCCGTACGTTCGGGGCCGGGGCCCTAAGGGAATCAGTCCTCGGCCAGTCCGGCCTCGCGCAGGATCTCGTCGACCTCGTCCTCGACTTCCTGGGCGAAGGAGGGTGAAGGCGAGGCGGATTCGGAGGCGGCGGGCTGGGAGCCGGACTGCTCCACTTCGACAATGGCTTCCGGCTGCGCGGGCTCGTCCGTGGTCGACTCCGCATCGACCGTCTCCTCGACCTGAGCCTGGCCCTGATCTTGCTGCGCGGGTTCGGACTGCACGGCCTCGGCATCCGTGTCCTGCCGGCCCGCGGACTCGTCTTCGGCCGGTGCGAGCTCCGCTGCTTCCTCTTCATCTGGCTCTTCTTCGACGGTGAAGATCTCGACACCCTCGTTCGGGTCGATCTCCTCATCGCCGAAGACGACCTCATTGGACTTAGCAGTACGGCGGGCCAGCTCCTCGTACTTATCGGCCAGTTCGCGTTCACCGGTCATGCGCAGCAGATCACTGTAGGCCGACAGCAGGCGCACGATGGCAGCCGGCTTGTGACCGGTGAACCCCTGGGCCTCGATCAGGTCCCTGGCACCCTGCATGTTCCCGGCATCGGTGTGCGCGCCGGCGGCAACGATCACACATTCCACCCATTCCTCATCACCGAGTGTGGAACGGTCGATCTCCTCGAACAGTTCAAGGGCCTTCGCCGGATTCTTCCGTCCGCGTTCGCAGTCGAGGATCAGGGCCAGATTGTCATTGGATCCGGTGATCCGACGGTGCGTGCGCAGTTCTCGTAGCGCGGTGTCGTAATCATCGAGTTCATAGGCGACCAGGCCCAGAGCTTCGCGGACCACGCCGATCCGCCCCGCACGGTTGACCGCCGCCTGCGCGAATTCCCGCGCGGCCTCGGGGTCACTGTCGATGAGCCGACCGGCGGCGACCAGTTGCCGTGCAACGACCTCGGCATTCTCCTTGGCCAGCGGGCGCAGCTGTGAGCGGACCTCGCCGGAGAGCTCACGACCGGTGATGTCCTCGGGCAGGGCCGGCTCAATGCGCTTGGGCTTGTGCGGACGGTCCTCGAAGTGCTTCTTGTCCCCACGCTTCCAGTCATCACGGTTGCGCGGCCCGTCCGAACGGGGACCGCGGTCCTTGAAATCCCGGCCCCGCCGGTCATCGCGTCGGTCCTGGTTGCCGCGGTCGAATCGACCGTCGTGCTTGCGCCGGTCGTCGAACCGACGACCCTCGCCGCCGTTACCGCGCCGGTCATCCCGGAATCCGCGACGGTCATCGCCGCGGTCGTGCTGATTGTTGCGGCGGTCATCGAACCGCCGGTCGTCCCCGCGACCGCGGTAATCGCGGTCATTGCCGCGCCGGTCGTCGAAACGGCGATCATTGCCTCGGCGATCGTCATGGCGCCGATCATCGTGCCTGCGATCGCCGTCGAAGCGACGCGGTCCACGGTCAGAGCCGTTACGGCGGTCGCCGCGGAAGTCGTCGCGGCGTTCGAAGCCCTCACGCTTGTTCCGACGGTCGTCGAAGCGGCGATCGCCGTCGAAACGGGACCGATCGTCACGCCGCCGGTCGCCACCACGGCGGTCGTCGAAGCGCTCATTACGCCGGTCCGCGCCATTGCGCCGGTCGTCGCGCTGGAATCGAGTATCGCGACGGTCACCGTCGCGACGATTATCGCGCCGATCGTCTCGGCGGTCGCCGGAGAACCCGCGGCCCCCACCACGACGGTCGTCACGCCTGTCACCGGAGAACTTCCGATCACGGTCGAAACGGCGTTCTTCACCGCCGCTGTTCCTCTGATCGGTGCGCCGATCATCCGAGCGGTAGCCGCCGCGCTTGTCATCACGGTAACCGCCGTTGTCACGCGCCGTCCCGAATCCGCGATCATCACGCCTTTGGGAGCCCCGGCGATCGAAATCGCGGCGTCCTTCAGCACGACCTTCCGAACCGCCGCGCCTATTGTCCGAGTAGCGACGCCCGTCACCGGACGGACGGCCGTCCCGGCGATCCCGCCTGTCCTCACCCCGCCGGTCGAACGAGCGATCTCCCCGGTTATCGGAACGGTTGTACTTCTTCGGGCCGTCACCGCGGCGCTGACCCCGGCCCCTGTTCTGTGATTGTCCGTCTCCGTATGACCGGCGATCGTCTGACTTCGGCACGCTACTCCCTATTGGACTGCTGACTTCCCGTTGTCCCTGCGGCCCTTGGGGAGCTAATGCTCGCGGACCCGAACCCGGGTTCTACCTATTCTAGTTGCTCCGAGCCCGCCTGCCCTCACCCGAACCCGGCCTATTCCCCCGATGTGGCCAATTCCACCGCGGAGCTCGACAGGACGGTCCACACTCGGGACCACTACTGCGAAGCGGACAGCAGGCCGGCCAGCTCGGTCTGGACATTGCCACGAACCACGGTCGAGACAAGGAAGTCGTAGGGCGTCGCCTGAGCATTGACGATGACGGTTCGGGCTCCGGCTCGGACGGCAGTCGGGACAAGCTCGGCGATCGGCGCCACTGTAAGTGATGTGCCCAGTGCCAAGAGCACGCTGCATCCGGCGGCCAGCTCGAAGGCCCGATCCACCACCGCGGCGTCGAGGGCCTCGCCGAATAGAATGGTGCGGGCTCTGACAATACCTCCGCACTCCGGGCAGCGGGGATCAGCGGAACCCGCGCGAACGCGAATGACCATGTCCATCATCTCGCCGGTTGCAGCACAGGATTCGCAGCGCCAGCGCCGGAGGCTGCCGTGAACTTCGATGATCCGATCAGCCGGGACGCCGGCCAGTTGGTGAAGGCCATCGGTATTCTGTGTGATGACCACGGCGCGGGGATCACGGACGAGTTCAGAGGCGATCGCGCGATGAACGGCGGTCGGTGCCGCCTTCCACACAGGCGAGGCCGCAATACGCTGCCAGGCGGCCCGCCGCACGGCCTCGTCCGATAAATAAAGCGACAGGGTCGAAGTCCGCTCAGCATCGGGATCACACGTCCACACCCCGGCGGGACCACGGAAATCGGGAATGCCCGCGGCCGTGCTGATACCAGCACCGGTGAAGAAGACGACACTCGGTGAACTTGTTCCTGGGCCGGGTCCTGCAGTGGACCCGGACGAATCTACGGCCACCTGTCTAGGATAGACGTAGAACCGGATCCTAGCGAAAGGACGAAGCGCATGCGGGCTCATGACGGCCTAGAACTACCGGAGATCGGACTCGGAACATACAACCTGCGAGGCAGCCAAGGCGCCCGCGCAGTGATCTCGGCGTTGGAGAACGGGTACCGCCTTCTCGACTCGGCGTTCAACTACGAGAACGAGGGCGCGATCGGACGCGCCATCCGTGCCAGCCAGGTACCACGCGACCAGATCATCGTGACCTCGAAACTCCCCGGGCGCCACCATGCGCGGGACCAGGTGGAGTATACCGTCGAGGAATCGGTCATGCGCACGGGCTTGGACCACATCGACCTTTACCTGATTCACTGGCCCAACCCGCTCGAAGACCTCTACGTCCAGGCTTGGCAAGGGCTCATCAGCGCGCAGGAACGCGGGCTCGTCAAGCACATCGGAGTCTCCAACTTCCTGCCAGAACACATCGAGCGGCTACAACGTGAAACGGGCGTGCTGCCCGCAGTCAATCAGATCGAGCTGCATCCGTACTTTCCCCAGGTCGACGAGCTGCAGTGGAACGCCGACCACGGAATCATCACAGAGGCGTGGTCACCGGTCGGGCGGGGCAATGACGTCACCTCCGCGGCGCCCGTACTCGCCGCCGCCGGCGCCCACGGAGTCACGCCCACACAGGTACTCCTGGCCTGGCATCTGGCGATAGGGTCACTGCCCCTCCCGAAGTCGGCCAACTCCTCGCGCCAAGCGGAGAATCTCGCAGCCGCACAAGTCGAGCTCACTCCGGCAGAGGTAGAAGCGATCACCGCACTGGGCCGGCCCGACGGCCGGCTGAGGGATCAGGACCCCCGCCGCTATCAGGAGTTCTGAACCTCCGCCTCTGCTGGTGGTGGCTCCACACGTGCACCGGTGGCAGCAAAACCCACGAGTTTTGCTGCCACGCACGCATGTGTGGAGCCACTCCCCCTGGGCACTCCCAACCAGCCACTCCCACAGAAGTGACCCCGACACCAAACCGGGCAAACACACAGCCGGGCGGACGGGTCCACACACCCGCCCGTGAATGCACTGATGGCCCCCTGGCGAGCACACCCACACGGGGTGGCTACAAGCCAGAAGACCATCAGATATTAAATTAATTGCGGCGGTGACCTACTCTCCCACACACTCCCGCATGCAGTACCATCAGCGCAATCGGGCTTAGCTTCCGGGTTCGGAA